>NZ_CP114599.1:3570000-3945000 GCF_027286305.1 Phenylobacterium sp. NIBR 498073
AGGACGCCTCGGACTTCCTGACCGGGGATGACCGCTTCGCCGTGCGCCTGCGCGCCGGCTTCGAGAGCAACAACGAAGGCCTGTTCGGCGCCGCCATCCTCGCCGGCCAGCCGGCTGAAAACCTCGACCTTCTGGCGATGTACACCCGCCGCGAGGCCGACGACTACAAGAGCGGCGACGGGACCACGGTCGTCCCTTCCGGCGTCACCTCCAGCTCGTACCTGCTGAAGGGCCGCTACTACATCGGCGGCGACAATGACCACAGCGTCTGGGCGACCTATCAGAACTGGCTGTCCGACAGCACCCAGATCTACGACCAGGCCGAGGCGTTCGGGACCACGCCGGTCCGCCGCAAGGTCGACGACGTCACCGCCACCTTCGGCTACGAAAACGACTTCGGCGGCTCCAAGCTGTTCGATCTCGAGGCCCAGGCTTCCTACGCCAATTCCAAGGTCGAGCAGCGCGAGACCACCTTCCTGTCCGGCGTGGTCTATTCCGAGTTCTCCTACGAGACCTGGCAGGGCCGCATCCAGAACACCTCGCGCTTCGACTGGGGCGAGGACTGGACCGGCTTCCTGTTCCTCGGCACCCAGGCCTACAAGCAGGAGCGCCGCAATCCGCGGGTCACCGCCGCCGGAAACACCGTGCCCGGCGCCGCCACCCACCCGGAAGGCGACATGGGCAAGTACGGCCTCTACGCCCAGGCCGAGCTGATCTGGTCGGACAGGCTGACCATCATCCCCGGCGTCCGCGTCGACTGGACCAAGCTTAAGCCCGGCGCCGGCGTCACCAACCGCACCGAGGTCGAGGACAGCGCCGCCTCGCCCAAGCTGGCGGTGCTCTATTCCTTCACCGACAACTTCGCGGTGTTCGGCTCGGTCGCCCGGACCGTCCGCATGCCGGTGCTGGACGAGATCTACAGCCGCACCAGCGCCACCGCGAACAACTTCAGCCTCAACCTGAAGCCGGAAGAGTCCGACAACTTCGAAGGCGGCTTCACCCTGTCGTTCGACGACGTGCTGACCCAGGGCGACGCCGTCCGCGCCAAGGTCACCGCCTTCCGCAACGACGTCTCCAACCTGATCACCCGCGGCACGGCCAACTCGGCCTACTTCGTCAACATCGGTGAATCGCGGTTCCAGGGCGTCGAGATCGAGGCCGAATACGCCTCGCGCAACCTCTTCGCCCGCGCCGGCCTCTCGCGTATCGAGGGCGAGAACCGCCTCACCGGCCAGCCGCTCAACACCATCCCGGCCGACGAGCTGGACATGACCGTCGGCTGGCGCTTCACCGACCAGAACCTCTCGGCCGGCTGGCGCGGCGAATTCGCCGCCGACCAGGAGGACATCGGCCCCGGCGGCCGCCGCACCGGCGGCTACGGCGTGCATGGCCTGTTCGTGACCTGGACGCCGGACCAGGGCCCGTTCGAGGGCCTGGAAGTCCGCGCCGCAGTCGACAACGTCCTCGACAAGCAGTTCCGCCGCCATCTGCAGTCGCTCGACGCCGAAGGCCGCACCTTCAAGCTGACTCTGGCGCGGACGTTCTGATGTTCGCGGTCACGCCCGCACGCACGCTCGCCTTCGCGGTCTCCGCGGCGCTGAACCTCGGCCTCATCGCCCTGGTCGTGCGCTCGGCGGCCGACGAGCCGCCCGTGTGGGACGAGACCGTGATCATGGCGGAGTTGGTTCAGGTCCGGGGCGGCGCGAATAACGCCCCGGTCCCCACGTCGGCGCAGGCTCCTTCCTCCCCTCCTCGGGATCCTGCGCCGACGACTTCCGCCTCTGTCCCCGCGCCGCCTCAGCCGCGCGAGGCGCCTGCTGCGTCATCTACGGCCGCCGCCACGCTGGCCCCCTCGCCCCCGCCTGCGCAGGTCGCAGCCGCCTCCGGGCCGCCGGCCCAGGCCGCGCCGGCTCAGCGCCAGGGAACCCGCGACGGCCTCGACATCGACGCCAGGAACGGCGCCGGCGCCGATTACGCCTCGCGCCTGCGCGCCTGGCTGGAGGCGCACAAGACCTACCCCAAGCGCGCGCGCATGCGTCGCGAGGAGGGCGTCGTGCATGTCCACTTCGCGGTCGACCGCCAGGGCCAGCTTCTCGGCGGCGACGTCGTCCGCTCGTCCGGCTACGCCAGCCTCGACGCCGAGGCCATGGCCATGCTGGACCGCTCCAACCCGTTCCCCGGCGCCCCGCACAGCGTGCGTGGCGAACGGATCGAGGTCTCAACCCCCGTGGAGTTCTTCCTCACCCGCTGACGCTCGTCCGGGCGAAGGCCGAGGCCCACGACCGGGCTTGGCGTCGGTCACCGGTTCGGTCGACGCGCTGGACCCCGGCCTTCACCCGCACGAGTGGCGATCAAACGTGTCATCCCGGTTTCGGCGCAGCCGAAGACCGGGACCCATGAACACCAGATCCTGGAAGCAAGCCCACGGTGTTCACCACTACCGGCGGACGCAGGCGCGAATGGGTCCCGGACAAGCCCTATGGGCTTTCCGGGATGACACTCTGTGGGGCCTACACCCCGTTCGCCGCGCTGAGCACCGCGCGCACCGAGGCGGTCGCCACGTCGGCGTCCATCCCCACCCCGAACACCGTGCGCCCGTCGGCCGTGCGGCACTGGACATAGGCCGCGGCCATGGCGTCGCTGCCGGCCCCGATCGCGTGCTCCTGGAAATCGGCGACGTCGAGCTTCAGCCCGCAGTCGGCCTCCAGCGCCGCCAGCAGGCTGGAGATCAGCCCGTTGCCGCGCCCGCGGATCGTCATCTCGCGCCCGTCCAGCCGCAGTTGGCCGACGAACACCCGCTGGCCGTCGACCCGCGAGACACCGGACTCTTCAAAGCTCGCCAGCTCGAACTTCTGTCCCGGGGTCAGGTGGTAGGCCCGCTCGAACGCCTCCCAGATGTCGGCCGTCGCCAGCTCGCGGCTGGTTTCGTCGGCCAACTGCTGCACCGCGCGGCTGAAGTGCGCCTGCATCGGCTTGGGCAGTTTCAGGCCCTTGTCCTGCTGCAGCACCCAGGCGACGCCGCCCTTGCCGGACTGCGAGTTGACCCGGATCACCGCCTCGTAGCTGCCGCCCAGGTCGGCCGGGTCGATCGGCAGATAGGGCATGGCCCAGAGCTGGTCGTTGCGCTTGGCCTGGGCTTCGAAGCCCTTCTTGATCGCGTCCTGGTGGCTGCCCGAGAACGCCGTGAACACCAGTTCGCCGGCATAGGGATGACGCGGGTGGACCGGCAGCTGGTTGCAGTACTCGACGGTCTTCACGACCGTCTCCATGTCCGAGAAGTCCAGCTCCGGATCGACGCCTTGCGTGTAGAGATTCAGCGCCAGGGTCACCAGGTCGACATTGCCGGTGCGCTCGCCGTTGCCGAACAGGCAGCCCTCGATGCGGTCGGCGCCGGCCATCAGCCCCAGCTCGGCCGCCGCCACCCCGGTGCCGCGGTCGTTGTGCGGATGCAGCGAGATCACCACGGCCTCGCGCCGCGAGATGTGACGGCACATCCACTCGATCTGGTCGGCATAGATGTTCGGGCTGGCCGCCTCGACCGTCGCCGGCAGGTTCAGGATCACCGGCTTCTCCGGCGTCGGCTCCAGCACGTCCAGCACCGCCTCGCAGACCTCCAGGCTGAACTCCAGCTCGGCGGTCGAGAAGGTCTCGGGGCTGTACTCATAGCGCCAGTCGGTGCCCGGCCGCCGCTCGGCCTGCTCGCGCATGATGCTGACGCCCTCGATCGCCAGCGCCTTCACGCCCGCGCGGTCCAGCCCGAACACCACCTCGCGCCAGACCGGCGAGACGGCGTTGTAGAGGTGCACGGTCGCGGTGCGCGCGCCCTCCAGCGCCGCAAAGCTGGTCTCGATCAGGTCCCGTCGCGACTGGGTCAGCACCTGGATCATCACGTCGTCGGGCACCCTGCCCTGCTCGATCAAGCCGCGGATGAAGTCGAACTCGGTGGCGCCCGCCGAGGGGAATCCGACCTCGATCTCCTTGGCCCCGATGCCGACCAGCAGATCGAAGAAGCGCTGCTTCTTCTCGGCGTTCATCGGGTCGGCCAGCGCCTGGTTGCCGTCGCGCAAATCGGTCGACAGCCAGCGCGGCGCCTTGGTGATGGTCTTCGACGGCCACTGGCGGTCGGTCAGGTGAACTTGAGGGAACGGACGATATTTGACGGAAGGGTCGCGCAGCATTGTGCAGCTCTCTCTGGGAGGCGGGCAGTCGGAATTGTCGATGAGGCTGGCGTGCCGCCGCCGGGGCAGCCGATTAGATCCGGCGGCCGCCGGTAAGTCGCGCAAGAAGGGCTGCAAAGGTGCGAACCATGGCCCTTCATAGCCGCCGCCCGTGCGCGGTTCAACCTTGCGGCGCTCTCAGCCGACCGTCACGAACGTCTCGCTCTCGATCACCCACTGGCCGACCACCTTCTTCCAGGCAGCTAGATAGGGCCCGGTCGCGGTCTGGTCTTTCCAGGTCGCCAGCCAGGTCCCGGTCTCGGCGGCGCGCATCCCGTCGCCCGCCAGGGTCACGCTCTGCGTCGTCCGCAGATAAGTCACGAAGCTCGGGTCGGCGAACTGCGCCTCGAACGCGGCGATGATCGCGGGCGCGCCCATCAAGAGGCCGCCCTCGCCCGAGATCAGGTTGGCGTCGGCTGCGAAGAACGGCTTCAGCCGCGGCGCGTCGTGGGCGGCGATCAGCTTGTTGGTCAGCTTGCGCCGTGCGCGGATAGCGTCTTCGGGAGCGGTCACGGCTCGACCACCACGGTGCCGACCTTGCCGCCGCTTTCGACCAGTTCGTGCGCACCGGCGCAGTCTTCCAGCGGGAAGCGCCCGGCCACCGACAGCATGCGCTCGCCGGTCCCGATCCAGCGGGTGATGTCGGCCTGCGCCCGGCGCCGCGCCTCGTGCGGCGACACCGGCAGGTAAACGCTGTTGATCTGAAGGTTGAGGCCCATCATCGCCCCGGCCGGCATCACCGGCTCCCGCGCGCCCTTGGTGGCGTAGTAGGCGATCGAACCGTTCAGCCGCACGCTGGCCAGCGTCGAGGCCAGGTTGCCGCCGAAGTCGACCTCGACCACGTGATGCACGCCCTCGCCGCCGGTCAGCTCGCGCACCCGCGCGGCGACGTCCTCGCGGCGATAGTCGATGACGTGATGCGCCCCGCCCTCGCGGGCCCGCTGCGCCTTTTCCTCCGAGCTGACGGTGGCGATCACGCTCGCCCCGGCCCAAGCGGCCAGCTGCACCGCATAGTGGCCGACCGCGCCGGCGCCGCCGGTGACCAGCACCGTGCGGCCCTGCACCGGTCCGGCCAGGAACAGGCTGCGATGCGCGGTCATGCAGGGAATGCCCAGGGTCGCGCCTTCCGCGAACGACACTGTGTCCGGCAGCTCGCTCAGCAGGTCGACGTCCAGCTCGATGTACTCGGCCGCCGAGCCGAAGGCCCGGCCGTTGCGCTGGCCGTTGTAGAACCAGACCCGCTTGCCGACCCAGGCTTCGGAGACGCCCGGGCCCACCGCCTCGACCACGCCGGCCCCGTCGCTGTTGGGGGTGATGCGCGGGTAGGCCATCGGCGCAGGTCCCGCCCGCATCCCGGCGTCGGACGGGTTGACCCCCGAGGCCCGCACCCGGACCAGCGCCTGGCCCTGCCCGGCCTGCGGCGTGGGCCGCTCGCCCAGTTCCAGCACCTCGCGCGCCGGCCCCGTCCGCTCGTACCAGATCGCCCGCATGGCCCCTCCAACTCGTTGAGGAGGACAGGTCTAGGGGAGGTCCGAGCGGAAAAGAAGGGCGCGCGATCCAGTGTCATCCCGGTTTCGGCGTAGCCGAAGACCGGGACCCATGAACACCAGATAGTGCGGGAAGCGGCTCAGCCCGCGCCAAGCGCTCCATGCTCCCCGCGAATGGGTCCCGGACAAGCGCTTCGCGCTTTCCGGGGTGACACTCGAGGTTCGCCTACTCCGACACCCAGTTGCCGTGGAACCCGAACGGCACGCGCCGCGGCAGCTGCGCGGTCCCGATCGGGCCCTTGGCGACGTCCTGGGCGTCGAACACCAGGAAGTCGCTGCGGTTCTCGGCCGCCCGCCAGACCACCGCCGTCACCCAGCCGTCGCCCTCGTCGGCGCTGTCCGAGCGCGGGGTGAACACCGGCTCCGACGTCATGTCGCCGCCGCTCAGCTCGTAGACCTGGCGCTTGCCGGTCTTCAGATCCAGGTGGGCGATCGCCGTCTGCTTGATGGTCTTGGCGCCCGACGGATCGGCCGCGTACCAGCCGTGGCGATAGGCCAGGCCCGCATGCCGCTCGTCGAAGCGCGGGAACTCGCCGTCCAGGTCGTCGATCGCCTCTTCCTTGATGGCGTCCGAGTTCCCCGTCAGGTCGAAGGTCCAGCGCACCAGCCGCGCCGCCGACTTGGCGCCGGGCGAGCCGTCGGCGTTCGGGAACAGCGGGGCGCTGTCATAGCGGAACACGTCGGCGATGATCTTGCCGTCCTCCTCCCAGGCGTTCATCGGGTGGAAGACGTAGGACGGCGGCGCGTTGAACCAGCGGATCGTCGAGACGTCGGCGTCGCGGCGCATCACCGCCACGTGGCTGCCCTTGTCGGGCTCCCAGGCGAAGGCCGGCAGGCCGCTCATCGCCCGCTGCAGGCTGCCGGTCAGCGGCAGCACCGGGAACAGCACGTAGTTATCGGTGACCAAGAAGTCGTGGATCATCGAGGAATAGGGCGCCTCGAAGTCGTCGCGCCGCACCACCTTGCCGGTCGCGTCGGTGACGCCGTAGCTGATCCCCGTGCCGAACGGCATCGGCCCGATCCCGTAGCCGAACCAGACCATCTCGCCGGTCTTCGGATCGATCTTCGGGTGCGCCGTGACCCGTCCCTTATACGGCTCGACCGGTCCCTTGGACTCCAGGGTCCGCGGCTGCATCTCGAAGGGCAGGTGCCCCTCCTCCAGCGCCAGCAGCTTGCCGGCGTGGAAGACGATGTTGGTGTTGGCCACCCCGCCGCTGTCCTTGCCGAGCACACTGGGATCGGTGGTCGCCGGGTTGCCGAACGCCCCCCACAGCGCCCGGCCGGCGGCGTTCTCCGCCTCCCACTTGGGCGTACGCACATAGCGGTTGCGGTAGCTGACCTTGCCGTCCTCGACATGGAAGGCGTGGATCATCCCGTCGCCGGAGAACCAGTGATACTCGCCGCGCGGCTCGAACTGCGGATTGGGCCCGGTGCGGTAGAGCGTTCCGCGCAGGCCCTTGGGGATCTCGCCGATCACCGTCAGTTCGAAGTCGTCCTCGCTGCGGACCGGCGCGAAGTTACCGGACAGATAGGGGTTGATGCGGGCATCGCCGTCCATGGTCTTCCTCCTCTGACGCCGGCCTCACGCCGGTCGAATGATATGTCCCTCGTCGGGCCGCGCGCGGCCTTCCAGCACCTCGCGATAGGCGGCCAGAAGCCCCTCAGGGCCCGTCGATTGCTTGAGCCTCAGCCAGCCGGCGTCGGCTACGAACTCGCGCAGCGCCGCGGCGAACCGCCGGTCGAGTTCCTCAGGGCCCCATTCGGCCGCCCGCTTGCGGATCTGGTCGGGGGCGAAGAACAATACCGGCTGCGGGCCGGGCAGCGCGCGCGGCGCGCGATCGCCGCTCCAGTGCGTGCCGCCGACGATGATGCTGCGAGCCAGGCTCTCGCCCAGGGCGCTGTGGACCGTCTCGTTCACCTGCGCGTCGCCGGCGAAGTCGACATAGGCCGCCGGCCCTTCGACCTTCAGCGCGGCCGCCTCGCCATAGGGGACGATGCGGTCGTAGAGGCCCAGCGCCCCCAGGGTCTTGGCGTTGCCCGGCGAGGTCAGCCCCACCACCGGCACGCCGCGCCGCCGCGCGAACCAGGCCAGGCCCATCGCCGTCTTGCTCGACGCGCTCGACAGCACCAGCGTCTTCACCGACGCGTCCTCGGACAGGAAATCGTCCAGCAGCCACGAGGTCATGAACAGCGGCCGCAGCAGCGCCCGATGATCATCCATCGCCTCTTCGGGCGCCTCGGCATAGGCGTTGTAGGTCGGCGGCAGCCCGGCCCGGTGCGCGGAGGTGTCGACATAGCCGCCGCCCTTGCGCGCCAGCCGCGCCGTGAAGCTGCTCGACATCGGCAGGTAGCCGAACACCCGCAGGCCGACGGGCGTGTCCGCCGCCTGCGATTCCACCACCCGCGCGAAGCCCCAGACCGGGATGCGGCCCAGCCCGCCCTCGGCCGGGAAGAACTTCCAGTAGCCGAACGCCTCGCCGATCAGGCCATAGGTGATGTTGTTGGCGGTCAGCGCGAAACGCTCGACCTCCAGCCGGACCTCGCCGTCCGCCAGCGGCGCCCGCGGGGCGGCCTCGCGCACCTCGACATGGCGCAGATCGTCCCGCGCAACGAGCACATCCCAGTCCGACATCGCTTCCTCGCCTTTTACATTGTAAATTTATTACGTAAGAGCTAACCCAGGACAAGCACTTTCTTTTGGGTCGATTTTACCGATGCCCCGCGTCCTCTCCGAGTCCGATGTCGCCGACTTCCGCGAACGCCTGTGCGACGCGGCTGAGAAGCTGTTCGCCGAAAAGGGACCGGACGCGGTGACCATGCGCCAGCTGGCCGCCGAGCTCGGGGTCAGCCCGATGACCCCCTACCGCTACTTCACCGACAAGGAAGACATCCTGGCGGCGGTGCGCACCAACGGCTTCAACCGCTTCGCCGAAGCGCTGGAGACCGCGCTCGCCCACACCCAGGGCAGCGCCAAGGCCAAGAGCTCGGCGGTGGGCGAGGCCTATCTGAACTTCGCCTTCGAACACCCGCAGACCTACAAGCTGATGTTCGATCTCAACCAGCCGCACGAGCAGGACTACCCCGAGCTGGTCGCCGCCGCCTCGCGGGCCAACGCCATGCGCTCGGCCTACATCAAGGGCCTGGTCGAGGCCGGCGTCATGGAAGGCGACCCCGAGGAGATCGGCCGCATGTACTGGGCCGCCACCCACGGGGCGGTGACCCTCGAACTGGCCGGCAAACTGCCCAAGGGCATGGCCCGCATCATCAACCGCCAGCTCGGCCATACCCTCGCCAAGGGCCTGCGGCCGGGGGCGTGACTTGAAACCGCCCGCCCGTGAGTTCGAGGCCGATCGGTTCTTCGCGCTCTGGGCGGAATTGGAGCGCGACGTCGCCGACAACCGGGCGCCGCAGCTCGACGGCCTGCACGACGCCGGCAATGAATCCCTCGCATGCCGCCCTGCGGCGCCTGAGGCAGGCTTCGCCGCGGCGGTGATCCACGGCGGAACCCTCGCCTGGGCCGGCGGCGGTTGGACGGACCTCTTCGGGGTCGGGGCGCCGGCGATCCCGCCGGCCACGGCGCACGCGGCTCGATCCGGACGGGCCTACCTAGTCCTGGAAGACCGCCGCGGACAGGCGGTGCTGACCGTGCTGGCGGCCCGCCGCCACGCCGCCGCCTGGCCCGTCGCCGGCGCGCTGGCCAATGCGCCCGGGGACAGCGCGCTGGTCGCCATGGCCTTCGCGCCCAGCCGCATGCGCGGCTTCGCCGACTTCGCCGCGCGCGTCTACGGCCTCGGCCGGTCCGAGCACGAACTGCTCGACCAACTGATGCAGGCCGACGACCTCGACGCCATCGCCGAGCGGCTGTCCTTGTCGGAGGCTGCTGTCCGCAAGCGCGTGCGGCGGCTGCTGAAGAGCACCGGAGCCGACCGTCGCGGCGCGCTGCTCGCGCGGCTGACCCGCCTGCTGGCCGATGAGAGCGTCTGCGACTGGGCGCGCGATGTCGGACTAAGACGAGCCTTGGGCGCGACGCCCGCACAGATGCGCCTGAGCCATCTGCTGGCCGAAGGCGCGACCTTGCCCCATGCGGCCGAAACGCTCGGCCTCAGCACACACACCGTCCGCGACCAGGCGAGGGAAATACTTGCCCGGACCGGCCAGAAGCGATTGGCCGAACTGCCGCGCTTCCTGGCCGAAGCGCGCGCGCTGGTCGCCTTCGCCGAGGCCGACGAAACCGCTTGCTCCGACCGCGAAGGGCTGCTCGGCGCCACCCGGATCTTCTATCTCGCCCGCCGCCAGGTCGCCGCCGCCGACTTCGGCCCTCCTGACGGCGAGCCGGTGCTGTTTGTGCATGGCGGCATGGGTTCGCGCCGCGTGGCGACCCGTCTGCGCGCAGCGCTCCAGGCCCGCGGCCTTCGCCCCCTGGGCGTCGACCGGCCGGGCTTTGGCCTCACCGATCCGGCCGGCGGCGATCCGTTCGTCGCCGCAGCCGGCGACATGGCGGGCCTGCTCGACGCACTTGGCCTGGAGCGCGTGCGGCTGCTGGCCAGGGATGGCGGTGCGCCTGCGGCGCTGGCCTTCGCCGCCCTGCATCCCGAACGCGTGCAGGCCGGCGTGCTGATCTCGCCGCGCCCGCCCCAGGCGCGACTACCCGGCGTGCAGCTCATCGACGGCTGGATCCGCCTAGGCGCCCAGCACCCCAGCGCGATCGTCGCGATCTATGCTCTGCTGCGCCGGAAAGCCGGCGTGCGGCTCACCGAGACCCTGATCCGCCGCCTGTTCGGGGGCCATTCCGCCGACGCGGCCCTGATCGAGGATCCGGTCTGGCGCCACGCCGCGGTGGCCGAGTTGCTGACCTGCGGCGCGCGCACGGCCGACGGACTGGCCGCCGAGCAAACCGCCTATCCGCGCTGGCGGCCGCCGCTGCTCGCCGGCCCTGCGCCCTGGACGGTCGTGACCGGCGGCTTGGACCCGCTTTGGGCCGCCGCCGCTCAGGAAGATCCCTGGCGCGGCCTGCCCGGCCTGCGGCACGTGCGCATCGCCGAGGCCGGCCGTTTCCTCCAGGACACCCACGCCGGGGAGATCGCCGTCCTGGTATCCAAAGCGGGGATGCGGGCTGCTCCCCCCTTATGAAATCCTGGCTTCGACCTTTGGGTGGGGGCTTGAGATGTTCAGACTATTGGCGGGCGCGGCTGTGGTGTTGGCCTTCACGACGGGCGAAGCCCGGGCCTTCGAGCGGCCGGCGGCCCTCGATGCGCCGATCGACTTGCCCTCGGCCGCGCCGCAGAAGTTCACCCGCAACGTGCTGGCCGGCGACAAGGTGCGCACGAGCGTCTTCGTGCCGTCCTACCGCGTCTCATTCATGGTTCGCGCCCGGGCGAGCGCCAGCACTACCGACACCCGCGCCACCGCGGAAACCGTGCTGAGCGGCGCAGAGCCCGAACTGATCCAGGCGATCACCGACCGGGCCTATGCCGACTTCGTTGAACGCCTGAAAGCCGCGGGCTTTACGGTGGTCACTCCCGACGACTGGCGGGCGACCCCCGGCGCGGACCAGCTCAAGGCCGGCGCGGGCCAGATCGAGATTCAGACCATGAGCAACCTGGGCGCGCGCCAGTCATACGCCCTGGTGCATCCGACCGGGCTCGGGTCCTGGCCGGAAAGCGCGATGCCGGTCAACCTGGGCGCGGTGCGGGCGATGACGCGCGACCTCGACGCCACCATGGTCGCGCCGCGCTTCACCGTGAACTACGCCTATGTGCAGGCCTCGGGCGGCGGGCCGATGGCGATCCTCGCCCGGGGCGCCCAAGCCTCCTACAAGCCGATGATTCACGGCGGGCCCGTTATCGGCGGCTTCTCCATGGAACCCTGGCGGGTCCGGGTCGGCCAGCACGGCGGCTTTTTCGAGTACAAGGTCGACGGCTCGCTCGAGGCGCCGGGCGATTTCGGCCTGGTCCAGGGCGATCGCGGCCCGGCGCGTTCCACCGCTGCCGGCGGGCAATCGGTGGACACCTGGGAGAGCCGGCTTGGCTATGTCGGCCACGCGAGCGCGGTCGGCCGGTTCGAAGTTGATCCCGAAGCCTATACCCGTCTGGCGCTCCAGGCCCTGGCCCTGCAGAACCAGGTCGCCGTCGACGAACTGCGCAAGGCCCGGCGCTGACGTCGCCCCTTGACGCCCCTTGGGGCAAGTCCCCCATCTTCCGCCCAACGATCAGGGGAGATGGGTCACGTGGTTCAACCGTTCGAGGTCGCCTGGAGCGACGAGGCCGTGCAGGCGGTGCTGGATCAGATCCGCGCCTATCCGTGGCCGCCGATCCCCGAGGTTCCCGACGGCTGGGCCTATGGCTGCGACGGGGCCTATCTCAAGGAGCTCTGCGCCCACTGGACCGGCGCCTACGACTGGCGCGCGGCGATGGCCGACCTCAACCGCTTCCCGCAGTTCACCGCCAAGGTCGAGGACTACGACCTCCACTTCGTGCATGTCGTCGGCGAGGCCGGCGGCCGGCGGCCGCTGCTGCTGAGCCACGGCTGGCCGGGTTCGCACTACGAGTTCTGGGACTCGATCGAGAAGCTCGCCTTCCCTAGCCGCTTCGGCGGCGATCCGAAGGACGCCTTCGACCTGGTGATCCCCTCGCTGCCGGGCTTCGGGTTCTCGTCCAAGCCGGTCCGCCCGATCGGCCAGCGCACCACCGCGCGGCTGTTCAACACCCTGATGACGAAGGTGCTGGGCTATGACCGCTATCTCGCCCAGGGCGGCGACTGGGGGGCCATGATCACCTCCTGGCTCGGCCATGAGCACCACAACCACGTCCGCGCCATCCACCTCAACATGATGGCCCTGCGCCCGTTCGGCGGCCCCAAGGACGAGGCCGAGGTCGCCTGGCTGACCCGCCAGGGCCAGATGATGGAGCTGATGGGCGCCTACTTCCGGCTCCAGGCCTCCAAGCCGCAGTCCCTGGCCTGGATGGGCGCGGGCAACCCGGTCGGCCAGGCCGCCTGGATCGCCGAACGGTTCCACGACTGGTCGGACCTGCGCGAAAGGCCCTTCGACCAGGTCCACCCCAAGGACAGGCTGCTGACCAACATCATGCTCTATGTGATGACCGGCAGCTTCACGACCGGCGCCTGGTACTATCGCGGTTTCCTCGAGGAAGGCGGCGTCGCCCTGGCCGAGGGCCAGCGCTGCGAAACCCCGACCGCCTTCGCCAACTTCCCGGGCGAGCCGCTCTACACCGCCCCGCCCCGCGGCTGGGCAGAGCGCGCCTACAATATCGTCCGTTGGACCGATCAGCCGCGCGGCGGCCACTTCGCCGCCATGGAGGAACCCGACCTCTTCGTCGCCGACGTGCAGGCCTGGGGCCGGGAGCACAGCTGACAATTCCTGCCCCGTTGGGGGAGGTGGATCGATGCGCAGCATCGAGACGGAGGGGGCCTGCTGAATCAGCGGTCCCTTCAGTCGGGGAGCAATTTGGCGCCCTACCCCTCCATCACCGCCGCGATCGCGCCGATCAGCCGCTCCAGCTCCACCGGCTTGGGCACCAGCACGTCCATGCCGGCGGCCAGGTACTCGGCTTCGTGGTGAGCCATGGCGTTGGCGGTCAGGGCGATGATCGGCGTGCGCGACAGCCCCTGCTCGGCCTCGCGCTCGCGGATCGCCCGCGCGGCGCTTGGCCCGTCCATCACCGGCATCTGCACGTCCATCAGGATCACGTCCCAGCCGCCCTCTTGTGCGGCCGCCACCGCCGCCGCGCCGTCCTCGACACAGCGCAGCTCGACGCCCACCTGGCTGAGCAAGGTCTTCAGCACCAGCCGGTTGATCGGGTTGTCCTCGGCCGCCAGCACCCGCACCTCGCCGGCCGGAGCGACGACCGCCGCCTCGGGCGCCGTCTGCGGCGCGGCCTTGGCCCGCACCAGCGGCAGCGTCACCGTAAAGCTCGCCCCCTCGCCGGGCTGCGAGGCCACTGCGATGGTTCCGCCCATCAGCTCGGTCAGCTCGCGGCAGATCGCCAGCCCCAGCCCCGATCCGCCATAGCGCCGGGTGGTCGAGGCGTCCTCCTGCACGAACTTCTGGAACAGCGCGCCCTGACGCTCGGCGGCGATGCCCGGTCCCGTGTCGGCGACCTCGATCACCAGCTTGCCGGCCCGGCGCAGGGCCCGTACCCGCACCCAGCCCGCGGCCGTGAACTTCACTGCGTTGGAGATCAGGTTGTGCACGATCTGGCGAACACGGGTGGGGTCGCCGACCCACACGCCCTTCAACGCCGGCTCGACCTCCAGCTGCAGGGCAAGCCCCTTCTCCGCGGCCAGCGGCCCGAAGGTCGACTGCGCTCCCTGCATCAGGGCGACGATGTCGACGACCGCGTCCTCCAGCTCCAGCCGCCCGGCCTCGATCCGCGACAGGTCCAGCAAGTCGTTCAGCAGCACCAGCAGGGTCTCGCCGGCCTGACGCACCACCCCCAGCCGTTCGCGCTGGCGGGCCGACAGCTCGTCGCGCTCCATCGCCTGGGCCATGCCCAGCACCCCGTTCAGCGGCGTGCGGATCTCGTGGCTCATGGTCGCCAGAAACGCCGACTTGGCGACATTGGCGGCGTTGGCCTGGTCGCGGGCCCGCTTGAGCGAGGCGTTGACCACCTTCAGCCGCCGCTCAGAGCGCTTCAGATCCTCGATCGACTGGGTGACCACCACGCAGCGCACCGGCCCCTCGCCCTGGAACCGCGCGGCGGTCAGCCGGAACCATTCGCCGTCATTCGCCTGGTAGGCGCGCGAGAAGCTGGCCGCCTCTCCGGCGATCACCGAACGTACCCCGCGCACCAGCGCCTTGCCGCCCGACAGGCCGCCGAACACACCGAACAGGTTGCGCCCCATCGGATAGACGTCCACCCCCAGCAGCTCGGCGCCCAGCGCCTTGAAGGCCGAGTTGGCGGCGATGATCACGCCCTGCTCGTCAATGACCGCAAGATAGGCCGCGACGCTGTCGATCACCCCGCGACCGAAACGCTCGGACTCGCGTAACTCTGCGGTGGCCTCGCGCTGGGCGGTGACGTCCTGGGTGGCGCCATGCAGCGCCACGCAGCGGCCGTCGACCATCCGCGTCTCGCCCATCACCCGGACCCAGATGGGCGCGCCGTCGGCCGTGCGCGCCCGGGCCTCGAAGTCGATCGGAGCGCCGGTGGCGATCGCCTGCCGCAGGTGTTCCAGCACCGCCTCGTGGTCGTCCTCGACGTAGACGGCCAGCGACGCCGTTTGGTCGTCGACCATGGGGCGCCCGAACAGCTCGGCCAGCTCCGGGCTCCAGTGCACGACCTGCGCTTCGAGATCGACTTCCCAGCCGCCGAGCCGCGCCAGCCGGCCCGCCGACTTCAGCGCCAGCGAGGTCGACTTCAGCCGCTCGCGGGTGGCGTGCGCGGCCGAGATGTCGGCCGTGATCACGATGAAGCCGTCCAGGACGCCGTCGGCCGAATAGCTCGGCCGCATGTCGACGTCGACATGGATCCGCCGCCCGTCCTTGGTCTGATCGACGACCTCGGCGCGGAAGCCTTCGCCGACCGCCGCAGCGGCGTCAATCATCGCCCAGGTTTCGGGATCGCCCTCGGGGCTGCGCAGCACCTGCGCCAGGGTGCGCCCCTTCACCTCGTCGAACTCATAGCCGGTCATGGCCGTGAAGCCGTCATTGACCCAGTCGATCCGCCCGGCCGGATCGCACAGCACCACCGCATGCGGCGTCAGTCGGGCCACGCTCGCCAACCGCGAGGTCAGGTCCACCGCCTTCGAACCACCCATAAAGCTCCCCCCAGAGCCAGCATGCTCGGCGTCTATGAAAAAACCAGAAAACTCCGGGTTTCGCCGTGACCTGAGGCCGCGCTACGAAGGACGCCCATGGCCCGCTACGATTTCGCCTCCGACAACACCGCTCCCGCCGCGCCCGAAGCGATCGAGGCGCTGGTCGCCGCCAATACCGGGTTCACCTCCGGCTACGGGACCGACGCGGTCAGCGCCCGCGCCGCCGACGCGGTCCGCGCCCTGCTGGACGCCGACGCCGAGGTCCGCTTCGTCGCCTCCGGCACCGCCGCCAACGCCATCGCCCTGGCCGCGCTCTGCCGCCCGTTCGAGGCGGTGCTGGCCCACAAGCACGCCCACATCTGCACCGACGAGACCGGCGCCCCGGGCTTCTTCGGCCAGGGCCTGGGGTTGGTCGGCCTGCCCGGCGCCTCGGGCCGCATCGATCCGGCCGCCCTGGCCGGCCCGCTGGCCCAGCCCGACATGGCCCACCGACAGTTCCCCGTCGCCCTGTCGCTGACCAACGCCACCGAGTACGGCACGGTCTATTCGGTCGAACAGGTCGCCGCCCTCACCGCCCCGGCCAAGGCCAAGGGCCTGTCGGTCCATCTCGACGGCGCGCGGCTGGCCAACGCCGCGGCGGCGGGTTTCGACCTCAAGGCCATCGGCTCGCTGGGCGTCGACATCCTGGTGGTCGGCGGGACCAAGGCCGGCATGACCGCCACCGAGGCGGTGGTGATCTTCGACCGCACGCTCGCCCGCCGCTTCGACGCCAGGCTGAAGCAGTCGGGCCAGCTGCCCTCCAAGGGCCGCTTCTACGCCGCTCCGTTCATCGGCATGCTGGAGAGCGGGGCCTTCGTCGCCCGCGCCGCCCACGCCAACGCCATGGCCCGCCGGCTGGCCGAGCTGTCGCCCTTCCCGGTGCGCCACCCGGTCGAGGCCAACGCCGTGTTCGTCGAGATGGACGATGCGACGCTTGGCCGCCTCCACGCCGCCGGCTGGTTCGCCTATCGGTTCCTCGACGGCTCGGTGCGCTTCATGTGTTCGTGGGCCGTCACCCCGGACAGCGTCGAGGAGTTCGGCGCCACGCTCAAGGCCATCGCCTGAGTCCGACTTTCTGCGCCGCAAGGCCAAGCTCGCACCGCGCCACAAGTGTGTCGCGAGCGCCGCACATTTAGTCCTTCTGATACATCACGGTACGTATTGTTACGTATGCGTGACTTTTTCGTTGCAGGCGAAACACCCGCGTGGAAGCAGTCAACTCGCCGTTTTCAGGACGCAGAACCGTCACAATCGCAGCAGCGTTCGTAATAATCTGACGTTGAGATACGGCCGAGTAACCGCGGCTCCGGCGACCCACCGGGGCCCTCTTCCTCATTCAGGCCGGGGGCCAGATTGAAAGTTCCCATGAAGAACGCGCTTCGAGCCGTACTGCTCGGCTCCGTCGCGGCGACCAGTTTCGCCGTGCCCGCTATTGCTTCCGCCCAGGAGCAAGTCGCCGTTGACGAGATCGTCGTCACCGGTTCGCGCATCCGCCGCGACACCTTCAACGCTCCGGTGCCGCTGGCCACCATCGATTCAGAACAGATCGTCGCCTCCGGGTCCGTGTCGCTGGGCGACATGCTGATGGACCTGCCGATGATCAATGCGGCCAGCAACTCGCAGAACACCTCCTCGACCCTGTTCCTGGCCGGCCAGTCGCGCGCCGACATCCGCGGCCTTGGCCCGACGCGCACCCTGGTGCTGCAGGACGGCCGCCGGATCGTGTTCTCCGACGCCTCCTCGCCGGCCGTCGACATGAACCTGCTGCCGGCCATGATGGTCGACCGCGTGGAAACCGTCGCCGGCGGCGCCTCGGCGGTCTACGGCTCGGAAGCCATCGCCGGCGTCGTCAACCTGATCATGAAGAAGGAATTCGACGGCCTGCAGATCGAGGGCCAGGTCGGCTCCTCGCAGGAAGGCGACGGCGAGACCTTCCGCATCTCGGGCATGTACGGCACGAAGCTGCTGGACGACCGCCTGAACATCCTGGTCGGCGGCGAAGTCTCGCGCGAAGAGCCGATCTTCCAGCGCGACCGTGACTGGGGCTATCCGGGCATCCGCCGCAACACCCTGGCCAACCCGCAGACGGTGATCCCGGCCAGCCGGTCGAACACCGCCCCGACCGCGACCTTCCAGCTGCTGCCGGGCGCCGTCGGCCTGGCCCGCGCGGTCACCCTCGACTACCGCAATCCCTCGCAGGTCGTGCGCCTCAGCGCTCCCTGCTCGACCCCGTCCGTGCAGCCGACCTGCCAGGACGAGGCCCTGTTCTACTCGGCCTCGCTCAACGCTCTGCAGGCCAAGTCGCAGCGCGGCACCATCCGCGGCTACGCCGACTACCGCGTCGCCGACAACATCAAGGCGTTCCTGGACGTCACCTACTCCAAGGTCGACGGCTACGGCTTCTTCCAGCCGGCGTTCTCCAACGCCCAGGGCGGCGGCACCATGCCGGTGGCCCTGAAGGGCGACAACGCCTTCCTGAACGGGGCCGGCGCCACCGCCGAGGCCCTGCGCGCCGAATGGCTCGCGGCCGGCAAGACCCTGACCACCGGCTCCACCGCCCAGGTCGGCAAGTTCTGGACCGAATTCGGCGGCCGTGACGTCAAGTCCGAGCGCGAGACCCTCCGTGTCGTCGCCGGCATGGAAGGCGCCTTCGAGGCGCTCGATCGCAAGTTCAACTGGGATTGGTACGCCCAGTTCGGCAAGACCACCGGCTCGACCTCCTCGTACAACCTCCCGAACGTCAAGCGGGTCCAACAGGCCACCGACGCGATCCTGGTCAACGGCCAGGTCGTCTGCCGCGACGTCGCCGCCCGCGCCGCCGGCTGCGTGCCGTGGGATCTGGTCAACGGCGCCAACCAGGCCGCCGTCGCCTGGACCAACGCCAGCTCGGTCACCGACCAGGAGGTCAAGCAGACCGTCGTCGCCGCCAACATCGGCACGGACCTGTTCGAGCTGCCGGCCGGCCCGGTCGGCTTCGCCATGGGCGCCGAGTACCGCAAGGAAGAGAGCTTCTTCGCCCAGGACGCCCTGGGCGCCTCGGGCGCTCTGTTCTTCAACGCCATCGGCACCCGTGAAGGCGAGTACGACACCAAGGAAGCCTACGCCGAACTGCGCGTTCCGCTGCTGAAGGACCTGCCGTTCGCCCAGGAGCTGACTTTCGAGGCCGCCGGCCGCATCGCCGACTACTCGTCGATCGGCAAGACCGACCAGTACCAGGTCCGCCTGGAATGGGCCCCGGTCGAGGACGTCCGCTTCCGCGCCTCGCAAGGCACCGCCGTGCGCGCGCCGAACATCGTCGAACTGTACTCGCCGCAGAGCCGCAACTTCACCACCGCGGCCATCGACCCCTGCGACAAGGACAGCTACGCCGTCGCCAGCGCCGCCAACAAGGCCCTGCGTCTGGCCACCTGCTCGGCCGCGATCGCGGGCTACAACCCGGCGACCTTCGTCTCGAACTTCGGCACCGGCCGCCCGTCGCTGCCGCTGCTGCAAGGCGGCAATCCGGACCTCGGCCCGGAAACGGCGAACACCTACAACCTCGGCGTCGTCGTCCAGCCGCGCTGGATCCCACGCCTGCAGTTCTCGCTCGACTTCTTCAAGTACAACATCGCCGATCAGGTCGGGACCATCCCGATCAACACCCTGCTGCAGGACCTTTGCTACCAGTCGACCGAGGCCTACGCCTCCAACCCGTTCTGCTCGCTGATCATTCGTGACCCGACCGGCACGAACGGCGGCGCGGTCGCGGGCGGCGTGATCGAGGTCATCCAGACCAACCAGAACGTCGCCAAGGTGAAGGTCGAGGGCTACGACGCCTCGGTCCAGTACGGCCTCGACTTCGAGGAGATGTTCCAGAAGTCGTGGGGTCAGCTGCTGTTCCGCGCCGACGCCACATGGATGTACCGTTGGGCCCAGCAGGGCCTGCCGGGCCAGGCCTACACCCAGTTCGCGAACACCATCACGAACGCGACTCCGGAGTGGAAGGCGCAAGCCAGCGTCCAGTGGAACTACAACGACATGTCGTTGACCTGGACCACCCACTACATCGGCTCGATGGCCTCGACGACAGCCTTCACCCCGACCCAGCTGGAGCCGTACTACACCGGCGACTACTACAGCCACGACCTGCGCGCCTCGTACAAGGTCAACGAGCAGGTCGCCGTGCGCGGCGGCATCGTCAACCTCACCGACGAGAACCCGCCTTACCTGCCGGAAACCTTCCAGGGCGTCGGCACCGGTTCGTCGAACTTCGACAACCGCGGGCGCTTCTTCTACGTCGGCGCGACCCTGCGCTACTAAGCGCCGCAGGCCGCCCGCCCACCTCACTGGGCAGGCGGCCGATGGTCCCAACAGAAAACCCGCCGGAGCTCACGCTCCGGCGGGTTCTTCTTTTTCGGCGCTGGGACCCTGCTCCTAGGCCGGAACGGTCGGCCGGGCGGTGCTGAAGCGGGCCAGGCGCCCGTGGATGATCTCCTCGGCCTCGCGGACGATGCGGCTGATCAGCTCCTCGCAGGACGGGATGTCGTGGATCAGCCCCTGGACCATGCCGGCCGACCAGATGCCGTGCTCGGGATCGCCGGCCTCATAGACCACCTTGCCGCGGGCGCCGGCGACCAGGTCCTTGACGTCCTCGAACTTGGCGCCGCCGCGCCGCTCGATCGCCACCACCTCGTCGGAGACCGCGTTCTTCGCCACCCGCGCGGTGTTGTGCATGGTGCGGAAGATCAGGTTGGTGGCCCGTTCGTCGTTGGCGACGATCCGCTCCTTCACCTTCTGGTGGATCGGGCTTTCCTTGGTGCACATGAAGCGGGTGCCCATGTTGACGCCGTCGGCGCCCAGGGCCAGCGCCGCGACCAGGCCGCGCGCGTCGCCGAAGCCGCCCGAGGCGATCATCGGGATCTTCACCTTGTCGGCCGCGGCCGGGATCAGGATCAGGCCGGGGATGTCGTCCTCGCCCGGGTGGCCGGCGCATTCGAAGCCGTCGATCGAGATCGCGTCCACGCCCATCCGCTCGGCCGACAGGGCGTGGCGGACCGCGGTGCACTTGTGGATCACCTTGATGCCGTGCGCCTTGAAGTGGTCGACGTGCTCCTGCGGCTTGTAGCCGGCGGTCTCCACCACCGTCACGCCGGCGTCGATGATCGCCTGGCGGTACTCCGCATAGGGCGGCGGGGTGATCGCCGGCAGGATGGTCAGGTTCACGCCGAACGGCTTGTCCGTCAGCTTGCGGCAGCGGTCGATCTCACGCCGCAGGTCGTCCGGGGTCGGCTGGGTCAGGGCGGTGATGAAGCCCAGGCCCCCGGCGTTGGCCACCGCTGCGACCAGCTCGGCGCGGCCGACCCACTGCATGCCGCCCTGGACGATCGGGTGCTCGACGCCCACGAGCTCGGTGAAACGGGTCTTCAAGGCCATCGCGCCCTCCAAACATCTGTTTGGAGGACCAAAAACCTACGACGCAGCGTCAGGCAAGCCGGTTTAGACGACGACACACAGCCCTCGATGAGGGCGCCGGTCGGCTGACGCCTACTGCAGCCCCGAACGGCCGATGGCGTAGAAGCGGTCGGCGCGCTGCTTCTTCAGCTGCTCGGTGCTCATGTCGGCGATCTTGGCCAGCTCGTCGGCGATCACCTCGCCGACCGCCGCGACCATCGCCTCCTTGTCGGAGTGCGCGCCGCCCGGCGGCTCCGGGATGATCCGGTCGACGATCTTCATGCCGATCAGGTCCTGGGCGGTGATCTTCATCGCCTTGGCCGCTTCCTCGGCCGTGCGCGCGCCGCGCCACAGGATCGAGTTGGCGCCCTCCGGCGGGATCACCGAATAGATCGCGTGCTCCAGGATCAGCACCCGGTTGCCGCAGGCGATGCCCAGCGCCCCGCCAGAGCCCCCCTCGCCGGTGACGATGGCGATCATCGGCACCTCCAGCATCAGGCTCTTTTCGGTCGAGCGGGCGATGGCCTCGGCCACGCCGCGTTCCTCGGAGCCGACGCCCGGATAGGCGGCCGGGGTGTCGACGAAGCTGATGACCGGCAGGTTGAACCGCTCGGCCAGCTCCATCAGGCGGATGGCCTTGCGATAGCCCTCAGGCCGCGCATAGCCGAAATTGTGCTTCACCCGGCTGACGGTGTCGCGGCCCTTCTCGTGGCCGATCACCACCACCGGCTGGCCGCGGAACCGGCCGAGGCCGCCGATCAGCGCCTGGTCGTCGGCGAACTTGCGGTCGCCGCGCAGCTCGACGAACTCGTCGATCAGCCCGCTCACATAGTCGATGAAGTGCGGGCGGTCCGGATGGCGCGCGACCTGGGTCTTCTGCCAGGCGTCGAGCTTCGAATAGGCTTGGCGGCGGACTTCCTGGGCGCGGGCGCGCAGCGCCTCGATTTCGGCGTCCAGGGTTCCCGAGCCGGTCGTCTCCGACAGCTTGGACAGTTCCTCGATCTTCGCTTCGAGGTCGGCGATGGGGCGCTCGAACTCGAGATAGTGTGCGGCCATTCGAGGAATCTTCTCTTTCCGTTTGCGGAAGCGGCGGAAACTAGGCTCGAAGCGCCCGCCTCACAACCCCGAGGAACAGCCATCAGGCGCCCTGCGTCAAGCCGCCAGCGCCGTGCCCCCGCGACTGGCTGGCCCACCTCACGTTTTGTTGCGGACCAGGGAGTCCGCCGAGGCGCCTGGCCAGGGCCGCCCTCGCCGCCGCGCGAAGGGGGCCCGGACAACCCTACTTCTTCGCCAGCGGATGCTTGCTCGCCACCACCTCGCGCAGCCGCTCGCCGGCGACGTGGGTGTAGATCTGGGTGGTGGCGATGTCGGCATGGCCCAGCAGCTTCTGCACCACCCGCAGGTCCGCCCCGCCCTCCAGCAGATGGGTCGCGAAGGCGTGACGCAGCACGTGCGGGCTGACCCGGGCCGGATCGATCCCGGCGTCGGCCGCCGCCTCGTCCAGCAGCTGGGCGAACCGCCGCGGCGTCAGCCGCCCGGCCTTGCTGCGCGACGGAAACAGCCACGGATTGGCCGCGTCTCCCTTCGGCAGGAATCCCTTGCGGACGTCCAGATAGGCCTTCACCGCCGCCCGCGCGGCGTCGTTCAGCGGCGCCAGCCGCTCCTTGCCGCCCTTGCCCTTGACGATCAGATAGGCCGGGTCGCGCGCCAACACCGACAGCGGCAGCGCGGTCAGCTCCGAGATCCGCAAGCCGGAGGCGTAGGCCAGCTCGACCATGCAGGCCAGCCGCAGCCCCTGCGCCCCGTCCCGCTCCCCGGCCGCCGCGATGATCGCATCGACCTCCGCCCGGCTCAGCACCTTGGGCAGCGGCCGGCCCTTCTTGGGGGCGTCGACCCGCCGCGAGGGATCATCGCTCCGCCAGCCCTCGCCCAGCACGAAGCGGTAGAACTGCCGCACAGCCGAACGCCGCCGCGCCGCCGTCGCCGGCGACATGCCGCGGTCGCTGAGCGCGGCGAAATAGGCCTCGATCTGTTCAGGCCTAGCGTTGCTCAGGTCCGCGCCGCGCCCTTTCAGGAACGCCTGGGCGTCGGCCAGATCCTTGCCATAGGCGGTCAGGGTGTTCCTGGCGCTGGCTCGTTCCCCCGCCATCATCTCTAGGAACGCCTCGATCCAGTCCGCGCCGCTCATCGTTGCGCCAGCAGTCCTTCGACCGCGAAGGCGCGCGCCTCGACGTCCAGTCCGGCCAGCCGCAGCGCCCGCACGATTCGCGCCCGGTCGCCGGTCGCAGGTCCCGCAGGCCCCGCCTCGGCGCTGATCCACAGCGCCAGCAACGCGGTTTCTCCGATCAGCTTGGCCTCGCCGGCCAGGTCCAGAGCCAGGCCCCGCGCCACGCTCGCCTTGCCGGCCTCGGCGCCGACGAACCTGGCGAACTCGCCGCGGGCCTGCGGCGTCATCGGCGCGCCTAGCGCCGCCAGCAGGATCGCCGCGTTCTGCATCTTGCCGCGGGTCTTGGCGCCTTCAACCGCGCCGCGCTCGACCAGCCGGTCCAGGGTCGGCCCGTCCGGCTTGCCGCTCGCCGCAGCGATCAGCGCGTCCAGCAGCGCCAGCTCGTTGACCGGCGTGGCGTCCGCCGTCAGCCCGGCCCGCAGGCTCTGCGCCCCGGCCAGGTCGCCTGCAGCCACCGCCGCCATCGCCGCCTTCAGCGGTCCCGGCCCGGCCTCGATGCTCCAGCTCGCCGGCCCCGGCTCGCCCGCCGCCAGCGCCGCGGCCACAGCCGGCGCCGGCGTCGCGGCCGCCAGGTCCAGCCCCAGACTGCGCGACAGCGCATAGTCCAGTCCGCCCCGCAGCGAGGCCGCGCCCGGATCGCCGGCTCCCGCCAGCTTGGCGCCCATCAGCCGCCCGAAGATCGCGTCCCGCGCCACCCCTTGCGCCAAGTCGAAGGTCAGCCGCGCCGCCCCCGTCTGCCCGTCCCGCGCCTGGCAATAGGTTCGCAGCCGCAGCCAGTAGATCTCCTCGCGGCCGCTCGCCAGGCCCTCGGCGATGTCGCAGGCCCGCTCGTCCTGCCCCGCCAGCAGCGCCGCCTCGGCGCCGGCCTGCGCCATCACCGGATTGCTCTCCAGGCCCGAGGTCCGCGACAGGATCGCGCCGGCGTCCTTGATCCCGCCCTGGGCGATCAACGCGGCGATCCGCGCCCCGGCCAGCTCACGGTCCTGCCCTGCGCCTTCCGGGCCGTTCGCCCCGGTCGCCAGCACCCTTCGGGCCAGCGCCGCGGCGGCCGGCGACAGCGGCCTGGCCGCCAGCAGCGGCAGCACCGTCCGCGCCGTCTCCACCGAGGCTCCGCGCCAGAGCTCGGGCGGCAGGCCGGTGTCGCGCGCGCCGTTGGCGAACGCGTCGGGCGCCGCCAGGGGCGTGACTTCGACGGCGGGCTGGGCGAGGGCGGGAGCGGCGCCGATCAGCAGGGCGCCGAGCGTCATGACGGTAAGCGTGCGGCTCATCCCAACCTTCATGGCAGTACGGTCAACTTGGCGTCGAGGCACATGCTCGTGTAAGACCCTCCGCGTTCATGGACCGTTACTCACCGCTGCGCGCCCGCACCATCACCCTCGTGGGCCTGATGGGGGTCGGCAAATCAAGCGTCGGCCGCCGCCTCGCCAACGCGCTCGACCTGCCGTTCAAGGACGCCGACGTCGAGATCGAGGCCGCCGCCGGCCGCTCGATTCCGGACATCTTCGCCGAGATGGGCGAGCCCGCCTTCCGCGAGGGCGAGCGCCGGGTGATCACCCGGCTGCTGGAGAACCCGCCCCACGTTCTGGCCACCGGCGGCGGCGCCTTCATGAACGACGAGACCCGCGCCCTGATCAAGGAACGCTCGATCTCGGTCTGGCTGAAAGCCGACCTCGACGTGCTGGTCCGCCGCGTCTCGCGCAAGGACAGTCGCCCCCTGCTCTCCGGCAAGGACCCGCTGGCCGTCCTCACCGAGCTCGCCGAGAAGCGCTATCCCGTCTACGCCCAGGCCGACATCATGGTGGAGACCGGCGACACCGCCCACCACGTCACCGTCGACCAGGTGATCCGCGCCCTGACCGCATTCCTCGAGGAAAAAGCTCCATGAGCCGCACCGTCCGCGTTGGCCTGGGCGAGCGCGCCTACGACGTCGTGGTCGGCGGGGGTCTGCTGGACAAGGCCGGCGTCCTCCTGGCCCCGCTGCTCAAGCAGGGCCGCACCGCGATCGTCAGCGACGCGACGGTCTGGAAGCTGCATGGCGAGCGTCTCACCAAGGCCCTCGCGGCGGCCGGGATCTCGTCCCAGGCCATCGTCGTCCCGCCGGGCGAGCCGTCCAAGAGCTGGGATGGCCTAGCCGAGGTCAGCGACCGCCTGCTGGAGCTGGAGCTGGACCGCGGCGACCTGATCGTCGCCTTCGGCGGCGGCGTGGTCGGCGACCTCGCCGGTTTTGCGGCCGCCATCTACAAGCGCGGCATAGACTTCGTTCAGATCCCCACCACCCTGCTGGCCCAGGTGGATTCGTCCGTCGGCGGAAAGACCGCGATCGACACCCCGCGCGGCAAGAACCTGATCGGCGCCTTCCACCAGCCCAAGCTCGTCCTCGCCGACCTCGACCTCCTGGCCACCCTGCCCGAGCGTGAAATGCGCGCCGGCTACGCCGAGGTCATCAAGTACGGCCTGCTCGGCGACTTCGCCTTCTTCGAGTGGCTGGAGACCAACGGCCCGGCCGTGCTGGCCGGCGATCCCGACGCCCTGGCCTACGCCGTCGCCCGCTCGGTGGAGATGAAGGCCGAAATCGTCGAGGCGGACGAGAAGGAAGCCGGCCGCCGCGCCCTGCTCAATCTCGGCCACACCTTCGGCCATGCGCTGGAGGCCGAGACCGGCTACGGCGAGGCCCTGCTGCACGGCGAGGCCGTCGCCGCCGGCAGCGCTATCGCCTTCCGCTTCTCGGCCGCCCAGGGGCTCTGCTCGTCCCAGGACGCCCAGCGCGCCGAGGGCGCCATCGCCGCCGCCGGCCTGCCGACCCGCCTCGATCAGGTCGGCTCGGGCGCCTTCGACGCGGCCAAGCTCGTGCGCCACATGGGCCAGGACAAGAAGGCCGAGGGCGGCCGCCTGACCTTCATCCTCGCCCGCGCCCTGGGCGAGGCCTTCGTCGCCAAGAACGTCGATGGCCAGGCCGTGCGCGACTTCCTGGTCGCCGAAGGCGCGCTCCCGTGACGATCGTCGCCGTCCTCGCGGGCCTGGCGCCCGTGCTGGTCGTCCTGCTCTCGCTCTCGGGGCTGATCTCCGCCGCCGAAACCTCGATGACCGCCGCCAGCCGCGCGCGGATGCACCAGCTTGAGCGCGACGGCGACCGGGCCGCGGCCCGCATCAACCGCATGATGGCCGATCAGGAGAAGATGATCGGGGCGATCCTGCTCTCCAACAACGTCATCAACATCGGCGCCTCGGCCCTGACCACGGTGGCGCTGTCCACCGCCTTCCCCGGCCCGGTCGGCGCCCTGATCGCCACCGCGGTGATGACCGTGCTGATCGTGGTGTTCAGCGAGATCCTGCCCAAGACCCTGGCCATCGCCCGCGCCGACGACGTCGCCCGCTTCCTGTCGATCCCGACCTGGTGGGTCGTGCGGATATTCGGCCCGCTGGCCAACGGCGCCCAGTGGATCGTGCGCCAGACCCTGCGCCCGTTCGGCATCAAGCTCTCCATGGAGACCGACGTCCTCGCCGCCCACGAGGAGATCCGCGGCGCGGTCGAGTATCACCACTCCGAGGGCCTGGTGGAGGCCAGCGACCGCCACATGCTGGGCGGCGTGCTCGACCTGTCGGAGATGGACGTCACCCAGGTCATGGTCCATCGCCGCTCGATCGCGATGATCGACGCGGCCCTGACGCCCAAGGAGTTGCTGGCCGAGCTCCTGGAAACCGGCCACAGCCGCGTGCCGCTCTACCGCGACGATCCGGAGAACATCGTCGGCGTGCTGCACGCCAAGGACGTGCTGACCGCCCTGGCCGGCGCGCCGCTCGAGGCGCTCGACCTGCCAGCCCTGGCCCGCGAGCCGTGGTTCATCCCCGAAACCACCTCGCTCAAGGAACAGCTCGCCGCCTTCCTCAAGCGCCAGAGCCACTTCGCCCTGGTGGTCGACGAGTACGGCGCCCTGCAGGGCCTGATCACCCTGGAAGACATCCTCGAGGAGATCGTCGGCGAGATCGAGGACGAGCACGACAGCGCCCTCGAAGGCGTCCGCCGCCAGGCCGACGGCGCGGTGGTGGTCGATGGCTGGGTGGCGATCCGCGACCTCAACCGCGCCCTCGACTGGGACCTGCCCGACGACGACGCCGTCACCGTCGCCGGCCTGGTCATTCATGAGGCCCAGACCATCCCCAAGGTCGGACAGACCTGGACCTTCTATGGTCATCGCTTCCAGATCGTCCGGCGCGAGCGCAACCAGATCACCGTGATCAAGATTTCGCCGCCCCAGAAGCGCGAGCTAGACTAATTCGTTTGGCCTAGCCTCTTGACCTAAATGATAAAAGAACTTTGGTTTGCGATCCAAGTCAGCACAGTTCTGGGGCGCCGTGCGATACCGTGAGCATGACTGAGACGACATCCGCCAGGATGAAAGCGCTCGAGGCGAGCCTGGCGAGCGCGCGGGCCGCCCTCGCCGAGGAAACCGTCCGCGCCGACGCCCTCAACCGCATCGCCGCGGCCATCGGGGCCGGCGGCGATCTCGACCAGGTCGTGCAGACCGTCGTCGACGGCGGGGTGGAACTGACCGGCGCCGCCTTCGGCGCCTTTTTCTATACGGCCTTCGACGACAACGGCGACACCCTCACCCTCTACTCGTTGTCGGGCGCGCCGCGCACGGCCTTCGACCACTTCCCAATGGTCCGCAAGACCGCGGTCTTCGCCCCCACCTTCGACGGCGAAGGCATCCTGCGCAGCGACGACATCACCACCGACCCGCGCTATGGCCGCAATGCGCCGTTCCACGGCATGCCCAAGGGTCACTTGCCGGTGCGCAGCTATATGGGCGTGCCGGTGATCTCGCGTTCGGGCGAGGTGCTGGGCGCGCTGCTGTTCGGCCACCCCGAACCGGGGCGCTTCTCCGAGCGGCTGGAGCACCTGATGGCCGGGGTCGGCGCCCAGGCCGCGGTCGCCATCGACAACGTCCGCCTCCACCAGGCCGCCCGCGCCGAGGTCCGCGAACGCGCCCTGGCCGAGGAACGCCAGCGGCTGCTGCTCAACGAGCTGAACCATCGGGTCAAAAACACCCTGGCCTCGGTACAATCCCTGGCCCGCCAGAGCCTGGTTAACGCCAAGGATATCGACACCTATTACAAGGCTTTCGAATCCCGGCTGATGGCGCTTTCGCAGACCCACAACCTGCTCACCGCCCAGAACTGGGAAGGCGCCAGCCTGTTCGACATCCTGGCCGCAGAGCTGCGCCCCTACGGCGGCGGGCGAGAGGACGGCGGCGCGCGCTTCACCCTCCAGGGCGACCAGGACGTTCGCCTGCGCCCGAAGGCGGCGGTCGCCCTCGGCATGGCGTTCCATGAGCTGGCGACCAACGCGCTCAAATACGGCGCGCTGTCGACGCCCGGCGGCCACGTGGCGCTGCGCCTGCGCCTGGACGACCAGCAGTCCGACCGCCGGCTGATGATCGAATGGACCGAATCCGGCGGGCCGGCGGTGGTTCGCCCCGAGCGCCAGGGCTTCGGCAGCCGGCTTCTCGAACGCGGCCTGGCGGGAGAACTCGCTGGGCGGGTCAGACTGGACTATCATCCGGCGGGGTTGTCCTGCCGGATGGATCTTCCCCTTCACGTCCTGGAGCCCTCCGAATGACCGGACTTAGCGACCTGGCCGGCCTGCGGGTCCTCGTGGTCGAAGACGAGATGATGGTCTCGATGCTGATCGAGGACATGCTCGAAGACCTGGGCTGCAAGGTGGTCGGGCCCGCCTCCCGGCTTGAGGAGGCCATCGAGTTGGCCAACAGCGTCGAGCTCGACTGCGCGGTGCTGGACGTCAACCTCGGCGGCCAGCCGATCTTCCCGCTCGCCGACCTGCTGCGCGAAAAGGGCGCCCCCTTCGCCTTCGCCACCGGCTACGGCGACGCCGGCCTGCGCGACGCCGACAAGGGCTCCCCGGTCCTGCAGAAACCCTTCCGCGAAGGCGACCTCGCCCGCATCCTCGGCGAACTCCTGCCGCGGGTGGGGTAGAGTCTCGTGACAGTTCTGCTTGCGGCCGCGACAGGAGCCGTCGTGGCGAGCCTGCTCGCCGCCTCCGAAGCGCCAGCGCCTCCAAAGGCCATCTCTACGTTGAGCTTCGATCTTCCGGTCGGGCGGCCCGACAACGTGCGCTTCCGCGAGGCCCTGATCGACTTCTCCTACAAGTACCGTCCTGGCGGCTATCCGGTTTCCCACGTCGGCGAGCTGGGCGCGAGCCGCTACGAAATCGTCATCCCGACCGATTGCAGCAAGTCGGACCTCGTCCTCGGCGACATCGTCCGCGGAGCGGCCCCTGTGGACCGCGTCCCGGAGTTCCTCGCCGCCGCCCGCGGTAGCGCCCGCTGCCAAGCCGGAGCGCCGCCACCGCCCGCGAACTGGCCTAGCACCTAGTAGACGGGCGCCAACCCTGTCATCCCGGTTTGCGCAGCAAGACCGGGACCCATGAACACCGGATCTCGCAAACTGTGACGCGGCCGCGCCACTTTCGGCCGTTACGGCGCGAATGGGTCCCGGACAGCCGCTACGCGGCTTCCGGGATGACACACTCAGCGCGCTACAGCCCCTTGGCCATCAGCCCGGCCAGCACCTTGTCCGGCGTCATCGGATAGTCGCGCAGCCGCACGCCGGCGGCGTTGTAGATGGCGTTGGCGATCGCCGCCCCAGCCCCGGCGATGCCCAGTTCGCCGACCCCCTTGATGCCCATCGGATTGGCCTTGTCGTCGGCTTCCTCGAGGAACATCGAGTCCAGGTCGACGATGTCGGCGTGCACCGGCGCCAGGTACTCGGCCATGTCCTGAGCGACGAACGAGCCGTAGCGCGGGTCGACGGCGTTGACCTCGGTCAGCGCCGTGCCGACGCCCCAGATCATCCCGCCGGTGATCTGGCTCTTGGCGGTCTTGGCGTTGAGGATCCGCCCGGCCGCGAACACCCCGAACATCTTGCGCAGCCGCACCTCGCCGGTCACCTGGTTCACCCCCACCTCGGCGAAGTGCGCGCCGTAGGTGTGCTGGGAATAGTCGCGCGCGTCGGCCGCCGGGGCGATCGAGCCTTCGACATAGATCCCGTCCGGCGCGGCCCGCCCGACCAGCGCGGCCAGCGTTTCGCTGCGGTTCTCGATGGCGATGACCCCGTTCTCGAAGGTCACGTACTCGGCCGGCCCGCCATAGAGCGGCGAGTTCGGATCGCCCACCGCCAGCTCGGTCAGCGCCCGGCGCAGGTTCATCCCCGCCTCGTACGCCGCCGACCCGGCCGTCGCCGCCCCGAACTGCCCGCCCGAGCCGGGGGCCGGCGGGAAGTCGGAGTCGCCGATCTCGACCCGCACGTGGCCCAGGGGCACGCCCAGGGTCTCGGCGGTGATCTGCTGAAGGATCGTATAGGTGCCGGTGCCGATGTCGGTCATGCCCTGGCGCAGGGTGATGATCCCGCCGGCGTCGATCCGCACGCCGGCCTTGGCCGGCAGCAGGAAGTTGCCGCGGATCGCTGCGGCCATGCCCATGCCGACCAGCCAGCGGCCGTCGCGCACCTGTCCGGGGACCGGGTTGCGGCGCTCCCAGCCGAACCGCTGCGCGCCCTCGGTCATGCAGCGCACCAGCTGGCGGATCGAGAACGGCTTGCCGGTCTCCGGGTCGATCTCCGGCTCGTTGCGGATGCGCAGCTCGATGGGGTCGAGGCCCAGCTTCTCGGCCAGCTCGTCCATCGCGCATTCCAGGCTCAGCATGCCCGGCGCCTCGCCCGGCGCCCGCATGGGGCCGGCGTGCGGCAGGTCCATCCGCACCAGCCGGTGGCCGGTCAGGCGGTTGGGCGCAGCGTAGAGATTGCGCGAGAAGTTGGCCGCATGCTCGGTGAAGGTCGCCGCCCGCGCGCAGTGCGTCGTCGCCTCGACGGCGAAGGCGGTGAGCCGCCCGTCCGGCTCGGCCCCCAGCCGCACGCGCATGTTCACCGCCGGGCGGTGGATGGTGCCGTGGAACATCTGCTGGCGGGTGTAGGCGACCTTGACCGGCCGCCCCAGCGCCCGCGCCGCCAGCGCCGCCAAGGTCAGGTCGTCATAGGACTGGCCTTTCCCGCCGAACCCGCCGCCGATGTAGCGGGTCAGCAGGTGCACGTCGGTCGACGGGATCGCCAGGGTCTCGGCCAGGGCGTGCTGGCCGCCCTTCACCATCTGGATCGAGGTGTGGACCGTGACCTTGTCGCCCTCCCACCAGGCGATGGTGGCGCAGGGCTCCATCTGCACGTGGTTCTGGATCGGACTGAAATAGGTCTCGTCCACCGTCACAGGCGCAGCGGCGAAGGCGCCGTGGAAATCGCCGATGTGCACGTCCTCCTCGTCCGGCGGCAGGGTCGCCTGGTCGAAGCTGGCCAGGAAGTCGACCACCGCCGGCTCGGCGGCGTACGCGACCTTGACCAGCTCGGCCGCGGCCCGCGCGTTCTCGAAAGTGTCGGCGACCACGAAGGCGATGGTCTGGCCGTAGTACTCGACCCGATCGCTCGCCAGCGCCGGGTTCGAGGCCCGCTGGCTGCGCGGATTGGCCCGCGTCCCGCGCGGCGCCTGGGCCGGCGCGTTCAGGTGCGTCCAGACCAGTTGCACGCCCGGCGCGGCCTCGGCGGCCGCCGTGTCCACCGCCGTCACCTTCCCGCGCGGGATCGTGGCGGTGACCAGCACGCCGATGGCCGGCGGAGACGGCGCCAGCGTGTCATAGGCGTAGGGCGCGGTCCCGGTGACCTTCAGGGCGCCTTCGTAGCGGTCGACGCCCTTGCCGATCACGCCGCTGCGGTTCTCGGTGACGGGGTTGGGCGCAGCCCAGTCTTGGACGGAGGTCATCGGGCGCTCCCGGCGTCTTCGATGGTCGCGGCCGCCAGGCGGCGGACCAGGGCGATCTTGTGCGTGCGGCGGTCATCGGCGTCGGCGCGCGCCAGTTCGGCGGTCGCCGCCTCGGCCGCGCTCGCCCCCGCCGCCAGCGCCGCCTCGGCCTGCTCGGCCCGCCACGGCTTAGCGGCCACCGCGCCCAGCGCCACCCGGCCGCCGGCCACCGCCACCATGGCCAGGCCGTGGGCGTAGGACGCGCGATCTCGGACCTTGGCGTAGGCCTGGCCGCCGGCCGGCGGCGGCGGCAGCACCACCGCGGTGATCAGTTCGCCCGCCGCCAGGTCGGTCTCCACCTGCGGCGTCGCGCCGGGCAGCCGGTGCAGCGCCTCGACCTTGATCGACCGCGCTCCACCGTCCGGGGTCATGGTCTCGACGCTGGCGTCCAGCGCCGTCAGCGCCACCGCCATGTCCGAGGTATGGGTGGCGATGCAGGCCTCGCTGGCCCCGAAGATCGCCCCATAGCCGCCCGGTCCGCCCAACGCGCTGCAGCCCGAGCCCGGCTGGCGTTTGTTGCAGGGCTTGGCGGTGTCGTAGAAATAGTCGCAACGGGTGCGCTGCAGCAGGTTGCCGGCCGTCGTCGCCTTGTTGCGCAGCTGGCCCGAGGCCCCGGCCAGGATCGCCCGCGCCAGCACCGGATAGAGCTCGCGCACCTTCGGATGCGCCGCAAGCTTGGCGTTGGTCATCGCCCCGCCGATCCTTAGGCCGCCCTCCTCCGTCGCCTCGATCCCGGCGAACGGCAGCCGCCCGACGTCGACCAAGTGAGTCGGCCGCTCGATCTCCAGCTTCATCAGGTCCAGCAGGTTGGTGCCGCCGGCCAGGAACTTGGCGCCCGGATTTTCGGCCACCGCCTTGACCGCGGCCTTGGCGTCGGCGGCCCGCTCGTAGGTGAACGGCTTCATGCGGCCTCTCCCGCCAGGTCGCGGATCGCCGCCAGGATCTGCGGATAGGCCGAGCAGCGGCAGATGTTGCCGCTCATCCGCTCGCGGATCTCGGCGTCGGTCAGCGCCGTCGGCGCCGTCAGGTCGGCGGTCTCCTTGCTGGCCCAGCCGTCGGCGGCCTCCTGCAGCATGCCGACCGTCGAGCAGATCTGCCCCGGCGTGCAGTAGCCGCACTGCAGGGCGTCGTTCTCCAGGAACGCCTGCTGCACCGGATGCAGCGCACCCGGCTGGCCCAGCCCCTCGATGGTCGTCACCTGGTCGCCGTCATGCATGGCAAGGATCGACAGGCAGGAGTTGATTCGCACCCCGTTCACCAGCACCGTGCAGGCGCCGCACTGGCCGTGGTCGCAGCCCTTCTTCGAGCCGGTCAGCCCCAGGTGCTCACGCAGCGCGTCCAGCAGGGTGGTCCGCGGGTCGAGGTCGAGCGTTCGCTCCGCCCCGTTCACCGTGATTGTCGTTTGCATCCCCACCTCCCCTGATGTGAGCGCTCACATACGTTGTCATTATGGTGGCCCAGCTACGAACGTTCAAACGCTCGTTCCGGTCCGCCGTGTTGTTTTTACGCGCCTTCCCCCGGCGCCAGCGCCTTGACCGACAGCGCGTGCACCGGTCCGGCCAGCTCGTCGGCCAGGGCCTTGTAGACCAGCCGCTGGCGCACCACCTTGGACACTCCGGCGAAGGCCGCGGCCTCGATCAGCACATTGAAGTGACTTTCCCCGCCGGGCGTGGCGCCTGCATGACCGGCATGGCGGTCGGAATCGTCGACCACTTCCAGGCGGGTGGGCGAAAACGCCGCGTTCAGCTTGTGGTGGATGGCCTCAAATATGGCGCCCATCGTATCGATGTTCAATTCTTGAAAGGGACTCAGGGAGCTTCATACTTGGGCCATGGCCGGCGCGTTTCAATACAAGCCTAAGTTCGTCGATATCCGTGTGCGTCCCCCCGGTTCGGAGGAGGAGGCGAAGCGGAACGACGATGTCTATGCGCTGAAGCCCGGCGAACGGGCTTGCGACCATCCGGGCTGCCGGACGGCGGCGACGGCGCGCGCGCCCAAGTCGCGCGACATGCTCAACGAGCACTACTGGTTCTGCCAGCCGCACGCGGCCGAGTACAACAAGCAGTGGGACTTCTTCGCCGGCATGAGCGAGGGCGAGATCCGCAACCGCCAGGCCCAGAGCGCGGTCGGCGACCGCCCGACCTGGCAGTTCAAGGCCAGCAAGTTCTCGCGTGAGGCGGCCGGCGCCGCCCACGGCTTCGGCAAGGGCGAAGGCTACGCCGATCCGTTCAGCCTGTTCGGGGCTGGCGCGCGGCCGAAGCCCAAGGCCGAACCGGCGAACGCCCGCCGCCTCGGCAAGCTCGAGCGCAACGCCCTGGCCGACCTCGACCTCGACGAGGACGCCGACGGCCCGGCCATCCGCGCCCGCTACATCGAGCTGGTCAAGCGCACCCACCCCGACTCCAACGGCGGCGACCGCTCGGCCGAGCACAAGCTCCAGCGCGTGATCAAGGCCTACCAGGTCCTCAAGAAGGCCAAGATGGCCTGAGGGGCTAGGGCCGGATCATCCCAACCCGCAGGTCGCTCGCCCAGTAGACGCACTCGTCGTCCGAGAACATCCGGCCGTTGCCGACGCCCAGCGCCAGCTGACCGCGCCGAGCCTGCCGCAGGTCGACCTCGTAGCGGACCTTGCGGGTCTTGGGGGTGACGTCGCCGCGGAACCGCACCTCGCCCACGCCCAGCGCCCGCCCCTTGCCCGGCGATCCCGACCAGCCGAGCCAGTAACCCAGCATCTGCCACATGGCGTCCAGCCCCAGGCAGCCGGGCATCACCGGATCACCGGGAAAGTGACAGCCGAAGAACCAGAGGTCGGGGCTGACATCCAGCTCGGCGACGATGCTTCCCTTGCCAAATTCGCCGCCGTCCAGACTGAGCGCCGTGATCCGGTCCATCATCAGCATGGGCGGGGCCGGCAGCTGGGCGTTGCCCGGGCCGAAATAGCCGCCCTGGCTGGAGAGGATCAGCTCCTCCTTCGAGTAGCTCGACCGCGGGGCGTGGAAGGCGTGCGGGTCGGACATGGTCGTCCTCCTGTTGCTTAGCTCCGCGACAGGCGCAGGGCGCCGGCGACGAAAATCCAGATCTTCTCGGTCAAGGCCGCACGGTCTGGGCGCTCGTTGGCGGTCAGCGCGCCGATGAGCGCCTGGCGGATGCCGCCGATCAGCAGCGCAATGGTCAGCCGTGGATCGAGGTCGGCGGGGATCACCCCATCCCGCTGCCCGGCCCTCACGTTGTAGGCCCCGGCCGTCAGCTGCCGACGGGTGAACGCCTGCTCGACGTCCAGCACCTCCGGCGCCCGGCTCAGAGCCCCGACGACCAGCGGCGCGAACGGATGGTCGTAGTGGAACGAGATATAGGCCGCGATGCGCTCCTTCTCGCGCCCCGCCCAGTCTTCCGCGGTCAATTTCGCCGGATCGAACGCCGCCTCCTCCAATCGGTTGTAGAAGGCCTCAACGACCGCGGCGATCAGCCCGGCCTTGGAACCGAAGTGGTGATACGCCAAGCCGACCGACACCTTGCCCCGCTTGGCGACCGCCTGCATCTCCAGCAAGCCTTGGCTCGCGATCAGCTCCTCCTGGGCGGCCTGAACCAGTCGCTCCGCCGTGCCCGACTTCGCAGCGCTCGCCCCGCCCATTGACCGCCCCTAGACTTGAATTGAATTCAATTTAACCGCACGGCTTGTCATGGCCAAGCGCCAAGAAGGCCACGATGGCCTGAGGGGTCTAGGCCTCCAGGCTGTCGATCCACACCAGGAACAGGAAGCTGGCGCGCTCGGCCTCGCAGTCTTCTACGATTTCGCCGAGCCGCAGCATCGAGCGCCCCACCCGCTCGTCCGCCGCGAACTCGCTCTCCTCGACCGAGCCCTGATAGAGGCCGAGGTCGATCCGAGGGACCTCCAGGTCGCCGCGCAGCTCATAGGCCTCGACGTTGCAGATCAGGTGTCCGCGTGACACGGCGTAGCGCGCGAACTGCGCCAGTTCGCCGGCCCCGTGGACGGCATGTCCCTTGCCGGTCAGTGCGGCCTCGAAGCCGACGCTCAGGTGGCTGTCGTCCATATTCGGAGCCTCGCAGCGCGCGGCGGCGCGCGCAACGCCCTACCCCGGATTTTCCGGAAACCGCCTGGCCTCGTCGCAGATCTCGTACCAGGCCGGCTTGACGGACACCCACTCATGGAAGCGGTTGCGCACCTGCGGGTCGTCGTCCAGGCAGTGGGCGGCGATCGGAAAGGTCTCGGCCTCCGAAGCGATCTCCCCCAGCCCGGTCCCGCAATTACGGCAGAAGCAGCGCGCATACTTGAACGGCGGCTCGGGCGCATAGCTCGCCACTTCGTCCCTCCCCGCGATCCAGTTCAGGCTTTCACGCGCCACCAGCACGAACGTCCCGGCCCCGGCCTTGCGGCAGCGCGAACAGTGGCAAGTGCCCATCATCCTCGGCGCCGCGGTCAACTCGAACCTGACCGCCCCGCAGTTGCAGCTTCCCCGGATCATCCTCGCCTCCATGCTTACAGCGCAGACTGCGCCGCCGCGCGCCAGAACGTGTCAGCAGCCGCTGTCGCGCCGAGGCGCCGCCGGCTGGCTGTGGCTCGACATGGCCCTGGCCGCCAAGGCGCAGGGCGAAGACGCCTTCACCGCCGGCAAGGTCGCCGCCTGCTGGTTCTTCTTCGAACAGGAAATGCCGCGCGTCGCCCTCTGGCTCGACCTCGCCGCCGGCTCGGACATCGCTGTCGCCCTCGACGTCGAGGGGTTCTAATCAGGTGTCATCCCGGCTTCGGCGCAGCCGAAGACCCGGACCCATGAACACCGGATCCGCCAAGGTTCGCGCGAACTCCGCCGCTCGGCGACAATGGGTCCCGGTCTTGCTTCGCAAACCGGGATGACATCTGTGGCCGACTATTCCTCCCCCTCCTGGGGGAGGTGGCGCGCGAAACGCGACGGAGGGGCCTGCTGACTCAGCCCCTCTCAGGCCCACCGCTGCGGCGGCGCCTTGGCCTTCAGGTCCTCCAGCCGCGCGCGCAGCTCGCCCAGGAACGCCTGGCGGTCTCCCCGCCAGTGCAGCGGGTCGCCGACCAGCACCGTGCAGTTCATCGGCACCGGCAGCGCCTCGCCCTTGGGCAGCACCCGGCCCGCGCCCTGCAGCCAGATCGGATAGACCGGCGCCTCGGGCACGTCGGCCGCCAGCCGCGCCACCCCGCTTTTCAGCTGGGCCATCTCCTCGCCGTCGCCGCGCGTGCCCTCCGGGAAGATCAGCACGATGTCGCCGGCCTTCAGCGCCGCGCGCACCGGCTCCAGCACGTCGACCCCGGTGCCGGCCTTGTCACGCGCCACCGGCACGATGCCGATGATGGTGTTGGACAGCCAGCTGATCAGCCCGCCGCGCAGGAAGTAGTCGGCCGCCGCCGCCGGCCGCACCCGGTCCAGGCCCTTCGACGGATAGAGCGTCAGCATCAGGATGGTGTCGACGTGGCTGGCGTGGTTCGCCGCCAGGATCGCCGGCCCCTTCAGCGGCAGCTTCTCGCGCCCGATGATGTCGGCCCCGGTGAACACGCGTGCGACCGGCCGACCGATCAGCACCAGGACGAGGCGGCGGAACCAGCGCATCAGAAGTGATCCAGGGCGAAGTAGGCGAGGATGTGGAAGTAGAGCGGCGCGGTGAAGGTCAGGCTGTCGGCCCGGTCCAGCAGGCCGCCGTGGCCGGGGATCAGGGCGCTGGTGTCCTTGACCCCGATGTCGCGCTTGATCGCGCTCATCGTCACGTCGCCGGCGAAGCCCGCCAGCGGCAGGAAGAGCGCCAGGCACCCCAGTCCGATGCCGCTCAGCGGCGTGAACATGGGCCCAAGGAACCAGATCAGCGCGCTGGTCGTGATCCAGCCGCCGAGGAAGCCCTCCCAGGTCTTGTTGGGGCTGACCTTGGGGACGATCTTCCGCTTTCCGAACAGCTTGCCCCAGACGTACTGCGCCACGTCGTTGGCCTCGGTGACGACCAGCAGGAAGAACACCAGCCCCGCCGCCCCGGCCGGCTGCGCCTCGGCGGCCGGCGTGCGCATCAGGAAGGCGATGTAGCCGAGGTTGTAGACGCAGGCGACGATGGCCCAATGGAACGTCGCCGTGGTCGCCAGGAACGCCCGCGTCTGGCCGATGCAGGCCATCAGGAACGGGATGATCAGGAACACGTAGGTCGGGATGAACACCCGATAAAGGCCGTAGTCGTCGATGATGATGAAGAGGTAGTTGATCCCCATCGCCACGAACGCAGCCAGCACGATCAGCCGGTCCTCGCGCCGCACCGGGGCCAGCGACAGGAACTCGCGCAGGGCGACGAACGAGATCGCGATCATCAGCGTCGTGAACACCTGCCAGCCGGCCAGCAGCGCCCCGGCCAGCAGCGCGATCATCACCCACCACGAGGCGATCCGCTGGCGCAGGTTGGTGAAGTCGCCGGCCGGTTTCAGCACCGCCAGCAGGCCGGTGATCGCGACCGCCAGGGTCAGCACGGCCAGCACGCCGCCAAGCCCCCACAGCACCACCGGCGACTGCTGGGCGAAGAACCCCGTGACTGCGTCCATGCGCTGGCCTCTCCCGCCCGCCGAGCATCGAGCCCCGGCGCAGCTTGACCGTACAGCGGATGGCGGCGCAGTTTCCATCCCAATGCAGAACGCCTTGCGGACTTTCGCCGGCACGACCTTCGCCCACGTCGGCTTCGCCTTCCTGGCCATGGGCGGCTGGGCGCTCTACGCCAACGCCGGCCACGGCCTGGCCGCCGCCGCCCTGCCGGCGGTGTCGCAAGGCGTGCTCTCGGGCCTGATCACCCTGGTGCTCAAGCGGGCGCTCGAGGCGATGGGCCCGCGGTTTTCCGGCGCGCTGGCCTATGTCGTCCCGCCGGCGATCACAGCGACTGCGATCCTCGCCCTGCTGGTCGCCGTCCACGCGCTGATCGGCACGCCCGAGATCGCCCGCACCATCGCCGTACCGTGGTCGGTCTCGACCTTCTACGCCGTCGTCTACGCCGCGACCCTGGCGCGCGGCCAAGCCAAGGCTCCCAAATGACCGAGACCCCAGAGAACCGCCGCCCGCTCAAGTCGCGCGGAACCGGCTGGACCCAGGGCCTGGCCTCGGGCCTGGCCAAGGCCGGCGCCAGCCCGGACATGATCTCGGCCGGCAGCATCATCTTCGCCCTGCTCGGTCTGCTGGCCTTCCTCTATGCGGCCGGCGACCGGCCCCCCTTCCACCGCGGCGCGCTGCTGATCGGGGCCGGCGTCTGCATCCAGCTGCGCCTGCTCTGCAACCTGCTCGACGGCATGGTGGCGGTCGAGCACGGCAAGGGCGGTCCGTCGGGGCCCATCTGGAACGAACTGCCCGACCGCATCGCCGACGCCCTGTTCCTGGTCGGGGCCGGCTATTTCGCCGACCTCGCCGGCTTCACCCTCGGCGCCCCGCTCGGCTGGGCCGCCGCGGTGCTGGCCGTGCTCACCGCCTATGTCCGCGAGCTCGGCCGCGGCCTCGGCTTCCCGGCCGACTTCTCAGGGCCCATGGCCAAGCCGCACCGCATGGCCGCCCTCACCGCCACCTGCGCCCTCGCCGCCTTCGAGCCGCTGTGGGGCTGGAACGGCCAGAGCGTCATCCTCGGCCTGCTGGTCATCGTCGCCGGCGCCGCCTGGACCGCCCTGCGCCGCACCCGCACCCTGGCCGCCCGGCTGGCGGGGCGGCAGGGTTAGGGCGTGATGGTCGCCGACCGTGACGCAATCGCCGCGCGCAACAACGCCGAATGGTGCGCGGCCGTGTGGAAGGCGCACGGCCTGACCGTCGGCCAACGGCACGGGCTATGGTTCTGCGCCGAGGAAACCCCGCAATATTATCCCAACGTGGTGACGGTCGATCCCGGCGCCGACCCTGACCTCCAGGTCGCGTTCATCCGCGGCCTTGCGGAGCGGTCGGACTTCGAGTTCAGCGTCAAGGACAGCTTCGCAGCCCTGCCGCTCGCGAGCGCCGGCCTGACCCCGCTGTTCTCCGCCACCTGGCTCTGGCTTGAGCCCAACGATCCGCCGCCGTTGCGGGAGGGGAGCAGCTGGCGATGCATCGCCTCCGCCGAGCTGATGCGATGGGAGCAGGCCTGGCGTGGGGACGATCTGGAGCATGCCCGGACCTTCCCCGACGCGCTGCTCGACGACCCCAACGCCAACGTCATCGGCGGCTTCGACAGCCAGGGACGGATCGTGGCCGGCGCGATCGCCTATCGGACCGCCGAGGCCATCGGTCTGACCAATGTGTTCGGCTCGCAGGGGCAGGTCATCGCCGCATTGGCGTCGCTGCTGCCGCCCGCTCCGGTCGTCGCCTATCAGCCCGGAGAAGACCTTAGCCAAGCCAGGCGCCGGGGCTTCCTTCCGCTTGGACCGCTGACCGTCTGGCGCTCCCTGGCCTGAACCGGCCGTCGATCGCAAGCCGACGGCCCCTCTGAATGGCAAGCTGCCAGGGGACGACCCACGCGGTCTTGGGCGCGCGCCCTCGCGACTGGCGTCAGCCTTGCGCCGATCGACGGAAGACGGAGGTCTCCGCCCGCGAAAAGCCCAGCTGCTCGAACAGGCGGTGAGCGACGGCGCGCGTCGGATTCGACGTCAGGCTGACCGGGACCTCGCCGTACGAACTCGCCTTGGCCAGCGCCGCCTCCATCAAGGCGCGGCCGAGTCCTGCGCCCCGGCAGCTCGGATCGACGATCACGCTCTCGATCCATAGGCGCACGCCCTGGGGAAGCCGCATCGGGACCAGGCAGACCAGGCCGACAACCTCGCCGCTATCGGTCGCGGCGAACAGATGGTTGCTCGCCACGACCGCCCGCAGTTCATCTTCCGATATGGATCGAGCCGCGCCGGCGAGCTCGGTCATGAGCCGTGCGATCTGGCTCGCAACCTCGACCGTGACGTCATGCGGCTTCAGCTCTGAAATCGTCGCCATCGACGCCCTCTGATCTGTCTTCACGGACGCGGCCCCCGCCGCTCGACCAGCTCATGCACGACGCCGCCCGGCGCGCGGAACGCGGCGTAGGCCAGGCCCGCATCGGCGTTCCAGGCCGGCCGCGCGTGCAGGAACGTTACGCCCCTGGCGGCCAGCGCCGCCATCGCCGGCTCGATCGCCTCGACCTCGAAACTGATCACGCTGGCCGCGTCGGCGCCATGCTCGGCCTCCGGCGCCGGCCGCGCGCAGGCGAACACGTGCAGCGCCCGCCCGCCGAGATCGAACACCAGCTGGCTCTCGAACCGTGCACGGAGGGCGAGGCCTAACACGTCGCGATAGAACGCCAGCGCCGCCTCCAGGTCAGGCGTCATCACCAGCGCCGGGCCGAGTTTCATCACCGGTTTCCCCCTCCACCGCTCATCCCGGCGAAAGCCGGGACCCAAGCGGAATCTCAGACACGCAGGCGGCGATCAACCGAAACGCTGCTTGGCCCGGCTTTCGCCGGGGTGAGCGGCTGAGAGCGCTAGACCGGAACGTCCCCCGCCACCGTCGTGCGGTGCATGACCCGCAGGTGGCCGTCATAGCCGCCCTCGGCGAAGTGCACGGTGCAGCGGTTGTCCCACATCAGCAGCATCCCCTGGCTCCAGCTGTGACGGTAGATGAACTGCTCCTGGGTCATGTGCCGGTAGAGGAAGCCCAGGATCGCGTGGCTTTCCTGGTAGGTCAGGCCCTCGATGCCGACGGTGTAGGTCGGGCTGACGAACAGCGCCTTGCGGCCGGTGATCGGATGGGTGCGGACCAGCGGGTGGGTCAGGGTCTTCTCGGCCTCGGTCGAGACGATGATCTGCATCGTCCGCGCCTGCGTCTCCTTGGCGTAGGCGCCCTGGGTGCCATAGGCGCGGGTCGCCGAGTGCACCGCCTGCAGCGGCGCCAGCAGCGCCTTCATGCCGTCCGAGAGGGCGTCATAGGCCCGCGCGCAGTCGGCGAACAGGGTGTCGCCGCCGACCGGCGGAGTCACTTCCGAGCGCAGCAGCGTCGCGGCCGGCGGCTCCTTCTGGAAGCTCCAGTCCGAGTGCCAGCCGGCCCCGAAGTTCTTGGATGTCTCGTCCGGCTCGCGGCGCAGCTCCAGCACGTTGGGATGGCCGGGCATCGGCTTGATGAACGGATCGACCCCGAACGGCCCGATCTGCAGCGTGAAGGCCTCCAGCGCCTCCAGGCTCAGCGGCTGGCCCGGAAAGGCCAGCACCGCGTGCCGGGCCCAGGCGTCCTTGACCTGCCCCAGGGTCGCCGCGTCCAGCGGGCGCGACAGATCCAGCCCGGTGACCTGCGCGCCGAAGCCGCTCGGCTGCGGGGTGACGGTGATCGGCTCGGCGAGCGTGGCGGCCATGGTCGTTTCCTCCTGATTGGCGACCAGCCTACCCCCGGGAACTTGACCTCACACGCCGAAGTTTTGACATCGCGCGCCACGCCGCCCCGTTTCCGGCGGTCTGCCCCGGCTCGCCCAATCGGTCTGCCCTGCGCCGCGGAATCCAGCTAAAGACGTCTGCCCTCCCCGGTCGACGCTACGTCATCCACAAACAGCCGTTTGCATCGCCCCCGTAACCTTGTAATCGAACCGCGCCATGACCTCTTTCGCCAATACGCAAGAAGACAAGCTCATCGCCCTGGTGCCGGACAAGAAGGTCTCGGTCCGCGAGACTTTCGGCGTCGACGTCGACATGACCGTCCCGGCGTTCTCCGAACGCGACGCTCACGTCCCGGACATCGACCCGGCCTACAAGTTCGACGCCGAGACGACCAAGGCCATCTGCGCCGGGTTCGCCTTTGACCGCCGCGTGATGGTCCAGGGCTACCACGGCACCGGCAAGTCGACCCACATCGAGCAGGTCGCCGCGCGCCTCAACTGGCCGCTGATCCGCGTCAACCTCGACAGCCACGTCTCGCGGATCGACCTGGTCGGCAAGGACGCCATCGTCCTGAAAGACGGCAAGCAGGTCACCGAATTCCGCGAGGGCATCCTGCCCTGGGCGATCCAGCGCCCGGTCGCGCTGGTGTTCGACGAATACGACGCCGGCCGTCCGGACGTGATGTTCGTCATCCAGCGCATCCTGGAAGCGCAGGGCAAGCTGACCCTGCTCGACCAGAACCGCGTCATCCGCCCGAACCCGTTCTTCCGGCTGTTCTCGACGACCAACACCATCGGTCTGGGTGACACCACCGGCCTCTATCACGGCACCCAGCAGATCAACCAAGGTCAGATGGACCGCTGGTCGATCGTCACCACGCTGAACTACCTGCCGCATGACGTCGAAGCCGAGATCGTGCTGGCCAAGTCGCCGCACTACGACACCGCCGAGGGCAAGCGCACCATCGCTGCGATGGTCCGCGTCGCCGACATGACCCGCAACGCATTCATGAACGGCGACATCTCGACCGTCATGAGCCCGCGGACCGTGATCACCTGGGCCCAGAACGCCGAGATCTTCGGCGGCGACCTGGCCTTCGCCTTCCGCCTGACCTTCCTGAACAAGTGCGACGAGCTCGAGCGCGGCACCGTGGCCGAGTTCTTCCAGCGCGCGTTCGGCCAGGACCTGCCGGAAAGCACCGCCCGCGTCCGCGTGGCCTGACGATCTCTCCGACTGAGGCGGGGTGTCGCAGACCTCCCGCCCGGTCGGCGCGATTCACCATTTGCTAGCGCGGCGCGGGCGACATCTTGGGGGAACCAGGTGTCGTGTGTCGTGTGATCAGATCGAGTCTCGCCCGTAACCGGCGCGCCATCAGCCGGATTGTCGCCTTTTCCTCGGCTGTGCTGCTGATCGTGGCGGCCGGTTGCCTAGGCCTGATCTTCTACACCGCCCGCGTCGTCGACCGCGCCCATATGGACGAGGAACGGGCGCTGATCTCGAACTACCTGCGCGAACGCGAGCACGAGCTGGTCGGCCAGCTGATCTCGGCTTCGATCTGGGACGACGCCTACCAGAAGCTCAGCCGCGACGTCGACGCCGAGTGGGCCGACCTCTACATCGGCAGCTACTTCGAAACCTACATGCGCCACGCCGCCTCGTTCGTGCTCGATGAGGCCGACCGGCCGGTCTACGCCTGGCGCGACGGCGCCCGCGCCGGCGAGCGCCAGGCCGCCGCCTTCCTGCGCGAAACCGCACCGCTGGTCGCCAAGGTGCGCGAACTGGAGGCCCTGCGCGGGGCGGCCCGCAACCGCGGCATCGGCGGCTCGGTCACCCGCACGGGCGTCATCAGCGTCGGCGGCGAGCTCTACATGGCCGCGGTGACCAACATCGTGCCCGAAACCCCGGCGATCAATTCGCGCGGCGCGCCCGACCGGCTGCTGATCTCGGCCCGCCGCATTGACGCGGCCCTGCTGCAGGACATCGGTCAGGCCATGCGCGTCTCCGACGTGCGGCTGCTGGCCTGGAACCGCGCCATCCCGGCCAGCGTGCAGCTCCGCGCCCCCGACGGGACCCCGATCGCCGCCCTGGCCTGGACCAGCAGCCATCCCGGCGACGCCGTGCTGCGCCAGATCGCGCCGCTGTTCGCCCTCGGCATGGTCGCGCTGCTGATCTCGGCCCTGCTGCTCGCCGCCCGCGTCCACCGGGTGTTCGGCGAGATCGACCGCAATGACCTGATGCTGCGCGACACGATGGCCGACCTGGTCCGCGCCCGCGACGAGGCCGCCGCCGCCAGCATCGCCAAGTCGCAGTTCGTAGCCAATATGAGCCACGAGATCCGCACCCCGCTGAACGGCATCCTCGGCATGACCCAGATCCTGTCGCGCGAGGACCTGACGGCGGGCCAGCGCCGGCAGCTCGACGTGGTCCGCGAGAGCGGCCAGACCCTGCTGGTGCTGCTCAACGACATCCTCGACATGTCGAAGATCGAGGCCGGCCGCCTGCAGCTCGACGCCCACGAGTTCGACCTCGGCCAGGCCGTGCACATCGCCTGCGCCCCCTTCGCGGCCCTGGCCGGCCAGAAGGCGGTCGGCTTCCGGTTCGAGCTCGATCCGGCCGCCGACGGCGTCTGGCGCGGCGACGGCGTGCGCCTGCGCCAGGTGGTCGCCAACCTGGTCTCCAACGCCGTGAAGTTCACCGCCGCCGGCGAGGTCGCCGTCCGCGTCCTGCGTGAAGGCGAGCGCGTGCGCATCACCGTCGCCGACACCGGCATCGGCATTCCCGCCGAGCGCATGCACGACCTGTTCGACAAGTTCATCCAGGTCGACGCCTCGACCACCCGCCGCTACGGCGGCACCGGCCTTGGCCTGGCGATCAGCCACGAGCTGGCGGCGCTGATGGGCGGCGAGCTCACCGTCGAGAGCGTCCCCGGCGAGGGCTCGGTCTTCACCCTGCTCCTGCCGCTGGAGTGGCGCGCCGCAGCCCTGGCCCCGGCCGTCCCGCGGGCGCAGGCCCAGGCCCGCGTCGCCCGCCCCGACGCGCGGGTGCGCATCCTGGCGGCCGAGGACAACCTGACCAACCAGCTGATCCTGCGCGCCACGCTCGAACCGTTCCCCATCGACCTGACCATCGTCGGCGACGGCGCCCAGGCGGTCGAGGCGTTCTTCGAGGGCGACTTCCAGCTGATCCTGATGGACGGCCAGATGCCGGTGATGAACGGGGTCGAGGCCACCGCCGCCATCCGTCGCCTGGAAAGCGAACGCGACCTGCCGCCGGTCCCGATCCTGGCGCTGTCGGCCAACGTGATGCGCCATCAGGTCGCCGAGTATCTCGCCGCCGGCATGAACGGCTTCGTGCCCAAGCCGATCGAGATCGCCCACCTGCTCGACGCCATCGACCGGGCCCTCGACACCCGCCTGGGCGCCGACCACATGGTCGCCTGAAGCGGCTGGACCCCGACCGGCGTTCTGCGCATTCTCCGCCCCATTGCAAAGACCAGATTTTCAGGTGGGGAACATGTCCAGGATCACGCTCGCGGCTGCGGCCGCCGGCCTGCTTTTCAGCGCTTTCGCCGTCCCGGCCGCGGCCCAGGCGCCGGCCGCAGCGGAGCATAACGACTATTCGAAGTCCCAGAAGTGGCTGTGCTGGCCCGGCCGCGCCGACGCCTGCGCGATCGACAACACCGCCACCGTGATCCAGGCCGACGGCTCGATGTCCAAGGAGACCTGGAAGCCCGATCCCGCCGCCCCGGTCGACTGCTTCTACGTCTATCCGACCGTCTCCAACGATCCGGACGTGTTTTCCGACATGACCCCCAACGCCGAGGAGCGCCGCGTCGTCGAGCAGCAGCTCGCCCGCTTCGGCTCCAAGTGCAGGATCTACGCGCCGATGTACCGGCAGGTGACCCTGACCACCCTGCGCGCGCGCATGGCGCCCGGAGCCAAGCCGCCGGCCGGCCCGATCGCGACCACCAACTACGACGACGTCGCCGACGCCTGGAACCACTACCTGACGCACGAGAACAAGGGCCGCGGCGTCGTGCTGATCGGCCACTCCCAGGGCGCGGGCCTGCTGACCGAGCTGATCGCCAAGCAGATCGACGGCAAGCCGGCCCAGAACCAGCTGGTCTCGGCCCTGCTGCTCGGAACCAACCTGCCGGTGCTCAAGGGCCAGGACGTCGGGACCTTCAAGTCGATCCCGCTCTGCAAGAGCCCGAGCCAGACCGGCTGCGCCGTGGCCTATGTCAGCTTCCGCGAGACCTCGCCGCCGCCCAAGGGCAGCCGCTTCGGCGTCCCGCGCGAGCCGAACCCGGCCATGCAGGCGGCCTGCGTCAACCCGGCCGCGCTGGGCGGCGGCGCGGGCGAGCTGCACGCCTACCTGTCCTCGGGCGCGATGATCGCCGCGGAGTCGGCCGCCCCGCCGGCCTGGACCAAGGACGCCGCCAAGGTCACGACGCCCTTCGTCTCGGTCCCTGGCCTGCTGACCGGCCAGTGCGTCTCCAAGGACGGCTTCGACTACCTCTCGGTCCGCATCAACGCCGACCCCAACGATGCGCGCACCGACGACATCGCCGGCGACGTCAAGGTCGGCCCCATCGTGCTCAAGGACTGGGGGCTGCACCTGATCGACGTCAACCTCGCCATGGGCAACCTGGTCGACCTGGTCGGAACTCAGTCGCAGGCCTACCTGGCCCGCAAATAAGCCGCCGGGCTGGCGCGCTCAGCCGCGCGCCAGCATCTGCACCATGCGCGGATCGGCGCGGACCAGGACCAGGTCCGGGTCGCGCCGTGCATGCTCGATCAGATCGGCCGAGGCCGCTTCGAACACCGGCTCGGTCAGGCGGATGGCCAGGTCGGCGTCCTGCATGAAGGCGCTGGCGCAGCAGGCGAAATTGTAGCGCATGTTGAGATTGTCGGGGTCGATCAGCAGCGCCCGCTCCATCATCTCGCGCGCCCGGTCGAAGTCGCCCAGCGCCGCGCTCGCCCCGGCCCCGCAGCCGACCGCCCCGCCGTTGACGTGCTCCTGGGCCAGCGCCCGCTCGGCCCGCTCCAGGGTGATCTTCGCCGCCGCCAGCACCCCCTCCTCGTCGCCCATCGCCTTGCAGGTCGACATCACGAACCCGGCGTCATGGGCCGAACTCGGCTCCAGGTCGCGGGCCCGCAGGAAATAGTCCAGCGCCTGCGGATAACGGCCCATCACATAGTTGACCCGTCCGGCCTCGGAGACCGCCGGGCAGAAGTTGGGGTCCAGCGCCGCCGCCGCCTCGGCGACGGCCAGCGCCTCGTCCGGACGGCCGTCGAAGGTCAGGTGCCGCGCCCGCACCGCCATCGCCTCGACCAGCTGCGGCTCCAGCGCCAGCGCCTTCAGCACCGCCTCGCGCCCGCCGTCGTTGGCGCGCCGGTGCTGCCAGCACAGGTGCATCTGCGCATAGCCGAGCAGCGCCCAGGCCTGGCCGTAGCCGGGATCGATGTCCAGCGCCTTGCGGCACAGCCGCACGATCGCCTCGGCGCAGCGCAGGTCCCCGTCCCGCGCCCCCAGCCGATAGCGCCGCGCCTGCAGCACCAGGGTGTAGGCGCCGACGTGCGAGGTGCCGCGCCGCTCGATGGCCAGCTTCTCGGCCGGCAGCAGCCTCAATTTCAGCACGCTGACCACCGCCTGAGAGATCTCGTCCTGCACGGCGAAGATGTCGTCCAGCCGCCGGTCGTAGCGTTCGGCCCAGACGTGGCCGCCGGTGCGCGCGTCGATCAACTGGGCGGTGATCCGCACCTGCGCCCCGACCTTGCGCACGCTGCCCTCCAGCACGTGCTCGACGTTCAGCCGCCGGCCGATCTGCGGCACGTCCAGCCCGGTGTCGCGCAGGCCGAACGAGGTGGTCCGCGCCACCACGAACAGCGACGAGACCCGGCTCAGGTCGGTGATGATGTCCTCGCTGATGCCGTCGCTGAAATAGGCCTGCTGCACGTCGTCGCTCATGTTGGCGAACGGCAGCACGCAGATCGAGGCGCCCGACGGCGTCGGCGGCGGGACATGGCGCACGCTCGCCGTCTGCTCCAGCCGGTAGCCGACCTTGGTGATGGTGGTCAGGTCGAAGGCCCCGGCCCCGATCCCCTCGGCCAGCCGCCGTACGCGGCCGATCACCCGGTCGATGGCGTCCTCGCCGACCACCACGCCGCCCCAGCAGGAGGTCAGCAGGTCGTCGCGCGAGAGGATCTTGCCGTCGGCGCGGATGAGGGCGGTCAGCACCTGCATCACCCGCGGCTGCAACAGCTCGACCCGGCCGTCGTCATGGGTGATCCGCCGCAGCGGCGGGTCGATGTGCAGCGGACCCAGGCGCACGGGGGGCTCGCCGACCAATCGGATCTGGCTGTCGGGGGGCAGGTCGCTGCGCTCTGGAACGGCGAAGCCTTCAGGAGTGCTCATGGCGCAGGGCCCTGTACTCACGTCCGCGCCCCGAAACTACCAGTCCGCAGAAAGGGGCGCCACCACCTGTGGGGCAGGCGGCGACGCCCAGGTCGTAAAGTCGGTCTATCGGCGCGAGGCCAGCATCGTGGTGGTCGGCGCCGCGTGTCCCGAGTTCAGCGCCGTCACCATCGGGCTGCCGAGGTCGGCCACCGTCCGGTCGACGGTGCTCCGCACGCAGGCCTGGTGCAGCGCCACGCGGTCCAGCGAGGTGCGCTGCGATTCCCGGCCGCAGATCTGGTCGGCGGCGCTGGTGATCCGCCGCAGCATCGCCTCCGCGCCGGGCTCGCGGTTGATGTTGAGATCGCTGTAGTTCACCACCTTGGCTTCGTCGGCGGGGGCGGGCGTCGCGGCGGGCTGGGCCTGGGCGCTGGCGGCGATCCCAAGCCCTGCGAGGGCGATCAAAGCACTCTTGAGCAACATGGCGCGTCCTTTCGGCTCCGTCGCGGCGCCGTTCGCGCCACCTCGCCATCAGACCCCCTCCCCGTGCGCCTCGGCAGGACCGCGAGCCGATCTTTCGCCGATCGGCGCCCGATCATTGGCCGTCGCCTCAGCCGACCAGGCGCGCCGCGTCGCCGCCGAGCACAGATCGGTCGCTTGCCTGCGTGCATTCAGCGAGAGCAGTTGGCTCCGTGGCCGGGCCGGACAGCGGGTGATCGGGGCGATGATCCGCCGCCCTCGCAGCCTGATCAGGCCGCACCGGGACGGGAAATGGGCCTCGCCTCGGCGGGGCCCCTTCTCCTTCGCGCCGCCTAGTTCTGCTCCAGCTTGTCGCGGACCCGGTCGTGGATCTCGGCCGCCGCCGGGGTCAGGGCCTCGCCGAAGTCCTCCATCTCGTAGAACGGCCGGATTTCGATCTCGCTCGGGCCCGGCATCGGGTTGGGGCAGCGCTTCACCCAGGCCACCGCCTCGTCCATGTCCTTGACCTCCCACAGCCAGTAGCCGGCGACGATCTCCTTGGTCTCGGTGAACGGCCCGTCGATCACCGCCCGCTTGTCGCCGTCGAACGCCACCCGCTTGCCCTTGGACGAGGGCTGCAGCCGTCGCCGCCCTTCATGACCCCGGCCTCGACCAGGAGTTCGTTGTACCGGCCCATCGCCTCCAGCAGCTCGCTGGACGGCATCGCTCCGGCTTCGCTGTCGGCCGTCGCCTTCACCAGAACCATCACGCGCATCGTCATTCCTCCTCGGCTGGGCCCCCGCGGCCCGAACGACCCTAGGACGAACCACGCCGCCGCAAACCGACAACCGACATCCACACGCAGCAATTTCCGCCGCCGCGCTGTAGTCTGGGTCCGCCCGGCCTTCCGACGGCGGGCGCTGGGAGACGCGCCATCGAACCGATCCTCAACCTCGCCGTGGCCCTGGGCGTCGGGCTGCTGATCGGGGCCGAGCGCGAGCGCCGCAAGCAGGAACGTCCCTCGCCGTCGGCGGCCGGCATCCGCACCTTCACCGTCGCGACCCTGGCCGGCGCCGTCGCCCTGCTGGTCGGCGGCGTCCTGCTGCTGGCGGTCGTCGCCGCCGCTACGGCGGCCTTCGCCGCCCTCGCCTACTGGCGAGCCCATGGCGAGGACGATCCTGGCGTCACCACCGAAATCGCCCTGGTGCTGGCGGTGCTGGTCGGCGCCCTGGCCGTGCCCCAGCCGATGATCGCCGCCGGGGTCGGGGTGGTCGTGGCGATCCTGCTCGCCGCCCGCACGCCGCTGCACCATTTCGTCGGCTCGGTGCTGACCGGGGACGAGGTGCGCAGCGGCCTGCTGCTGGCCGGCGCCACCCTGGTCGTGCTGCCGCTGCTGCCCGACCGGGCCATGGGCCCCTACCAGGCGCTGAACCCGCGCGCGGTCTGGTTGGTGGTGATCCTGCTGCTGGCGATCAGCGCGGCTGGCCACGTCGCCATCCGCACGCTCGGCGTGCGCTTCGGCCTGCCGCTGGCCGGCCTCGCCGGCGGCTTTGTGTCCAGCACCGCGACCATCGGGGCGATGTCGGCGCGCGCGGGCAAGGCGCCCGGCCTGCTGTCCGGCGCGGTGGCCGGGGCCGTGCTCTCGACCGTCGCCACCATCGTGCAGCTGGCCGTGCTGCTCGCCGCCCTCAGCCCGCCGACCCTGCGCGCCATGGCTGCGCCGCTGGCCTGCGCCGGACTGGCCGCCGCGGCCTATGGCGCGCTGTTCACCCTCAAGGCGTTCCGCCAGCCCCCCGACGAGGAGCATGCCGACCCGGGCCAGGCCTTCAGCCTGACCAGCGCCCTGACCTTCGCCGGCATGCTGGCGGTTATTCTGGTGGTCTCCGCCGCGCTCAGCGACCAGTTCGGCGGAGCCGGCGCGGCGGTGGGCGCCGCGGCCGCCGGCCTGGTCGACACCCACGCGGCGGCGATCTCCATGGCCTCGCTGGTCGCCTCCGGCCACATGGACCCGCGCGCGGCGGTGCTGCCTATCCTGCTCGGCCTGACCAGCAACACCCTGACCAAGGTGGTCTTCGCCATGTCCGGCGGCCAGCGCGCCTTCGTCTGGCGGGTCGTCCCGGGCCTGCTGCTGGTCGCCGCCGCCGCCTGGCTCGGGTCCGTGGGCCAGGCCGCGCTCGGATGGTGAGGCCGCCCGCGGCCCGCCTTCCCAAGCGTCACCGTCTCTTTCCCCTTGGGCGACGCGGACCGTCGTTCTAAATGACATGCCATGGCCAAGAACCCGGAAAGCCCCGTCGAGCCCTTCAAGCGCGCCCTGGCCCACGCCGCGCGTTCGCTGGCTGAGAAGCCGGACCTGGAAATCGTCTATTCGGGCGAGGGCCCGCAGCTGGCCGGCAACCGCGCCGTGCTGCCGCACCCGCCCCGCGACCTGACCCCGGCCGACGCCGCCCGCATCCGCGGCCTGGCCGACCAGATGGCCCTGCGCCTGGCGCACCATGACGTCGCCGCCCACGCCAAGGGCCGGCCGGCCTCGGCGCTCGGCGCCCCGGTCTATGACGCGCTGGAGCAGGCCCGGATCGAGGCCATCGGCGCCAACGCGCTCGGCGGGGTGAAGGCGAACCTGCGCGCGGTCCATGAGCACGCCTGGGCCAAGAAGCCGCTGAACCAGCTCGAAGCCCTGGCCAACCCGCCGATGGCCGACGTCGTCGCCCTGCTGGCCCGCGAGCGGATGACCGGCGAGCCGCCGCCGGCCATGGCCAAGCCGCTGGTCGACCTGTTCCGCGCCGAGGTGGAGAGCAAGGCCGGCGCCGACCTCGACCGCCTGGTCGAGGCGGCCGACGACCAGAAGGCCTTCGCCAAGATCGCCCGGACCATCCTGCGCGACCTTTCGATGGGCGACGACCTGACCGACGCCCCCGACCAGGCCGACGACGAGGAAGGCGACAGCGAGGACGGCGAGGCTGAATCGCAGGACGACGGCGACGAGGGCGAAGGCGAAGGCCAGTCGCCCCAGCAGACCGCCATGGACGACAGCGACGCGACCCACCGCGAGAGCGAGGACGCCGACAGCCAGATGATGCAGGCGGAGGACGACCCCAACGCCGAGGACACCGACGAGCCGCCGGAGATGGGCGAGGGCGAGCAGCCCGCCCGCCCCGACCTCAAGGGCGACGCCAAGGTCGCCACCTACAAGGTGTTCACCACCGCCCACGACGAAGTGGTCGCCGCCGAAGAGCTCTGCGACGCCGAGGAGCTGACCCGCCTGCGGGCCTATCTCGACCAGCAGCTGGCCAGCCTCTCCAGCGTCGTTTCGCGCCTGGCCAACAAGCTGCAGCGCAAGCTGATGGCCCAGCAGAACCGCTCGTGGAGCTTCGATCTCGAGGAGGGCATCCTCGACACCGCGCGCCTGACGCGGGTGATCACCGACTCGACCGCCTCGCTGGCCTTCAAGGAAGAGGAAGACACCGAGTTCCGCGACACGGTGGTCACCATCCTGATCGACAATTCCGGCTCGATGCGCGGGCGGCCGATCATGGTCGCCGCGGTCTGCGCCGACATCCTGGCCCGCACGCTGGAACGCTGCGGCGTCAAGACCGAGATACTCGGCTTCACCACCCGCGCCTGGAAGGGCGGCTCCTCGCGCGAGGACTGGCTGAAGGCCGGCAAGCCGGCCCAGCCGGGCCGCCTGAACGACCTGCGCCACATAATCTACAAGGCCGCCGACGCCCCGTGGCGGCGCGCCCGCCGCAACCTCGGCCTGATGATGCGCGAAGGCCTCCTGAAGGAGAACATCGACGGCGAGGCGCTGATGTGGGCGCACCAGCGGCTGATCGGCCGCCCCGAGGCGCGCCGCATCCTGATGGTCATCTCCGACGGCGCCCCGGTCGACGACTCGACCCTGTCGGTGAACTCCGGCCACTACCTCGAACGCCACCTGCGCGACGTGATCGCCGAGATCGAGAACAAGAGCCCGGTGCAGCTGATCGCCATCGGCATCGGCCACGACGTCACCCGCTACTATCGCCGGGCCGTCACCATCGTCGACGTCGAGCAGCTGGCCGGGGTCATCGTCGACCAGCTGGCCGAGCTGTTCGACGAGGAGATCCGCAAGGTCACCCGCAAGACCGCGAACCTCCTGGCCCCGCCGCCGAGCACGCAGGGGCCCCAAGGCGGCCCCGCCCGCCGCTCGACCTTCAAGGAAGTCCGGAGAGCGGTGGCGTGATCCTTTGGTGTCATCCCGGTTTCGGCCAACGGCCGAAGACCGGGACCCATGAACACCTGATCCGACAAGGTGCGGCTCGCCCCGCGCCACGCCTGTCCATCGCGGTGCGAATGGGTCCCGGCCTTCCGCTTCGCTCCAGCCGGGATGAAACCCTGTGAGCATTCGCCTCGCCGCCGCGCTCGCCTCGCTCGCCCTGGCCGCCTGCGCTCAGCAGGCGCCGGCCCTGCCGACCGCGCCGCTGGCCGCCGGCCCGGCCATCGCAGTCGCCGCCGCGCTGGTCCCGCTGAACCCGGCCGACCCGGCGCAGGACCGCATCGGCGACTTCCGCTACGCCGGCGGCCTGGCGCTCTCCTCCGCCGACACTGCCCGCTTCCACGGCCTCTCGGACATGGCGATCCGCAATGGCGTCGACCTGACCGCGGTCAGCGACGAGGGCGATCTCCTCAAGGCGCGCCTGATGCTCGACAAGACCGGCCGGCTGGTCGGCCTGGAGGGCGCCCGGATCAGCGCCCTGCCCGGCCTCGACGGCAAGCCTCTGCAGGGCAAGCTTGAATCCGATTCCGAGGGCATGGCTCTGCTCGCCAATGGCGACATGCTGATCAGCTTCGAGCAGCGCCATCGCATCTGGCTCTACCCCGCCGACGGCTCCCCGCCTCGCGAGGCGCCGGCCCCCGACGCGAGCTTCCCGGCCAATGGCGGCATGGAGGCCCTCGGCCCTGCCCCGGACCTCGGTCCCGACGTCTACCTCGCCGGCGGCGAGGAGAGCGGCCAGACCTGGACCTGCCGCCTGTCGGCCGGCTGCACGCCCGGACCGGTCATCGCCAAGCCGCCGGAGTTCGGCCTCGTCGCGCTCACCCGCCTGCCCCAAGGCCGCACCGCCTGGCTGCTGCGCGCCTGGGACCCGGTGCGCGGCAACCGCGTCATCCTGACCGTTCAGGACGCCCAGGGCGCCGAGGTCGGCCGCCTCGATCTGGCCCGGCCCCTGACCATCGACAATTTCGAGGCCGTCGCCGCGGTCCCGGCCAAGGACGGCGCGGTGCGCTTCTACCTGCTGTCCGACGACAACTTCCAAAGCAGCCAGCGCACCCTGCTGCTCGCCTTCGACTGGACGCCCGCGCGGTCCTGAGCGTCAGCTTTCTGCAGGCCCGCGACGAAAACCTGCCGATCGCGGGCCGATCGGCAGGTTCATGACAGCCTATCGGCGCCCTATCGTCAGAAACCGGCCCCTATCGGCAGGATCGCCTACGGCTGCTCCGGAACCCAGACGAAGCCGTCGCCCTGCGCCTTCACCCGGCCCAGGCCCGGATAGGGAAAGTGCACCGCATAGAGCCGCAGGTTCTGGTCGGCCGCCTTCTGCAGCAGGGCCCGGCGGCTGGCCTGGGCGGCCGGCGCGTCGCCGTCATAGGCGATGGTCCAGTCCGGCTTGGCGACCGAGATCACGAAGTGATGCGCCGCATCGCCGATATAGAGCAGCCGCTCCTGGCCCGAGGCGATCTCGTAGGCGCTGTGGCCCGGCGTGTGCCCCTTGACCTCGACCGCGCTCACCAGCCCTGGCAGCAGCACCGCCCCCGGCTGGAAGGCCGCGACCTTGGGGGTCATGGCCTTGACCAGCGCCGCGCGGCGCGGCTCGGCCCGCATCGCGGCCCATTCCGGCGCCGAGATGTGGATCGTCGCGTTCGGGAACGCCAGGGCGCCGTCCGCCGTGGTCAGGCCCCCCAGGTGGTCGTCGTGGCTGTGGGAAATGAAGATGTCGGTGACCTGGGCCGGCTCGACGCCGGCGGCCCGCAGCGAGTCGTTCAGCTTGCCGCCCTGGGCGAAATCGACCCGCGCCGCGCCGGTGTCGAACAGCAGGACCTTGCCCTCGCCGCGGACCAGCAGCGGCTGGAGGCTGAGATCGAGCGAGTCGTCGGGGCGGCCGGCGGCCTTCAGCACGGCGGCGACCTCGCTCGGCGGACGACCGATTCCAAAGGTCTTGCCGTCGTTGGCGACCTTGATGGTCCCGTCGAACAGGGCCGCGGCGTCGAAAGCGCCGATCTTGAAGGCGACCGGCGCTGGGGCGGGCGCGGCCGCGGTCGGCGCCGGCTTCGGCGGCGCGGCCGGTTCGCTTTTCGGGGAGCAGGCGGCGAGCGTGGCGAGCGCTGCGATCGCGACAAAGGACTTGGCGAGGGCCATGGCGAACTCCGATGTGGAGCCCGACCCTAACGCGGGTTGCGCCGAAACGAAAAAGGCCGCCCCGGAGGGCGGCCCTTCGAACCCTGGAGAGAGCTCGTAGACTTAGGCGGCGGCTTGGCTGGCCAGCTTGGCCTTGACCTGACGCTTGATCTTCAGAGCGCGCGGCGACAGCTGCTCGTCACGGGCGCCCGCGAGGAACACGTCCAGGCCGCCCTTGAAGTCCAGGGTGCGCAGCGCAGCGTTGCTGACGCGCAGACGGAACGACTGGCCCAGCGCGTCCGACTGGAGCGTGGCGGGCGACAGGGCCGGCAGGAAGCGGCGCTTCGTCTTGATGTTCGAGTGGCTGACGTTGTGGCCGACCATGGGACCGACACCGGTAAGTTCGCAACGACGCGACATGGCTGTATGACCTACGCGAGAAAGGGATGGGCGGCGGGCGGACCCGCGCCAAGGAGCGGGCGATATAGTCGAAGGGGCCCGGCGGCGTCAAGGCGGAGCCGGCATTTGACTGCTCCAGGCCGCCAGAAAAGTGACTCCCGGCTCCGGTGGCGGCCAAGCCGCGTTGTGGTTCAATGACCAGGAGATACAATAGCTTGTAGGGAACAAAGACTGAATCGCGCGGAGTCGCTGATTCGGTCACCCTTCGTTTCGCCCGCGTTCCCACGGCGGGTTAACTCTAGAACGCCGTTCGCTGAACAAACAAAAGCCCCGCACGCGGACGCGCGGGGCTTTCGATTCTGCGGCTCGGCCCGTCCGTTAGGACAGGACCACCAGCACGACGCGGCGGTTGGCCATGCGGCCTTCGCGCGTGTCGTTCGGGGCGACCGGCTCGTCTTCGCCATAGGCGATAGTGGCGATCCGGTTCAGGGCCACGCCCTGCTTGTTCAGGTAGCGGCGAACGGTCTCGGCGCGATCCTGGGCCAGGCGCATGTTGCCTTCCGGCGAACCGGTGGCGTCGGTGTGGCCCTGCACCTCGACATAGACGTTCTTGTTCTCCCCCTTCAGGCGCTCGGCGAAGGCCGACAGCCGCGACTCGGCTTCCGGCGACAGGGTCGCCTTGCCGAGCGGGAACTTCAGCGCGTCGTCCGACATCACCACCGAGTACATGAACTTACCTTCGGCCAGCTTGCCGGCCGCCGTGGCGCGGTCCAGGGCTTCGCGCGAGGTGCGGTCCAGTTCGCCCAGGCGGGTCTCGTGGTTGGCGACCTTGCCGTCGACGACGGCGACCTGCTCGTTGACGAACTTCTTGGTGGCGCAGCCGCCGAGGCCGAGCGTGCCAATGGCGAGCGCGCTCAACACCACGGCGCGAGTTTTTGTAGCGATCATCTTCTTACGACCTCTCCCGTCGTCTCTGTTTCTAAGTCTGGACGCTTTCGAACACGCCCTGGTGTGCCAAGGGTTTCCCCGCATGAAACGGGCAGACTTCGGCGTCCGTAACGGCCATAGCGGCGCATGGTTGCCAAGCGTTATGGCGACGTTCCGTCGCACCCTGGCCGATCGGCCAGGGTGCGGGCGGATCAGGTCGATCCCTGACGCGCGGCGCCCGAGCCAGCGGCGGCCGCGCCGGAATTGGGAACTACGGCCCCGGTTGCGACCTTAAGGCAAGACCGCCGGCGAGAAGAGCCGGTTGCGGTCCGTCGCGCGACAAACTACTAACTGACCAGTCAGTTATTTAAGGCGAGACCGATGCTCCCCGCCGGACAGCCGAAGTTCAAGCGCCGCAAGGCCGACCGCCCCGAGGAAATCGTCGCTGCGGCGATGGGGATCTTCGCCGAGAAGGGCTTCGCCGCCGCGCGCCTGGACGACATCGCCGCCCGCGCCGGAGTCTCCAAGGGCGCGCTCTATCTCTACTTCGCGACCAAGGAGGACCTCTTCCGGGCGGTGATCGAGCAAGGCGTCGCTCCCAATCTCGGGCGCATGCAGGCCGCGCTGGTCGAACACCGCGGCGCGTTCCCCGAGTTGCTGCGCGCCTTCGCCGCGATCGCTGTGGGCATAGCTACGGAGACGCCGGTCGGCGGCATCGCCAAGATGGTGATCGGGGAGTCGCGGAACTTCCCGGAACTGGCCCGGGCCTGGCGCGAACGCCTGGTCGAGCCCGCCCTCGGCGCGATGAGCGGAGCCATCGCCGCGGCCCAGGCGCGCGGCGAGCTGCGCGCCGGCGACCCGCGCCACGCCGCGATCTCGCTGGTCTCGCCGATGTTGCTGGGCGTCATCTGGCGCGAGACCTTCGTCCCGGTCGGCGCCGAGCCGCTCGACATCCCGACCCTGGCGCAGCAGCACGTGGAGCTTTGGCTCCGCGGCATGCGCCCTGACGCAGGAGCCGCCGCATGAGGCAACGCCTTCTGGTCATCGGCCTGCTGGTCGCCGCGGCCGTGCTGATCGCAGTGTTGTGGGCCTTCCCCAAGCTGCACCGCTCGCCGGTGCTGTCGGGCTATGTCGAGGGCGAAGCGCTGTACATGGCCTCGCCCGTCGCCGGCCGGGTCGACCAGATGCTGGTCCAACGGGGCGACCGGGTCGCCGCGGGCCAAAAGCTGTTCGTAGTCGACCCCTCGCAGCTGCAGGGCGCGCGCGACCAGGCCAGCGCCGAGGTCGCCGCCGCCCGGGCCCAGGCCGCCGACGCCCGCAAGGGCCAGCGGCCTGTCGAGCTGGCGGTCTTCGACGCCAATGTCGCCGCCACCGAGGCCAATGCCCGCGACGCGGCCTCGGCCCTGCGCCGCGTCCGCCCGCTGGTGGAGAAAGGCATCTACGCCAAGGCCCGGCTTGACGACGCCCAGGCCGCCTATGACGCCGCCGCCGCCCAGGTCGCCGCCGCGCGCAAGCAGCGCCAGGCCGCCGCCCTCGGCGCACGCGAGGATCAGGTCCGCGCCGCCGACAGCCGCGTGGCCCAGGCCGACGCTGCGCTGAGCGCCGCCCAGGCCCGGCTCTCCGACGTCGCGCCCCCGGCCCCTGGCGCGGCGCGGGTCGAGGACGTCTTCTTTCAGGCCGGCGAATGGGCCGCCGCCAACCAGCCGGTCCTGGCCCTGCTGCCGGACGATCGCATCAAGGTCCGCTTCTTCGTGCCCCAGGCTGACATCTCGAGCTACAGGGTCGGATCAGTGGTCAAGTTCGCCTGCGACGGCTGCCCGTCCGGGCTGACCGCCAAGGTCAGCTACATCAGCCCACGGCCGGAGTTCACCCCGCCGGTGATCTACAGTCGCGAGACCCGCGACCGCATGGTGTTCCTGGTCGAGGCGGTTCCCTCGGCCCGGCTCAATCCCGGCCAGCCGGTCGACGTCCAGCCGCTGGAGCGGGCGAAGTGACCCTGGCCATCGACGTCCGCGGACTGAACAAGAGTTTCGGCGACAAGCATGTCGTCCAGGACGTCTCGCTGGAGGTCGAGGCAGGCAGGATCTGCGGCTTCCTCGGCCCCAACGGCTCGGGCAAGACCACCACCTTGCGGATGCTCTGCGGCCTGCTCACCCCCGACAGCGGCGAAGGCACGGCGCTCGGCCTCGACATCATCAGCCAGGCCAACCTGATCAAGCGCCGCGCCGGCTACATGACCCAGAAGTTCTCGCTCTATGAGGACCTGACCATCGAGGAGAACCTGCAGTTCTCCGCCCGCATCCACAGCCTCGACCGCCGCAAGCAACGGGTCGACCAGGCGCTTGAGCGGCTGGGCCTGATCGAACGCCGCGGCCAGCTGGCCGGCTCGCTGTCGGGCGGCTGGAAGCAGCGCCTGGCGCTGGCCACCGCCACCCTGCACGAGCCCAAGCTGCTGCTGCTCGACGAACCCACCGCCGGCGTCGACCCCAAGGCCCGGCGCACCTTCTGGGACGAGATCCATGCCCTGTCGGCCGAGGGCCTGACCGTGCTGGTCTCCACCCACTACATGGACGAGGCCGAGCGCTGTCATGAGATCGCCTACATCAGCTACGGCCGGCTGATCGCCCGCGGCACGGCCGAAGAGGTGATCGCGAGCACCCACCTGATCACCTTCAACGGCGAGGGGCCGGGCATCGACCGGCTGTCAGTGGAGATCGGCAATCTGCCCGGCGTCGACATGGCCGCGCCCTTCGGTCAGTCGCTGCACGTTTCGGGAACCGACCGCACCGCGCTTGAGGCCGCGCTCGCCCCCTACCGCCGCGCGCCGTTCAGGTGGAGCGAGGTCGAGCCCAGCCTGGAGGACGTCTTCATCCGCCTGATGGAGACCTCGGAGGACAACTTCCGATGAGGACGCCCGACGCTTTTTCCTCCCCCGCTCACGCAGGCGGAAAATGGTCATGAACGGCTTCTCGGCGAACCGCGTGCTGGCGGTGATGATCAAGGAGTTCAAGCAGCTCACCCGCGACAAGCTCACCTACGCGATGATGCTGGCCATCCCGGTCGTCCAGCTACTGCTGTTCGGCTACGCGATCAATTCCGAGCCGCGCCACCTGCCGACCGCCCTGCTCGTGCAGGAAGACAGCGTCTTCGCCCGCTCGATCACCGCGGCCCTGAAGAACAGCGCCTATTTCGACCTCGTGGCCCAGGCCAGAACGCCGGGCGAGCTGGACGAGATGGTCCGCCGCGGCAAAGTGCAGTTCGCGATCACCATTCCCGGCGACTTCACCCGCCGCGTCGCCCGCGGCGACCAGGCCCAGATCCTGGTCGACGTCGACGCCACCGACCCGTCGGCGACCGGCGCGGCGGTCGCCGCCCTCGCCGCCCTGCCCCAGCAGGCGCTGGCCCACGACCTGAAGGGCGCGCTCGTCGCCCGCGGCCAGGTCGCCCCGCCGTTCGAGGTGATCGTCCACCGGCGCTACAATCCCGAGGCCATCACCGCCTACAACATCGTTCCGGGCCTGCTGGGGATCATCCTGTCGATGACCCTGGTGATGATGACCGCGCTGTCGGTCACCCGCGAGGCCGAGCGCGGAACGATGGAAAGCCTGCTGGCCACGCCGGTCGAACCGATCGAGGTGATGGCCGGCAAGCTCGCCCCCTACGTCTTCGTCGGCCTGGTCCAGACCGCGATCATCCTGCTGCTCGCACGGTTCCTGTTCGACGTGCCGATGATGGGCGGCTGGGTCGGCCTGTCGCTGGGCGTGGCGCTGTTCATCGTCGGCTCGCTGGCGCTCGGCTTCCTGATGTCGACGGTCGCCCGCACCCAACTGCAGGCCATGCAGATGAGCATGTTCTACATCCTGCCCTCGATACTGCTCTCGGGCTTCATGTTCCCGTTCCGGGGCATGCCGGCCTGGGCCCAGGCGATCGGCGAGGTCGTGCCCGTCACCCACTTCCTGCGGGTGGTGCGCGGCGCGCTGCTCAAGGGCCAGGGCGTCGAGGACATGTGGCGCGAGCTTTTGGCCCTGACCGCCTTCGTCTGCGTGGTCACCGCCCTGGCCATGGCCCGCTATCGTCGCACCCTGGATTGACCGAAAGGGCGCTACGCCAGATTAGCGAGATTTAACGGGAGCCCTCACCTGCGGCGGTGTAACTGGTACTGCAAAGTTACAGTTACGGGGGATCCCATGCATAACCGTCGCCAGCTCCTGGCGAGCGCCGCCGCGTTCGCCGCCGCCGCCGCCGCGCCCAAGCTCGCCCTCGCCGCCGCGCCGACCGGCGAAGCGGCCAAGATGTACGCCTTCTTCGACAAGGCGATGGCCCAGACCTTCCGGCGCTCGCCCGAACTGCCGACCGCGCTCGGCATCGACAAGGGCGACCTGGCCTGGACCAAGTCCGAGCTGTCGGACTACTCGCTGACCGCCCTGGCCGAGAACAAGGCCAACACCACCCGCGACCTGCAAACTCTGCGCAGCCTCGACCGCAAGCAGCTCAAGGGCATGGACGCAGTCAATTACGACACCGTCGAGTTCGTGCTGGCGGTGCAGGACGAGGCCAACCGCCGCTTCCAATACGGCGGCCAGGGCGTCAACTCGCCCTATGTCATCTCGCAGCTCACCGGCGCCTACCAGCAGATGCCTGACTTCCTCGACACCCAGCACCGGATCGAGGCCAAGGACGACGCCGACGCCTATCTCGCCCGGATGGAGGCCTTCGGCCGCCTGCTCGACCAGGAGGCCGACGTGGTCCGCCACGACGTCGGGCTGGGCGTCACCCCGCCCGACTTCGTGCTCGACAAGTCGATCACCCAGCTCAAGGCGTTCCTAGCCTATGAGCCCGAGAAGGCGCCGCTGGTCGCCAGCCTCGTGCGCCGCGCCAAGGACAAGAACATCGAGGGCGACTGGGCCGGCCAGGCCCAAGGCCTCTATGCCGAGAAGGTCCGCCCCGCCCTGGCCCGTCAATTGGCCCTGCTGGAAGGCCTGCGCCCGAAGGCCGTGCACGACGCCGGCTGCTGGCGCCTGCCGGACGGCGATGAGTACTACCGCCTGGGCCTGCGCAACTACACGACCTCGAACATCACCCCGGACGAGGTGCACAAGACCGGCCTCGACCTGGTCGCCAGCCTGGGCGCCGAGGCTGACGCCCTGATGAAGAAGGCCGGCTACACCAAGGGCAGCGTCGGCGAGCGCTACCGCGCCATGGCCGAGGATCCCAAGCAGGTCTACCCGAACACCGACGCCGGCAAGGAAGAGCTGCTGGCCAAGCTCAACGAGCAGGTGAAGATCATCGAGGGCAAGCTGCCGCAGTGGTTCGGCCAATTGCCCAAGGCGCCGCTGGAAATCCGCCGCGTGCCCCCCGCCACCGAAGCCGGCGCCCCGGGCGGCTACTATTTCTCGCCCAGCCTCGATGGCACGCGGCCCGGCATTTACTGGATCAATCTGCGCGACACCGCCGAGGTGCCGGCCTGGACCCTGCCGACCCTGACCTATCATGAGGGCCTGCCGGGCCACCATCTGCAGCTCGCGCTCAACAACGAGGCCGGCGACCTGCCGCTGATCCGCAAGGTCATCGGCTTCTCGGGATACAGCGAGGGCTGGGCGCTCTACGCCGAGCAGCTGGCGGTCGAGATGGGCATGTACGACAACGACGTACTCGGCCACATCGGCATGATCCACGACGCCATGTTCCGCGCTGTCCGCCTGGTGGTCGATAGCGGCATGCACCACAAGCGCTGGAGCCGCGAGCAGGCGGTGAAGTACTTCGTCGACAACATCGGCGACGCCGAGGCCAGCGCCATCACCGAGGTCGAGCGCTACTGCGTCTGGCCGGGCCAGGCCTGCAGCTACATGGTCGGCAAGATCACCTGGATGGACGCCCGCGCCCGAGCCAAAAAGGCGTTGGGCCGCAAGTTCGACATCCGCAAGTTCCACGACGCGGGCCTGCTCTCGGGCGGCACGCCGCTGACGGTCCTCGACCAGGTGATCGACAACTACATCGCCTCGGCGAAGTAGGGCCAAGTTCCGGCGGCGGCTCGCGTCGCCGCCGGACTAGCCATATGTACCAATTTTTGGTACACTCGCTCCATGGGCAAGAACACCTCCATCAGCCTTGGCGAGCACTTCGCGGCGTTCATCGAGACGGAGGTCGCAAAGGGGCGCTACGCGTCGGCCAGCGAGGTCGTGCGCGCAAGCCTGCGTCTCCTGGAGGAACGCGAGGCGCAGCTTGAAGCCCTCCGCCTCGCTCTGATCGAAGGCGAAGAGAGCGGCCCTTCTACACCCTTCGATTTCGACGCGTTCATCGCCTCCAAGCGCGCCTAGGCCGTTCATGGTCCGGTACATCCTGTCGCCCAAGGCGAAGGCCGACCTGAGCGAGATCTGGGACTACGGCGCCGATCACTGGGGCGTCGATCGGGCCACCGACTACATTCGCGACATCCAGCGCGCGATCGAGCACGCAGCAGCCCATCCGCTCCGCGGCCGCGCATGTGACGAGGTTCGAGCCGGCTACTTCAAGGTCTCCGTCGGCTCCCATCTCTTGTTCCATCGGCTAGTCGACGACGTGCTCGATGTGGTCCGGGTGCTTCACCAAAGGATGGACGTCGGCCGGCATCTTTAGCCCCGCTTGCCGCGCGGTGATTCCCGCCCCACCTTGAGGTCATGAGCGCGCGTCTGTCGGACTTCGGCCCGCCCAAGTTGGTGGCGGTGCTCGGCCCGACCAATACCGGCAAGACCCACCTGGCCGTCGAGCGGATGCTGGGCCATGCCAGCGGCATGATCGGCCTGCCGCTGCGGCTGCTGGCGCGCGAGATCTACGACCGGATCGTCAAGCTGCGCGGCCCGTCCTGCGTCGCCCTGATCACCGGCGAGGAGAAGATCGTCCCGGCCCGCGCGCAGTACTTCGTCTGCACCGTCGAGGCGATGCCGCTGAGCCGCCAGGTCGAGTTCCTGGCCGTCGACGAGATACAGCTCTGCGCCGACCCCGAGCGCGGCCACATTTTCACTCACCGCCTGCTGCACGCCCGCGGTCGGTTCGAGACCATGTTCATGGGCGCTGGGACCATGGCCCCGCTGATCCGCCGGCTGCTGCCCGACGCCGAGATCGTCACCCGCGAGCGGTTCTCGCGCCTGACCTATTCCGGCCCCAAGAAGCTGACCCGCCTGCCGCGCCGCTCGGCTGTGGTCGCGTTCTCGGCCGACCAGGTCTATGCGATCGCCGAGTTGATCCGCCGCCAGCGCGGCGGGGCCGCGGTGGTCATGGGCTCGCTCAGCCCGCGCACCCGCAACGCCCAGGTCGCGCTCTACCAGTCCGGCGAAGTCGATTTCCTGGTCGCCACCGACGCCATCGGCATGGGCCTGAACATGGACGTCGACCACGTGGCCTTCGCCGGCTTGCGCAAGTTCGACGGCAAGCGCACCCGCTTCCTGCATCCGCCGGAGGTCGGCCAGATCGCCGGCCGCGCCGGCCGCTTCACCCGCGACGGGACCTTCGGCGTCACCGGCGAATGCGAGGACATGGACGCCGACCTGATCGAGGCCGTCGAGCAGCACCACTTCGAGGCCGTCGCCGCCGCCGAGTGGCGCAACGCCGCCCTCGATTTCTCATCGCTCAAGGCGCTCTCGCATTCGCTGGCCGCGCCGCCGGCCCAACCCGGCCTGAAGCTCTCCGCCGAGGCGCTGGACGAGAAGACCCTGCGCGCCCTCGCCGACGAGCCCGAGGTGATCGACCGCACCCTGCGCGACCGCGCGGCCCTGACCCGACTGTGGGACGTCTGCCAGACGCCGGACTTCCGCAAGACCTCGGGCGAAGAGCACATCCGGCTGGTGCGCGAGTTCTTCGGCTGGCTGACCAGCCGTAACCGTAAGGTCCCGGAAGACTGGATCGCCGGGCAGTACAAGCACCTGGACCGCACCGACGGCGAGATCGACACCCTGGCCGCCCGGCTCGCCAGCGTGCGGACCCTGGCCTACGTCGCCAACCGCCCCGACTGGCTGGCCGATCCCGGCGGCTGGCAGGGCAAGACGCGGCTGCTGGAGGATCGGCTCTCCGACACCCTGCACGAAAAGCTGATGGCGCGGTTCGTCGACCGCCGCACAAGCGTCCTGATGCGGGCGCTGCACGTGCGCGGCGACGTGCTGGCCGGCGTGGCCGCCGACGGCGTCGTCACCATCGAAGGCCAGTATGTCGGCAAGCTCAGCGGGGTGGCCTTCGAGCCCGCGCACGGATCCTCGGTGATCGAGGAAAAGGCGCTGCGCGCCGCGGCCGTCACCGCCGTCGCCCCCGAGATCGCCAAGCGGCTGGGCCAGCTGTCGGCCGAGCCGGACGAGGCGTTTTCCCTCACCCCCGACGGCGTGGTGCTCTGGCGCGGCGAGGCGGCCGGCGCCTTCTCCGGCGGCACGCCGTTTACGCCGCGCGTGCGGCTCTATGGCGAGCTCGGCCCGGCCCAGGCCCGCGAGCGCGCGGCGCGGCGGCTGGAGGCGTTCCTCGCCGCCGAGGCCGCCCGCAAGCTGGGGGCGTTGCGCAAGCTCGAGGCGGCGGTCACCAGCGGCAAGATCAAGGGCCTGGCCCGCGGGCTCGCCTATCGGCTGATCGAGGCCGGCGGCGTGCTTGACCGCGCCCTTGTCCGCACCGAGGCCAAGGACCTCAGCCAGGTCGAGCGGCGGATGCTCAAGTCGCTCGGCGTGCGGCTGGGCGCCTTCAGCCTCTATCTCCCGGCGCTGCTGCGCCCCCAGGCCCTGGCCTTCGCCCAGGGCTTCGCGCCGCGTGAGGGGCGGCCGGTGGCCGGACGCCTCGACGGGCCGCTTCCCGAGCCGCGGGTCCTCGCCGCCTTCGGCCTGCGCGCCGTCGGCCGCCTCGCCGTGCCGGTCGAGACCCTGGAACGCCTCGACGCCCTGCTGCGCGCCGCGCCCAAGGCTGGCATGCTGTCCGACCAGGCCCGCGAGGAGCTCGGCTGGAGCGAGGCCGACGCCCGTGAGATCATGCGCGCCCTCGGCTTCGCCCCCACCACCAAGCCCAAGGACGGCGAGCCGCTGATCTGGCGCCGTCGCGGCGAAAAGCCCCGGCCCGAGGCCGCCACGCCGCCGCCGGCGAACTCGCCGTTCGCCGCCCTGGCCGCGCTGAAGGAAGCGCCGCCGCCCGCCCGTCGTGCCCGCCGGCGGCGCAAGCCCAAGGCCGCGCGGAGCCAGGGCTCGTGAGCGAGGACGCCTGCCGGGCGGACGTGTGGCTGTGGCGCGCGCGGTTCTTCAAGACCCGCTCGCTGGCCGCCAAATTCCTGGACGACGGCAAGGTGCGCCTGAGCCGCGGCGGGACGCAGACCCGCATCGACAAGTGCGCCCGGCCGGTGAAGATCGGCGACCGGCTGGTCTTCGCCCTCGGCGGGCGGCTGATCGCCGTCGAGGTCGCCGCCCTGGGCGAACGCCGCGGCCCGGCCGAGGAGGCCCGCACGCTCTACGCCCCGATGGACGCCGACTGACGGCCGCCCTAGAGAGTGGCCATGGCCTGGACCCGACGCTACGACGACCCTGAACCCCAACGCGTCAACAAGTGGCTGGCGCAGAGCGGCGTCTGCTCGCGGCGCGAGGCCGAGGGCCTGATCGCCCAGGGACTGGTGTTCATCGACGGCGAGCGCGTGGACGACGCCGGCCGCAAGATCCTGCAGGGCCAGACGCTGGTGCTGAACGACAGCGCCCAGGAGAAGCTGAGCAGCAGCCTCTCGATCGTGCTGCACAAGCCGATGGGCATCGTCTCGTCGCTGCCGCAGGACGACCAGATCGAGGCCGTCACCCTGCTGACCCGCGACGCGCTGTGGGGCGGCGAGGCGACCATTCCGACCGCCGCCAACAACCTGGCCCCGCTGGGCCGGCTGGACCGGGAATCGCGCGGCCTGCTGGTGCTGTCCGAGGACGGCGTGCTGGCCAAGGCCCTGATCGGGCCGGAGTCCGAGATGGACAAGGAGTACAACGTGCTCCTGACCGGGGTGGTCACCCCCCAGAAGATCGCCCTGCTGCGCCACGGCCTGGAGCTTGACGGCCGCAAGCTGCGCCCGGCCAAGGTCACCCAGGTGACCGAGCAGAAGCTCAACATCGTCCTCAAGGAAGGCCGCAATCGCCAGATCCGCCGCATGGCCGAGCTGGTCGAGCTGCGCGTCGTCGACCTGATGCGCGTTCGCGTCGGACCGCTGAAGCTTGGCGACCTGCCGGAGGGCAAGTGGCGGCCGCTGAGCGCCGAGGAACGCGCGGCGCTGATCGCCGCCTCAAAGGGCTGATCCAGGGAACCTCCCACCGACTTCCGGTGACAGCCCTTCGCCCCAAGGTTAAGCTTTACGCTCAACACGCGCGAAGCCTGTTACGGAGTGATCATGAGCGACCAGCCCCCTCCGAAGGCGGAGAAGCGCAGATGGTCTCTCAAGGCGCGCGCGGGCCGTAAGGAGTACTGGTTTTGGTTCGGCGTCATGTGCGTTCTGAGCCTGATCATCAGCTACCTGCCGGGCGAGCCGTCGACCTTCAGCCTGGCGGTCGCTTTCGCATTCATACAGGTTCGCCGCCTGCATGATTTCGGTCGAAGCGGTTGGTGGGTGGTTCCGTTTTTCGTCTTGCCCCTCGCCCTGCCGTTGATCGCACTCGAACTCGGTCTGCAGGAGGGCGTCACGCTTCTGGTGACCCTGGCGCTGTGCGTGGCGGCTTACATCTGGATGGGTGTTCGCAAGGGCGACGCAGGAGACAACCGCTTCGGGCCGCCCCCGGCTTCGGACCTGAAAAGCGCTCTCCTTGGCGGTTAACGCGCAATTGCCCCCCGGACGCGCCGGGCCTAGCGTGGCCGCATGCAACGTCTGGTCACGCTTTCCGCCCTTCTGCTCGCCACCGCCGCCCACGCCGCCCCCAAGCAGGAGACGCTGAGCGTCGCCGGGCTGGCCCAGCCGGCCGAGATCCGCATCGACCGCTGGGGCATCGCCCACATCTATGCGGCCGACACCCGCGACGCCTTCTTCCTGCAGGGCTACAACGTCGCCCGCGACCGGCTCTGGCAGGTGGATCTCTGGCGCAAGCGGGGCCTCGGCCTGCTGGCCAAGGACTTCGGCCCCGACTACGTGGCCCAGGATCGTGCGACCCGCCTCTTCCTCTATCGCGGCGACATGGCCCGCGAGTGGAACGCCTACGGCGCGGGCGCCAAGGACAACACCGAAGCCTTCGTCGCAGGCCTCAACGCCTTCATCGACGAGATCGCCGCCGGCAAGCGCCCGCTGCCCAAGGAGTTCCAGGTCGCGGGGACCAAGCCCGACCGCTGGAGCGCCGACGACGTGGTCCGCATCCGCAGCCACGGCCTGACCCGCAACGTCCCCAACGAAGTCGGCCGCGCCCGCATCGCCTGCGCCGCCGGCATCGAGGCCGCCCGGCTCTACAAGCACATCGAACCGAATTGGGAGACCAAGGTCCCCGCCGGTCTCGATCCCTGCGACGTCACCGAGGCGGTGCTGGGCGACTATGAGCTGGCCACCCGCGGCGTGCGCTTCACCGGCTCGCAGGCCAAGCTCGCCATGCTGGAGATCCCGCCCGAGGCGATCGGCTCGAACAACTGGACCGTCGCCGGCGCCCGCACCGCCACCGGCCGGCCGATCCTGGCCAACGACCCGCACCGCGAGCACAGCACCCCCTCGCTGCGCTACATCGTGCACATGGAGGCTCCCGGCTTCTCGGTGATCGGGGCCGGCGAACCGGCCCTGCCCGGCGTCTCGATCGGCCACAACGGCACGGTCGCCTTCGGCCTGACGATCTTCCCGGCCGACCAGGAGGATCTCTACGTCTACGAGACGAAGGCCGGCGCGCCGCTCAAATACCGCTACGCCGACGGCTGGGTCGACATGACCACGGTCACCGAGACCATCGAGGTCAAGGGGCAGGCGCCCCGCAAGGTCGAGCTGCACTTCACCCGCCACGGGCCGGTGGTCTACGCCGACGCCGCCAAGTCCCGCGCCTTCGCCGTGCGCAGCGTCTGGGCCGAGCCGGGAACCTCCGCCTATTTCGGCTCCATGGGCTACATGACCGCCAAGGACTGGCCCAGCTTCAAGGACGCGCTCTCCGACTGGGGCGCGCCGTCCGAGAACCAGGTCTTCGCCGACACCAAGGGCGACATCGGCTGGGTCGCGGCCGGCAAGGTCCCGAAACGCCCGAACTGGGACGGCCTGACCCCGATCCCCGGCGACGGCCGCTACGAGTGGACCGGCTTCCTGAAGCTCGACGAGTTGCCCAGCACCCACAACCCGGTCTCTGGCTGGTTCGCCTCGGCCAACCAGCTGAACCTGCCGGCCGACTACCCCTATGCCGAGCGCAAGGTCGGGTTTGAGTGGTCGAACCCCTCGCGCATGCAGCGGATCGAGGAGGTGCTGGCCGCCAAGGACAAGCTGACCCTGGCCGACGCCATGGCCCTGCAGACCGACCCGACCGACGTCACCGCGCGGCGGATGAACGCCCTGCTGGCCGGGGTGAGGACCGGCGACGCCAAGCTTGCCGCCGCCATCGCCCTGCTGGCCGGCTGGGACCAGAAGACCGCCGCCGACAGCGCCGGCGCGGCGCTCTACGAGGTCTGGATCACCAAGCACCTGGGCAAGGCGGCGGTGGCCCGCGCCGTGCCGGAGGCCGCCCGCCCGGCGATGGGCAATGGCGACATCGCCGCGGTGATGGCGCTGCTCGAAGCGCCGGACGCCAGCCTGGGCGCCGATCCGGCCGGAGCGCGCGACGCGATCCTCGGCGAGAGCCTGCTCGCCGCCTATGACGAGGTCGCCGGCCAGCTCGGCCCCGATCCCAAGGCCTGGGCCTGGGGGAAGCTGCACCAGGCGCGGTTCGACCACGCCCTGAGCCCCAGGGTCCCCGCCGCCGAACGCGAGGCCTGGTCCAGCGGAACCGCGCCGATGGCCGGCACGGCGCTCTCGCCGCTGGCCGCGACCTGGCGGCCGAACGACTATCGCGTGGTCGCCGGCGCCTCGTTCCGCATGGTGCTGGACGTCGGGGCCTGGGACAACAGCGTGGCGATCAACACGCCCGGTCAGTCCGGCGACCCGGCCAGCCCGCACTTCCGCGACCTGTTCCCGATCTGGGCGAAGGGAGAATACGTGCCGCTCAGCTACTCGCGCACGGCGGTCGAGGCGGCGACCGAGACGGTGATCAGCCTGAAGCCGTCCGGCGGGGCTAACACCCCTTCCAGATAAGTTGCGGGCCCCGGCCATTGACTTTGGGCGCCCGGGGCCGGAAAAACCGCCGCCCGATGAGAGCGGCCGGAGTTGTACCTCGCGATGACCTACATCGTCATGGATCCTTGCATCAAATGTAAGTTCATGGACTGCGTCGAGGTGTGTCCGGTCGACTGCTTCTACGAGGGCGAGAACTTCCTGGTCATCAACCCGGACGAATGCATCGACTGTGGCGTCTGCGAGCCGGAATGCCCGGTGGACGCCATCAAGCCGGACACCGAGGACGACCCGGATTCCAAGTGGCTGAAGATCAACACCGACTACGCCAAGGTCTGGCCGAACATCACGGTGAAGGGCGAACCGCCCGCCGACCGCGAGGAGTTCGAACGCGAGACCGGCAAGTTCGAGAAGTACTTCAGCGAGAAGCCCGGCCGCGGCTCCTAGGGGTCGGCCAGGGGGCAAGCCTTTCTTTCGGCTGATTTTTATGCTACCTTCCGCGCTGATGTGACGGTTGCGAACAAGCGCGCCGCATCTTTTTCTGCAGAAGAGCCGTCCCCGGCCAGTGTTACGCCGCAAAGGCGAAGGGTGTCCTAGAGGTCAATTCCGTTCCTACAGGGGTAAGACACCGCGCAGTTTTTGCGGAGGGTGTCCTTTGCCCTTGTCGGTACAGGTTAACGCCTCTTAACGGGTGCGGACGAGTCGAAAGGACTTGAGCGAATGAGCAAGAGCGGTCTGGAATTCTCCGTCGGCGATCACGTCGTCTATCCGGCTCATGGCGTGGGCCAGGTACAGGGGATCGAAACCCAGGAAGTCGCCGGCTATTCTCTCGAAGTTTACGTCATCACCTTCGACCACGAGAAGATGACCCTCCGCGTGCCGACCGCTAAGGCGCGCGGCGCCGGCCTGCGCTCGCTGGCCGAGGGCAACGTCGTCAGCCAGGCGCTCACCACCCTCAAGGGCCGCGCCCGCGTGAAGCGCACCATGTGGTCGCGCCGCGCCCAGGAATACGAAGCCAAGATCAATTCCGGCGACCTGATCTCGATCGCCGAAGTGGTCCGCGACCTGCACCGTGCCGAAAACCAGCCGGAGCAGTCCTATTCGGAGCGCCAGCTCTATGAATCGGCGCTGGACCGCATGGCCCGCGAAGTCGCCGCGATCGAGCGCATCGACCGCGAGGAAGCCATCACCATCCTCAACAAGAGCCTGGTGAAGGCGGTGGCGGCGTAAAGCCTCCAGCCCATTGCAAGTTCGGGACGCCCGGCCGAAAGGTCGGGCGTTTTCGATTCCGAGGCCCCCATGCCGACCGCTCCGATCACCTTCATGGACCTGCTGTCGCGCCCGCGCGCGAGCGCCGACCTGCGCGTCGCCTATGGCGATGATCCGCTGCAGTTCGGCGAGCTGTGGCTGCCGCCGGGCCCAGGCCCGCACCGGACGGTGGTGATGATCCACGGCGGTTGCTGGCGGGCCGACCTGCCCGGGCTGGAGCTGATGGACTATGCCTGCGCCGACCTGCGCGCCCACGGCCTGGCGGTCTGGAACATCGAGTACCGCCGCATCGGCCACGACGGCGGCGGCTTTCCGGGCACCTTCCTCGACGTCGGCGCGGCGATCGATCACCTGCGCGAGCTGGCGCCGGCCCATGATCTGGACCTCTCCCACGTGGTCCTCAGCGGCCACTCGGCCGGCGGGCATCTGGCGGTCTGGGCGCTGGGCCGCTCGCAGCTGAACCCGGCCAGCCCGCTCCATGTCGAAGCCCCCCTGCCTGCGCGCGGCGCCGCGCCCCTGGCCGGGATCATCGACTTGGCCGCCTACCACGACCACGGGCCCGACGAGTGCGGCGGGCCGGGCGTGATCGACGCCTTGGTGGGCTTGGCGAACCGGGACGCCGCAGACGTCTACGGCGACACCTCCCCGCCCCGCCTGCTGCCGCTGGGCGCCCCCCAGACGGTGATCTCCGGAAGCCTCGACCACATCGTCCCCAGCGCCTTCGGCGCGGCCTACGCCGCCGCCGCCGGGGCCGCGGGCGACACCGTCCAGGCGATCGACTTCCCTGACGCGGGACACTTCGAGCTCATCGATCCGACATCCGCGGCCTGGCCGCGCATCCGTAGCGAGCTGATCGCGCTGCTCGGCTAGACCCGGGCGAAGATCGGGCCCCAAAGGACCTCGTAGCGCGTCTGGCTCACCCGTCGGCGCGGCCGCAGCTGGTAGATCCCAGGCGGCAGCGGCCCGCCGTCCTGCCCGTCGATCCGCGCCCAGGCGCTGTGGTTCAAGGGATCGGCGAGCGCAAAGCCGGCGAGCGCCGGCGAGGCCTCGCGCACGGCGCTGGCGAGCTCCCCCTCCTGCGCCAGCCTGAACGGCAGCGGCGCGCCCAGCGCCCCGTCCGGCCGGGCATAGAGCCCCACCGCATAGGTCTTCTGCCCGCGGACGACCACGCCGAACCCGGCCTGGGCGTAGCGCGGACGCAGCAGGTTCGACCAGTGCGAGGAACTCCGTCGCCAAATGCCCATCAGCTCGCCGGCGTCGGCGACTTGCTCGGCGCGCCGATAGGCGATGTTCTCGCTGGCCGAGCCGATCATCCGCCGCGCCAGCAGCCCGACCCGGTGGCTCGGGTCGAACCCCTCGGGCGACAGATGCTCGACATAGCCGCGGGAGGCGAGGTCGGCGGCGTGGCTGCGGGCGACGCGGGCCAGCTCGCTGTTCCAAGTCAGGACGGGTGCGCCGACGGCCGAACGGGCCGCGTTGGTCAGGGACAGCAGCTCACGCTCGCTGGCGTCCTGGAACGCGCCGCCGCCGGCGTCGGCGACGCGCGCCCGCAGCCGCGCCTCATAGGCCAGCCAGACCTCCTCGGCGGCGGACGGGATCGCGCGGGCGGCGACCGGCGTCGCCAGCAGCCCGCCCAGGCCGGCGAGCAGCAACCTCCGCGACGGTGCGGCGGAGACGACACGGGATGGGGCGCGGTGCTGCATCCAGGTTCCCGTCGGGCCCGCTCGGGGTCCCTTGCTACGCTACATCGATACTCAGGCCAGGGCCGCGAACGCCCGCACCACCGGCAAGAGCTGGTCCTGGTCGACCGGCTTTCGGATCAGCGGAGTGTCCGGATACCCGTCGCTCGGCAGGATTCCATAGCCCGTTGCGAAGACGAACGGCACCCCTCGCGCGCGCAGGGCCTCGGCCAGGGGAAACACCGTCTCGCCGCCGCCGAGATTCACGTCCAGCACCGCCCCGTCGGGCGCCTCGTCCTGCCGCGACAGCCAGGCCAGGGCGGGCGCCAGCGCGCCGAACACCGCCACCTCGCAGCCGAGGTCGGTCAGCAGGTCCTCCATCATCATCGAGACCAGAGGCTCGTCCTCGACCAGCACCACGCGCGGGCTCATGCCAGAGCCACCCGCGGCGAGAGCGGCGCGCGTAGGCGGAACTGCACGCCTTCCGGATCGAACAGGATCTGCGCCTCGCCGCCCAGTTCCTGGGCCATGCCCTGCTCGATTAGCCGCGAGCCGAAGCCCCGCGCGGCCGGCGCGTCGACCTTCGGCCCGCCTCGCTCGATCCAACGGAACTCCAGCGCCCCCGGCGCCTCGCGCCGGTCCACCTCCCAGTTCACGTCCAGCCGGCCGCCCTCGACGCTGAGCGCGCCGTACTTGGTGGCGTTCACCGCCAGCTCGTGGACGGTCATATGCATCGCGACCGCGGTTTCGGGGGCCAGCCCCACCTGCGGCCCCGACACCGCCAGCCGCAGGCCGCCGACACCGCAGAACGGCGTCAGCGCCTGGCCCACCACGTCGGCCAGGCCCGCCGGTCCCCAGTCGCCGCGGGTCAACAGCTCGTGCGCCCGCGACAGCGCCCCGAGCCTGCCGTTGAAGGCCTCGACGAAGTGCGCCGGGGAGGCCGAGCGCCGCAGGGTCTGGTCGGCGATGGACCGCACCGCGGCCAGGGTGTTCTTGCAGCGATGGTCCAGCTCGCGGGCCAGCAGATCGCGCCGCGCGAGGGTCTCGTGCAGCGAGGCGTAGGCCTGGACATTGGCCAGCGCCGTGGCCGTGGCGCGGGCGATCACCTGCAGCAGCGTCACCTCCTCGGCGGTCGGCTCGCGCTGCCGGCTCCAATAGGCGCCGATGGCGGCGATGGCCTCGGTAGGACGCACCGGCGTCATCACCAGGCTGCGCACGAAGGTCGGGCGATAGGCGTCGTGCGGGATCCGCGGATCGGCATAGATGTCGGGGATCACCACCGTGCGGCCGTTCAGCATCGCCCAGCCGGAAATGCAGGCGCTCATCGGAAAGCGCAGGCCCTTCCAGAGCGGGGCGATCGCGTCCTCGTCGAGATAGATGCAGTCCTCGCCCTCGCGCAGCACGAAGGTGACGCCGTCGGCCCCCGACAGCAGGCGCGCGCGGGTCCGGACGATCTCTGCGATCTGCTCGATGCTGCGCGCGCCGGACAGCGCCTCGATCACCTCGACGAGAGCGAAGACCGGGTCCTTCGGATCGCCCTCCGACATCCCCCTCTGAGCGTCCGCCTCCAACATGGCGTGCTCTCCCGACGCATAACGACTAGCCTTGGATTGAAATCCTGCCCCATCGGCGCGGCAAGTCAATCTCGGGTTGATATTGCTCTAAATTCGCCGCGTCAGTCGGCGTCGGCATGAGCCGGCGCGGCGACGGGCGTCGCGTGGTTGGGGCCGCGGTCCAGCTCCCGGGCCAGGGTCTCGCGGTCGAGATCGCCCTCCCAGCGGGCGATGACCAGGGTGGCCACGCCGTTGCCGACCAGGTTGGTCAGCGCCCGGCACTCGCTCATGAAGCGGTCGACCCCGACCAGGATGGCCAGCGAGGCGATCGGGATCTGCGGCGCCACCGCCAGGGTGGCGGCGAGCGTGATGAAGCCTGCGCCGGTCACGCCGCTGGCCCCCTTCGAGGTCAGCATAGCCACCCCCAACAAGGTCAGTTCCTGGGTCAGGGTCAGGTCGATGTTGGTCGCCTGCGCCAGGAACAGGGTGGCCAGGGTCATGTAGATGTTGGTGCCGTCGAGGTTGAACGAATAGCCGGTCGGGATGACTAGGCCGGTCGTGGTCTTGCCCGCGCCCAGCCGCTGCAGCTTGTCCATCATCTGCGGCAGCACCGATTCCGACGACGAGGTGCCCAGCACGATCAGCAGCTCCTCGCGGATGTAGCGGAGGAACTTGAAGATCGAGAAGCCGGCCGCCAGCGCGATCAGGCCCAGCACCACCAGCACGAACAGCAGCGAGGTGGCGTAGAAGGTCGCCACCAGCGCGCCGAGCTTGAGCAGCGCGGCCAGCCCGTACTTGCCGATGGTGAAGCCCATGGCCCCGAAGGCGCCGATCGGGGCCAGCTTCACGATCACCTGGATGATCGAGAAGAACACCTTGGATATGTCCTCCAGCACGCCGGCGACCTTGTCGCCGAACGCCCCCAGCCGCGAACAGGCGAAGCCGGTGATGATCGCGATGACCAGCACCTGCAGCAGCGCGCCCTCGGCGAAGGCGCCGAAGAAGGCGTCGGGGATCAGGCTGAGGATGTAGTCGGGCAGGCTGTCGCCGTGCTCGGCCTTCTCGACATAACCGGCGGCGATGCTGGGATCGAGGGTGGCCGGGTCGATGTTGAAGCCCTGCCCCGGCTTGACCAGGTTGCCGACGATCAGGCCGATCGCCAGCGCCAGGGTCGAGACGACCTCGAAATAGATCAGGGTCTTGGCGCCCAGCCGCCCGAACGCCTTGATGTCGCTCATCCGGGCGATGCCGGCGACGATGGTGCAGAAGATCACCGGCGCGACGGCCATCTTGATCAGTTTGATGAAGCCGTCGCCGAGGGGTTTCAGCGAGACGCCGAACTCAGGCCAGATCGCGCCGACCGCGATGCCGAGCGCGATCGCGACCAGAACCTGCACATAGAGCAGGCGAAACACTTTCAAGAACCCCATAAACCCCTCTATCGCAGCCATTCCCACCGGAACAGCCTTGCGCTATCACCCCACCGGTCGGCCCGGTAGCTCAGCAGGATAGAGCAGCGCTTTCCTAAAGCGAAGGTCGGGGGTTCGAGTCCCTCCCGGGCCGCCAGCGCAACTGTCGTTGCAACTTAAGACGTACCCATTTCCAACTTAAGGCCGTCCGATATATCTAGACGGGCCATGTGCGTGGCCAGGAGCGGACGCCCGGCGATGTCGGACATGGGTGGGTTGCGGACGTTGCTCTCCCGCTCAAGTTCGGCAGTATTTCTCGATGCGCTCACTTTGGACCCGCCAACTGAATGTCGTGACGGTCGCGGTCTTTGCCGCTTTGCTCGTTGGATGTGGTTCGCGAAGCGCATCTGGGAACGCCGAGCCCCTTCGGCTTACGGAAGATGCGCGCGCAATTGAAGCGTGCGAACTGTCGGTGCGGGTCGCTAGCGTTGGCGATGCCCACTCTAGGCTCGCCCGCGCCCTTTCGGGACGAAATGTGATCGTTTGCCCATTCAGGTCCGAACCTCAGACCAAGGTGTTTGCGGTGGGAGAGGCTGCGTTGTGCCAGAGCATGGAAGTCGGGGGACTGTCAGTGGCGGGCTCGCGACCGACCTCGTTCTCAGAGGTTGAACGCGGCGTGGAGTGCTCGGCTGCCACACGCACCGACCTGAGCGGCTCTCAGCCCGGACGCAGCGAAGTGTTCGTTTGGCAACTTCCCGATCCCCCACGAGTCGCTCGCGGCGACGTCCGCCCCGGCGATCTGATGTTTGAGGACTCTAAGGTGACACAACTGCTCGCGGACAGCGGCCTGCCCTTTCTCTATCGCGACCGGATCGGCGACATCATTTGCTTCGAGGTTCGAGAAGGCGAGCCCGATCCTCTGACTATGCTGCGGAGCGTGGGATATGTTCCTCCGAGCAATCTACGACAGATCGCACTGCAAGGGACCGACTGCCACGAAGCGGTCAAACGCCAGTTCAATAGGGACCTGCCAGTGATTGTCTCCAACAACGTCCGCTAAGGGTCGAAAGCCGAAATATCCTCCTTGCCGCAAAGCGGACCTAGAAAGTCGGCCTTAAGTTGCCACTCGCGAAATTGGGCCAGCGTTAGGTTGGCGATGCCGAGTTGTGGAAAAGCGCGACGCCCGCGTTTCCAGCGGGTTAGCCCGCCCTCGTTAAGTTGTACCGACAGTGATCGCGCCCAGGTGAGCGTCTAGCCCGCGGACGCCGACCGACATCCGCTCACCAAAGCCTCAGCGTCGCGCAGACGCCGTCATGGCACGGCTATGGACAGGCTTAAGTTGGGCACGCGCCAATTGAGACAGCCTTAGCTTGGATCGCCAAGTTTGGGGGAAACTCCACCACGTAGCGGTATCAACGTCTTGGCCGGACAGCATTGGGTAGGGCCGATATTTTTCTATGTATCTCAATTATTTAATTGAATTCTAGGCCCATCCTCATGTCGTCGCGGACGCGCCCAGGGCGATCACATCGCGCTATCAGTCGCCCAGGCTGCGGACTTCCAGGCCCTGTCGGGCAAGGTGGCTATGCTCGGCGCCGATACGGTGATCACTCTGGGCGGTCTGACGATCGTCATGGCCGGCGTGCCGATGAGCAGCCTCGTCGCCCGCGACTTTATCTTTTCCTGACCTCGGGCGTCGCCATGCGGCGCATTTAGCGCGGCGCTGGCGACAGCGGGCGGCCGGGATCGCAGCACGATCCCGGCCTGCCGACGTCAGGCGCCGGCCAGCTGCGCCTTACGCTCGCGGCGGCGGCGGGTCAGGACATGCTCGGTGTAGCCGTTCGGCTGCACGCGTCCCTCGAACACCAGCTCCAGCGCGGCCTGATAGGCGATGCTGGCGTCCGGGTTGGGGCTCATCGCCTGATAGGCGGCGTCACCGGCGTTCTGGGCGTCGACCACCTTGGCCATCCGGCCGAAGGTCTCGCGCACCTGCGCCTCGGTGCAGATCCCGTGGTGCAGCCAGTTGGCGATGTGCTGGCTCGAGATCCGCAGGGTGGCGCGGTCTTCCATCAGCCCGACGTCGTGGATGTCCGGCACCTTCGAACAGCCGACGCCCTGGTCGATCCAGCGCACCACGTAGCCGAGGATGCCCTGGGCGTTGTTGTCCAGCTCCTGCTGGATGTCGGCGGCGTTCCAGTTGGACTTCGCCAGCGGCGGGGTCAGCAGCTCGTCGGTCCCGGTCTTGGTCGCCGACTTGAGCATCGCGGCCTGCAGGGCCGGCACGTCAACCTCGTGATAGTGCAGCGCGTGCAGCACCGCGGCCGTCGGCGACGGCACCCAGGCGGTGTTGGCGCCGGCCTTCGGGTGGCCGACCTTGGCGGCCAGCATGTCCTTCATCATGTCGGGCGCCGCCCACATGCCCTTGCCGATCTGGGCGCGGCCCGGGAAGCCCGTGGCCAGGCCGATCTCGACGTTGCGCTTTTCGTAGGCCGGCAGCCAGGGCTCGGCCTTGATGGCGTCCTTGCGGACCACCGGGCCCGCCTCCATCGCCGTGTGGATCTCGTCGCCCGTGCGGTCGAGGAAGCCGGTGTTGATGAACACGATGCGGTCCCGGGCGGCGTGGATGCAGGCGGCCAGGTTGGCGCTGGTGCGGCGCTCCTCGTCCATCACGCCCAGCTTCACGGTGTTGCGCTCCAGGCCGAGCGCGTCCTCGACCATGTCGAACAGTCGCACAGCCAGCGCGACCTCATCGGGGCCGTGCATCTTCGGCTTCACCACATAGACCGAACCGGCCTTGCTGTTGCGGCGCGCGCCCTTCAGGTCATGCAGGGCGGCGGCGACAGTGACCAGGGCGTCGACCGCAGTCTCGAACACCGGCTCGCCGTCGAAGGTCACGGCGTCGGTCAGCATGTGGTGGCCGACATTGCGCACCAGCATCAGGCTGCGGCCACGCAGGGTCAGCGCGCCGCCGTTCGCGGCGGTATAGGTGCGATCCTCTTCCAGGCGACGGGTTTCGGTCTGGCCACCCTTGGTGAAGGTCGAGGTCAGGTCGCCCCGCATCAGGCCGAGCCAGTTGCGATAGACGCCCGTCTTGTCCTCGGCGTCGACGGCGGCGACGGAGTCCTCGCAGTCCTGAATGGCGGTCAGGGCGGCCTCGACCAGCACGTCGGAGACGCCCGCGGCGTCGTCCTTGCCGATGTTATGGGCGCGGTCGATCAGGATCTCGAGATGCAGGCTGTTGTGAGCCAGCAGCACGCCGGCCGGCGCGGCCGCCTCGCCGCGATAGCCCACGAACTGGGCCGGTGTCGCCAGCGCGACTTCCTGGCCGTCCTTCAGGCGCACGACCAGCCCTTGCCCGGCCACCACATAGGCCGCGGCGTCGGCATGCGAACCCGAGGCCAGCGGCGCGACGCGGTCCAGGAAGCTCCGGGCGAACGCCACCACCTTGGCCCCGCGCACCGGATCATAGCCCTTGCCGCCGGTCGGCGGTTCGAGCGCGTCAGTGCCGTAGAGCGCATCGTAGAGGCTGCCCCACCGCGCATTGGCGGCGTTGAGCGCGAAGCGGCCGTTGGAGACCGGCACCACCAGCTGCGGACCGGCGATCGAGGCGATCTCCGGATCGACGTTGCCGGTGCTGATCTCGAAGGGCGCCGGCTCGGGCAACAGGTAGCCGATCTCACGCAAGAAGGCGGTTTCCTCGGCCACGTCCAGCGGCTTGCCGCGACGCTCGCGCCACCAGCTGTCGATTTGCGCCTGCAGCTCGTCGCGGCGCTGCAGCATGGCCGCGTTGCGCGGGGTGAAGTCGGCCAGCACCTTTTCCAGCGCGGCCCAGAAGGCGTCCGGAGCTACGCCCGTCCCCGGCAGCAGCTCGCCTTCCACAAAGGCGTGCAGCGTGTCGTCGACCGTGAGGGATTTGCTGATGTTCATGCGACCCGTGTCCCCAACTAAAAGCGTCCCTGGGCTTCGCCGCAGTGCAGCGAGCCGGACCATTCCGGCGCTTTACTGCACGGAAGCGCGCCGGTTTGAAGCGTTTTGTTCGCGAGGGGCGACGCTTTGGCGCGCCAGGGGCAGAATTTGCCTTAGGCGTCGGAAAAGCCGAACGGCGCGCTCGTGCGGCGGATGTCGTCGGCCAGGATCTGCCGGCCGATCGGCGGCGCCGAACGCGCCGTGCACTCGGTGCGATGGCAGAGTCGGCAGGTGACCCCGATCGGCGTGGCGCTTTCCGGACCCGGACGGTCCTGGGTGTAGATCAGTCGGTGGGCGTGCTCGGCCGAGCACCCGAGCGCAATGGCCCGTTCAACCCGGGGGGTGCCGAATGCCCCGCCGCCGGCGGTGACGGTGCGGGCGATCGAAAAGAACCGCTCGCCGTCCGGCAGCTCCAGCCACTGGGTGACGATTTCGCGCGGCGTCTTGAACGCCTGGTGCACCGACCACAGCGGACAGCCGCCGCCGTGGCGCGCGAACGGAAAGCCCGCCCCGTCCAGGCGCTTGGAAACGTTGCCGGCCGGGTCGACGCGGATGAAGAAGAACGGCACCCGCTCGTGGCCGGGCTTCTGCAGGGTGGTCAGGCGGTGAGCGGTCTGCTCGAAGCTGGCCCCGAACTGGCGGGCCAGGGCCTCGACGTCGTAACGCCGCGCCTCCACCGCCTTGGCGAAGGCGGTATAGGGCATCAGGATCGCGGCGGCCGCATAGCTGGCCAGCGCCCGGCGGGTCAGCCGCTCGCCGCTCTCGCTGGCGAAGGTCCCCTCGGCCGCGACGGCGTCGACGTCCTCGCGCATCTCCAGATAGGCCAGTTGCAGGGCCAGCTGGAACACCTGGCTGGCGGTGTCGAGCGAGTCGTCGAGCAGCAGCTCTTTGCGGTGCCAGTCGAGCCGGCGGATCGACCCGACCATGAAGCTCGACGGGATGCGCCGGACCCGCAGATTGTGCCGCGCCTTCAGATAGGCGGCGATGCTGTCATGGGCGGCGACCTGCTGGGCCAGACGTTCGGCCGCGTCGTCCAGCACCGGAAAGCAGTTGCGTCGCGCGGCCAGGAACCGCCGGGACTCCGCCACCGGGTCGGCAGCGTCCGGGCCCTGGGCGGCGTCGCCCGCCGGCCCCTCGGCGCCGCGGTCGGCCAGGGCCAGCTGTTCTTCCTTATAGGCGGTGTAGAGCCGCAGCAGCGCCTCGGTGATGCCCGGGAAGTTGGTCGTGACGTCGGTGCTTTCCAGGGTCGGCAGGTCGATGTCGCCGAACATCGGGTCCTTCAGCACCGCCTGCAGCCGCGCCACGTCGTCCGACCCGCCGTCGCCGGCCAGGGCGGCCATGTCCATCTTGTAGGTCTGCGACAGCCGCAGCAGCATTTCGGCGCTGAGCGGTCGGTGGTTGCGCTCCAGCAGCGCGATGTACGAGGGCGAGACCTCCAGGTCCGCGGCCATGTCCGCCTGGGTCAGGCCGTGGTCCCGGCGCAGGCGGCGCAGGCTCGGACCGACATACAGGCGGCGTTCAGCGGCCATTTCTTACTCCGGACCTTGTCGATACATTACAGCATTACAGAGATCGTCCGTAAAGTCTTACATCCGCACCTCGCAGCGACTCCACACCGCCGGGCGACCGCCCTAGGTGACCGCCAGCACCGGGCCGAGTTCCCCCGGCTGATCGCGGAAGAGGCACATGTCTTATCAAGACCACATCATCGAGATGAGCCAGCTCATCAAAAGCAAGAGCGGCACCTGGGACGGCATCAACGCCGAGTCGGTGGCCCGCATGCGTCTGCAGAACCGCTTCAAGACCGGCCTGGAGATCGCCAAGTACAACGCCGCGATCATGCGCAAGGACATGGCCGCCTACGACCTGGACGCCGGCAAGTACACCCAGTCACTGGGCTGCTGGCACGGCTTCATCGGGCAGCAGAAGCTGATCTCGATCAAGAAGCACTTCGGCACCACCGACCGCCGCTACCTCTACCTGTCGGGCTGGATGGTCGCCGCCCTGCGTTCGGAGTTCGGCCCGCTGCCGGACCAGTCGATGCACGAGAAGACCTCGGTCCCGGCCCTGATCGAAGAACTCTACACCTTCCTGCGCCAGGCCGACGCCCGTGAGCTGGGCGGCATGTTCCGCGACCTCGACGCCGCGCGCGCCGCCGGCGACAAGGCCAAGGAACAGTCGATCATCGACGCGGTCGACAACTACCAGACCCACGTCGTGCCGGTCATCGCCGACATCGACGCCGGTTTCGGCAACGCCGAAGCGACCTACCTGCTGGCCAAGAAGATGATCGAAGCCGGCGCCTGCGCCCTGCAGATCGAAAACCAGGTCTCGGACGAAAAGCAGTGCGGCCACCAGGACGGTAAGGTCACCGTTCCGCACGAAGACTTCCTCGCCAAGGTCCGCGCCTGCCGCTACGCCTTCCTCGAGCTGGGCGTCGACGACGGCGTCATCGTGACCCGCACCGACTCGCTGGGCGCCGGCCTGACCAAGCAGATCGCCGTCAGCCACACCCCGGGCGACCTGGGCGACCAGTACAACAGCTTCCTGGACTGCGAAGAGATCGCCCCCGCCGACCTGAAGAACGGCGACGTGATCATCAACCGCGAAGGCAAGCTGCTGCGTCCGAAGCGTCTGCCGTCGAACCTGTTCCAGTTCCGCGAAGGCACCGGCGAAGACCGCTGCGTCCTGGACTCGATCACCTCGCTGCAGAACGGCGCCGACCTGCTGTGGATCGAAACCGAAAAGCCGCACGTCGAGCAGATCGCCGGCATGATGGACCGCGTCCGCGCCGTCATCCCCAACGCCAAGCTGGTCTACAACAACAGCCCGTCGTTCAACTGGACCCTGAACTTCCGTCAGCAAGTGTACGACGCGTGGAAGGCGGCCGGTAAGGACGTCTCGTCCTACGACCGCGCGGGCCTGATGAGCGTGGACTACGACGCCACCGAACTGGCGGCCGAAGCCGACGAACGCATCCGCACCTTCCAGGCGGACGGCGCCAAGCGCGCGGGCATCTTCCACCACCTGATCACCCTGCCGACCTACCACACCGCGGCCCTGTCGACCGACAACCTGGCCAAGGAGTACTTCGGTTCGCAAGGCATGCTGGGCTACGTGAAGGGCGTCCAGCGTCAGGAAATCCGCCAAGGCATCGCCTGCGTGAAGCACCAGAACATGTCCGGCTCGGACATCGGTGACGATCACAAGGAATACTTCGCCGGCGAAGCCGCGCTGAAGGCCGGCGGCGTCCACAACACGATGAACCAGTTCGCCTAAGGCGAGCCTCATCGACCGACTAGGGAACGGCCCGGGGCTCTCGCTCCGGGCCGTTTTTCTTTGGCGCGCGGCGCAAAGCCGGCGCGAACTTCATTCTCAACTAAGGCATTTGGGCGTTTAATCCGCCCAGCAAGCATTGCTGTGCTGGGAAATAGCCTCGGATGTCCAGGATCAGACGCATCGCCCGCAAGGCCGGGTATCGCCTCAAGGCCGCCGGCCGCCGCATGCTCGGCCTGCCCGCCGGCCCGGCGATCCTGATGTACCACCGCGTCAACGAGCCGGGGTACGATCCCTGGGAACTGGCGGTCACCCCAGCCCATTTCGACGAGCAGCTCGCCTGGCTCAAGCGCCGGCGCACGGTGCTGCCGCTGGTCGAGTTCGCCGAGCGCCATGCCCGCGGCGACCTGCCGCGCGACGCGGTCGCCATCACCTTCGACGACGGCTACGCCTGCAACGGCCTCAACGCCGCGCCGCTGCTGGCCGCCCATGGCCTGCCGGCCACCGTCTTCCTGGCCACCAGCGCGATCTCGGCCGACCATGAGTACTGGTGGGACGACCTGGAACGCATCGTCGTCGGCGCGCCGGTCACCTCCATGGACATCGAGATCGAGGGGCAAAGCCACGCCTTCGATCTCGGCCCGGCCGGCGATCTGCACGCCCCTAATCCGCAACGCCAGGCCGCCTACAAGGCGCTGTGGCAGGCGATGCGTCTGCTCGACCCGGTCGAGCGCCGCGCGCTGCTGGCCGACCTCGCGCGCCGCCACGGCATGCCGCAGACCGGACGCTCCAGCCATCGCAGCATGACCCGCCAGGAAATCCAGACCCTGGCCGCCGAGGGCGTGATCAGCTTCGGCGCCCACTCGGTCAACCACCCGGCGCTCAGCGAACTGAGCCGCGAGGACCAGCGGGCGGAAATCGAAACCAGCCGCGAGGTCTGCGCCGAGCTGTTGGGCGAGGCGCCCTCCACCTTCGCCTATCCGTTCGGCGACTACAGCGACGTGACCGTAGACGTGGTGCGCGAGGCCGGGTTCGCGGTCGCCGTCACCACCGACGCCGATGTGGTGCGCAAGGGCGCCAACCACTTGCGGCTGCCCAGGCTGCAGGTCGGCGACTGGCCGGCCAGTCGGCTGAGCGCGGCGCTCAACGCCTAGAGCATTTTCCGCCGAAGTGGCTACCGGTTCGGCGAAGAAAATGCTCCAAATTTGAAGAGTCCTGAGCAATTTCCGATCCGATCAGATCGGAAATTGCTCTAGGCCGCGCGTCGGGCCTTGATCGTGATGGTCACCGGATAGCCGTCGTCGACCTCGTCGAGTTTGCGCTTGCTGACCTGTTCATGGGCGAGCCCTTGCAGGAAGGCCGTGGCGGCGAAGGCGTTGCCGAAGGTCTCGACCTCGACGTTCTCCGGCCCGAAGACTTCCCCGAACAGCCGCTTGGCCGACAGCGTCGTCAGCGACCAGTACCAGGTCGTGCCCCACTGGTCCTCGGCCACCGGGCTGATCCCCGGCACCGTCACCAGCGCCACCCCGCCCGGCTTCAGCCCGCGCCGCATGCCCTCGACCGCAGCCTTCATGTCGTAGATCAGGTGCAGGGTCTGGGTCAGCACGATGCAGTCCAGCCCGCCGTCCGGCAGCACCCCTGGCTCAGCCAGGTCGCCGACGATGGTCGCTTCCGGATTGCCCGCCTTGACGTGCAGCACTTCCTGGCGCGTCACCTGCTCGCCGCCGAAGCGACGGCAGTAGGCCGCGTCCCCGATCTCCAGCGCCCGCCCGCGGATCTCGCCGGCCTGGCGGGCCAGGAAATTCTCGATGTAGTACCGGTCGATCGGCGTGCCGCGGTCGTAGCCGAACCGCCGGCTGACCGGCTCGGTGGTCAGGAACCTCAGGAACAGCCCTGCGCCGATACGGCGGTCGATTTTCGACATCAAGGCACGGCGCCGGCGGCTGTCGATCAACACAGCATTCCTCAAAAGTGGCGGGAGACAATCAACAATAGCGAAGCAGCAATTGACCATTGCGCTTCAATATTAACACTCCCTAAGCATCGGGTGTGGTCAATGCCTCGGCAACTGGAGTCTTGATGCGGGCGCTCGGGTCGGCCAATGCTCGGGAACCGCGAGGGAGCTCGTAACCACATGGCCGACAGCGCCGCACTCCCGGACCACGAGGCTTCGCCCCCGCACCTCCTGCGGGAAACCGTGGTGCGCCCCACCAGCGGCTGGCGGGCGCTCAATCTCGGCGAGCTGCTGCTCTATCGCGACCTGTTGATGTTCCTCGTCTGGCGCGACCTCAAGGTCCGCTACCAGCAGACCATCCTCGGCGGCGCCTGGGCGATCATCCAGCCGCTGGCGACGATGCTGGTTTTCACCGTCGTGTTCGGAAAGCTGGCCAAGCTGCCGTCCGACGGCATCCCCTACCCGCTGTTCAGCTTCACCGCCCTGGTGATCTGGACCTATTTCAGCCAGGCGGTGAGCGGGGCGGTGAACAGCCTGATCGGCAACACTCAGCTCATCGAGAAGGTCTACTTCCCGCGCATGATCCTGCCGATCGCCGCGGTGGTGCGCGGCCTGGCCGACCTGGCCGTCGCCTTCGCGTTCCTGCTCGCCCTGCTGGCCTTCTACGGGGTCTGGCCGACCTGGAAGGTGGTGTTCGTCATTCCCTTCACCCTGCTGGCCATCGTCGCCACCGTCGGCGTCGGCGCGGGGCTGGCGGCGGTCAACGTTCGGTTCCGTGACGTGCGGCAGATGATGCCGCTGCTGGTGCAGCTCTGGATGTTCGCCACCCCCGTCGCCTATCCGGCCAGCATGGCGCCCGAGGCCTGGCGCCCGCTGCTCGGCCTCAACCCGATGACCGGCGTCGTCGAAGGCTATCGCTGGGCGATGCTGAACACCGGACCCTTCCCGTTCGATCTGGTCGCCATGTCCACCGCCAGCGCGTTGGTCATGCTGATCGTCGGCCTCTTCGTCTTCCGAAGGATCGAGAGCAGCTTCGCGGACATCATATGAAGAACGAACGGCCATGGGCGATCAGGGTCGACGAGCTCACCAAGCGCTATCGCCTGGGCGGGGCCGGCTCGACCAACCTGCGCTATACGATTTCCGAGGGCGTCCGGCGCGTGCCCCAGCTGCTGCGCGGCGAGCGGCGTCCCCGGCCTGAGGATTTCTGGGCGCTCAACGGCGTGTCCTTCGACATCGCCCGCGGCGAGATCGTCGGGGTCATCGGCAAGAACGGGGCCGGCAAGAGCACGCTCCTGAAGATCCTGTCGCGGATCACCGAACCGACGACCGGCGAGGTCCGCTTCCGCGGTCACGTGGGTTCGCTGCTCGAGGTCGGCACCGGCTTCCACCCCGAGCTCTCGGGCCGCGACAACGTGTTCCTCAACGGCGCCATCCTGGGCATGTCGCGCCAGCAGATCGCCCGCCGGTTCGACGAGATCGTCGCCTTCGCCGAGGTCGCCGACTTCATCGACACCCCGGTCAAGCGCTACTCCAGCGGCATGTACACGCGCCTGGCCTTCGCGGTCGCCGCGCACCTGGAGACCGACATCCTGCTGATCGACGAGGTTCTCGCCGTCGGCGACATCGGCTTCCAGCAGAAGTGCCTGGCCCGCATGGACGAGCTGGCGCACGGCGGCCGCACGGTGCTGTTCGTCAGCCACAACATCACCGCCATCCAGTCGCTCTGCCCGCGCTCGATCCTGCTCCAGGGCGGCAAGGTCGCGGCCGACGGACGGACCCACGACGTCCTCTCCTCCTATCTGCGCGCCGGCGCCGAAGGCCCGTCCGGCCTGCGCCATTGGACGCCCGAGACCGCGCCCACCGGCGGCTCGGCCAAGCTGCATGCGATCCAGGCCCTGTCGCTCGACGAGGTCCATCCGCACCTCATCGACGTCCACACGCCGTTCCAGATCGCCTTCGACTACGAATGGATGGGCGCCCCCAAGCAGCCGCTGCGCTTCGACATCCGCGTACTGAACCAGAGCGGCGTGGTGGTGTTCGACGTCGCCAGCCCGCAATCGACCTGGGCCCAGACGCCCGGCCGCCATCGGATCAGCTGCCTGATCCCCGGGGACATGCTGAACGCCGACGAGTATCGCCTCAATCTGATCCTGCGGCAGGGCGACGAAGAGGTGCTAGACCTTCCCGACGTGATGCTGTTCGAGCTGCTCGACAGCGACGTCGACCGCTACGGCTGGTACGGGGAATGGGAGGGCGTGCTGCGGCCGCGGTTCGAATGGCGCGCCGAGCCGATGCCCGCCGTCGCCGTCTGACCTGACCGGCCGCCGATGGTGACCAGCCCGCCCCCCAGCGACCTGATCGGCCCCGGCGTGGCGACGCCCGGCGTCAGTCATCGCCCGCTGTCGGCCGAACCGGACCCGGCGGCCGCCATGACCGTCTTCTGGGAAGCTGGCCTGCCCGTCGCCCAGGCGCTGACCGGCAGCGATGGCGTCACGCGCCGCACCGTCCCGGCTAAGCGCCGGATCCGGCTGAGCCTCTCGCCGCAGCCGCCGTCGGTGAGCGTCGTGATCTGCACGCGCGACCGCCCCGAGGAACTGCGCCGCTGCCTGGCCTCGCTGCCGGCCCAGACCCTGCGCCCGCTGGAAGTGATCGTGGTCGACAACGCATCGAACGGCGAGGCCACCCGCGCAGCCGCCCTGGACGCCGGCGTGGTCTATGTGCGCGAGGACCGACCCGGCCTCGACTATGCCCGCAACACCGGCGCGGCGACCGCGCGCGGCGAGATCGTCGCCTATACCGACGACGACGTGCTGCTGCACCCGAACTGGCTGCAGAACCTGGTCGCGGCCTTCGACGCGCCGGAGATCGGGGCGGTGACCGGACTGGTGCTGCCGGCCGAACTGGCCACCCCCGCCCAGCTGCACTTCGAGACCTATTGGAGCTTCGCGCGCGGCTACGAGCCCCGGGACTACACCCCCGAAGCCTTCAAGGCCGAGCGGCGGGCCTTTCCGGCCTGGGAGATCGGCGCCGGGGCCAGCATGGCGTTCCGTCGCCAGGTCTTCGCCACGGCCGGCCTGTTCGACGAGCGACTGGACGTGGGCCGCGCCGGCTGCTCGGGAGACTCCGAGTTCTGGCACCGGCTGCTCGCCAACGGCTATGTCTGCCGCTACGAGCCGTCCTCAGTCGCCTTCCACTATCATCGAGCGTCCGACGACGGCCTGGCCCGCCAGCTGTTCAGCTACATGCGGGGGCATTCGGCGGCGCTGCTCGTGCAGTTCGAACGGACCGGCCGCCTCGGCGACCTGCGCCGCGCCTTCCTGAGCCTGCCGGTGCGCTACGGCCGCCGGGCGCTGCGCCGCTCCCAACCGCGCGACCGGTTCCTGGACCTGGAGATCCGCGGCTACCTCTCGGGCCTCGGCTTCTACCTTAGCGGTTCGCGCCGGGTCTAACGGCCGACCACGCCGCGCACGGATCGCCTTACCGCGCGGCGCGCCCGCACCGCCGCGTCGGACGCCCGCCGCGCCGCCAGGGCCAGGCGATCGCCAGCTCCGAGCGGCCAATCCGGCAGATCGTAGGGAGCGAAAGCCAGCCGAAAGGCCCGCTCGGTCTGCGCCGTCATCAGCCCATGCTCGCGGGCGTGCTCGGCCGCCCAGGTCAGGAACGCGATCCGCGCCGCGTGCGGCCGAAAACGATCATAGTCGCCGCCCTCGCTGGCCTTGTTCGAGGTCGACTCCGGATGCTGGCGATAGCGGGACTGGAATTGGTCGGCGACATAGACCGGATGGCGCAGCAGCAGCTTGGCCCAGAGGCTCTGGTCCTCGTACAGCGCGAACCGCTCCTCGAAGCCGCCGACTTCCTCGATCGCCGAGCGGCGGATCAGCACCGCGCAGGTGCACGGCACGTCGCCCTGCTGGCCCAGGAGCACCGAGTTGAACAGCGACGGCCCCGGATGCGTCCGGCCGGCGAAACGGCGCATGCTTTCGGTCCAGGTGCGGGGGTTTTCGCCCTCCCACCACCACAGGGTCGGCCCGTACATCCACGCCGCCTGCGGCGCGCGCTCCAGCGCGGCGAGCTCGAAGGCCAGTTTGGTCGGCTCGAACAGGTCGTCGGCGTCCAGGAAGGCGACGAAGCGTCCGCGCGCGGCGTCCATGCCGCGGTTGCGCGCCGCGGCCGCGCCGCGCCGCGCCGGATCGGGCGCCAGGACCCGGATTCGCCCGTCGGCGGCGGCCGCCGCAGCCGCCATCTGCGGGCTGGCGTCGCTGGAGCCGTCGTCCACCAGCAGCAGCTCCCAGTCGCCGAAGGTCTGGGCCTGCACCGAGGCGATCGCCTGCTCGATATAGGCCTCAGCGTTGAGGAACGGCGTGATCACCGAGACTTCAGCCATCAGCGGGGCGCCTTGCCGATCAGACGCCGCACCATGTTCTTGGCCATCCTCAGCCGCAGGTCGGCGATCGTGCTCCGCACGGCCTGCCGCGCCTGCGGGTCGGCCCGCTGCGCCGCAAGGTAACGCGACAGCCAGCCGAGATAGCGCAGCCGCGCCCGGTCGTCGGCGCCCGCCGCGGCGGATTCGGCCGTCGCGCTCTGCGGATGCTGCCGATACTTGAACCACACCGCGTCGGCGACATAGGTCGGCGCGGCCAGCAGGGCCTTGGCGTAGAACACCTGGTCCTCGAACATGCCCTTGAACGCGGCCTCGAAGCCGCCGACCCCGTCGACCAGCGACTTGCGCAGCAGCGAGCCGCTGGAGGTGGGCGTCTGGTAGACGTTCTTCAGCTGCAGATGGAACAGATGCGGCGGCCGATAGAGCCGGTCCGGTTCGACGCCCAGGTCGTAGACGAAGTCGTCTTCGGCGGCGTCCGGCATCCAGGCGTGCCAGATCAGCGCCCGTCCATAGACCATGCCGGCCTCGGGCTCGCGGTCCAGGATCGCGACCTGTTCGGCCAGCTTGCCGGGCGCCCAGATGTCGTCGGCGTCGAGAAAGGCGACCAGCTCGCCCTTGGCGTGGGTCAGACCGAGATTGCGCGTCGCGCTCATCCCGCGATTGACGCCGCCTGGGTGACGCAGCAGCCGCACGCGGTCCGGATGGGCGTCCACATAGCTCTGCGTCAGTTCGCGGCTGCCGTCATCTGAGCCGTCGTCGACGACCAGCAGTTCGTAATCCGGCCAGGTCTGGGCCAGCACGCTGTCGATCGCTTCAGCCAGGTAGGTCTCGCCGTTGTAGACGATGATGATGACGCTGACCCTAGGCGGGGCCATTCGGACCTCCCGCCCGCTGCGCCAGGCGGCGGCGCAGCGCCGATCGCGCCGACTGCACGCGGCGGCGCGTGTTGGCGATGGCCATGCGCGCGGCGCTGGCCGGCAGGGCGCGCGGCGAAATCTGGGTGATCCCGACGGCCTGCCGCATCAGCGGGGCCAGCCCGGCCGCCTTGCGGTTCTCCAGCAGGTTCATCAGCCAGGTGTCGGAGTAGAACCGGATCCAGCGGGCCTCGCCCTCGCGGACAGCCGTGCGCCATTCCGGCCGCTCGTCGGCTGCGGCGCGATAACGGCGCACGACCCCGAGCACCGAGCGCAGCATCATCGCGGTGTCGCGCGACATGTTCTGATCGTGCTGCCAGTACTCGGCCATCATCTCCGGCCGCGCGGCGATCGCATAGTTGCGCGACATGCGCAGATAGGCGTCGTAGTCCTCGCAGGCGCGCAGCGAGGCGTCGAACGCCCCCACCGCCTCCAACCGGTCGGCGCGATACATGACCGTCGCGTGCATGCCGATGCAGTTGCAGCGCAGGAAGGTCGCAAACGGATCCTCGCCCGGCGGGAAGAGCGGCGCAGGGGTGATCTCGCGGGTCACCGCATCGACATAGCAATAGGAGCCGTAGACCATCCCGCAGTCGGGATGCTGGGCGAACAGCTCGAGCTGCTTGGCCAGGGCGTCGGGCAGCAGTTGGTCGTCGGCGTCGAGAAACACCAGGTACTCGCTGTCGGCCGCCCGCATGCCTGTGTTGCGCGCCGCCGACAGGCCCTGGTTCTCCTGCCGGATCAGCTTGACCGTCGGATAGCGCGCCGTCACCGCCGCCGGATCGTCGCGCGAGCCGTCGTCGACGACGATCACCTCGGCCGGCGGCACGGTCTGGGCCAAGGCGCTGTCGATCGCCGCAGCCAGGTAATGTGCGTGATTATAGGTCGGTATGATCACCGCTACTCTGGCTGCCATCGCCCCACCCTGTCCTCTTACGACACAACTGGATAACCTGCGGACTCGAGCCACGCGATGGAACGACGAAGCCCTTCCCCGAACGATACGACGGGAACGTAACCAAGTTCCACCTCGGCGCGAGTCCAGGAAATCCAGACCGAGCCGGTCTGTAGCAAGGTCCGTTCCAGCGAGACCTCGGGGCCTGCGCGCACCGGCGCGGGCGGGGCGGCGCGCGCGCGGTACGACTTGAGCCCAGCCCCGATCCCGACGCGGACCGGCCGCGGCAGGCCGCCGGCCAGACCCTTGACCAGCGGCGAGCGACGCAGCCGCTCCAGCGGCGAGGGCGCCGCCGGGGCGGGGGCGGCGGACGCCGGCATGTCCGGCAGCGCGTCCAGGTCCACGCCCAGGGCCGCAGCGATCGGCCCGTAGAGGTCGCGCCAGCTGGGCTGCTCGCGATCCCCCAGCAGGTAGGTGCGCCCTGCCGCCCGATCCGATGTCGCCGCCAAGCCGATCGCGTGGACGAGATTGTCGACATAGATGGAGTTGCAGGCCCCGCGCGCGCCGGCGACCACATAGGCCTCGCCGGCCAGCAGTTCGTCGGCCCAGCCTCCCACCCATTGCGATCGCGGCCCGAACACGATGCCCGGACGTAGCACCACCGTTTCGACTCCGCCGTCACGCGCGAGCTCAGCCAGCAGGCGTTCAGCCCGGACCTTGGCGTTGTTGTAGGCCATCGGCTGGCGGTCGTTGAGAGCGCTGTCCTCGTCGGCGCCGGCGGCGGGCGCCTGGCCATGGACCGAGGCGCTGCTCAGATAGATCAGCCGCGAGACCCCGGCGTCCTGCGCGGCCCGATAGACCGGCTCGACGGCGCCGACGATAGCCTGCGGGTCGCCGGCCACCGCCGAGACGACGACGTCGCAGCCGCGCAAAGCGGCGGCCAGGGCGGCGCGGTCACCCGCATCGGCCACCCGGACGTCCAGGTCGAACCGGCGCGGAAGCGCCGCGGCGCTGGCCCGGCGGACGATCGGGAGCACCTGCCGCCCCGACAGATGCAGCATTTCGACGGCGCGGTTGCCGACGAAGCCGTTGGCGCCGAGGATCGCGATCCGCGTCATGGCGCTGCGCCGACGTCGATCCACGGCTCAGCCATCGGCAGGCGCCGCGCGTAGCACAGATCGATCATCGCCAGGGCCGCGAGACCGGGTTCCTGCCCGCGGCCCGCTTCCGGAGCGCCGGAGATCGCCGCCCGCAGCTGGGCCGTGAAGGCGTCCTGGAAGTCGCCGCCCTTCTCCAGGACCAACGCGGCGACCTGGCCGTCGAGCTCAAGCTCCAACCGGTCGGTCTCGTACGGCGTCCAGATCATCCTGCCGGCCGAACCCTGAAAGACGAAGCGGTTGGGCCGCGCCCAGTCGCGACTGAAGCGGACCCTCGCCCGCACGCCGCCGAAGTCCAGAACGACCCGCGCATTGGCCTCGACGCCGCCGCGGGCGTCGTCCCGGCATTCGATCAGTTGCGGCTCTCCGAGCCAGCCGATCAGCAGGTCGAACACGTGCGGGCCGAGGTCCCGCAGCACCCCGCCGCCGCTCTCGGCGCGGCTGAAATAGGCCGGCGAACTGACCGGCCAGTCGAACGGGCCGCCCTCGAAGACCTCCACGGTCTCCAGGTCCCCGATCACCCCTCGGCGCAGAAGATCAGCGATGGCCCGCACCGACGGGAAGCGGCGGCGCACCAGCCCCTCGGTCAACGGCCGACCCGCAGCCTGCGCGGCGGCGACCATGCGGGCCGCCTCGTCCCCCGACATCGCCAGCGGCTTCTCGCAGTGAACCGCCAGCCCGCGGGCCAGCGCGACAAAGGTCTGCTCGGCGTGTCGCCGGGGCGGCGAGGCCACCAGGACCAGATCAAGGTCGGCCGTCAGCAGATCCTCGTAGCTGGCGCAGGTGCGCGCGTCAGGCAGTCGCGCGCAGACCGCCTGCATCGCCGCCGGATCGGGGTCGAAGACGGCGACCAGCCGCGCTGCCCCCTCCGCCTCCAGCGCCAGCAGCGCCGGCGCGTAGTAGCGCGCGCTGACCGCCCCGCACCCGGACAGCCCGATGCGGATCAGACGCCGTGGGCGCCCCGGGCGATGAAGGTGAGGGTCAATGCGATCGCGGCCGCCCGCCGCAGTACGGTCGGGGTCGCGCTTAGCCTGATCGCCGCCAGCAGATGCGCGCACGTTCCTTGCCGATCCCCGCTCCGCGCGAACCTGCGCGCATTGTTGAGGGCGGTGTCGGCATAGGTCAACCGAGCCCGCTGGGTGATGGCCCGCGCCCGCGGCGCCGGCAGGTACTCGCTGAAGATCTCGATGGCGCGCCGGGTGTAGCCCAGCTCCTGCGCGAACCGGTAATGGCGGCCGGTGTTCGAGTTCTCGTGCATGCGGTAGCCCGCCAGCACCTTGGGCTCGTACCAAACCGGGCAGCGGGCGGCGATGCGCACCCACATCTCCCAATCCTCGGAGCAGACCAGCCGCGGGTCGAAGCCGCCAAGCTCTTCATAGACATCCCGCCGCACGGTGATCGACGGAGTCATGATCCGCTGCTCCTCGGCCAGCCGCTCGACGCCGCCGGTCAGCGGCCCGGCTCGTGGTTGCTCAGCGTCGGGAACGGAGAGCTCGCGCCCGTCGCCATCGATGTAGCGATGCCGGCAGAAGGCGGCGCCGATCTCCGGCGAACTCTCGAACCCCTTCTGCATCGCCGCATAGAAGCCCGGCTCGACGCGGTCGTCGCCGTGCAGCAGGTGAACATAGCGCCCCCGGGCGCGGCTCAGGCAGGTCGCGAAGTTTAGGATGTGCCCGACATTCTGCGGCTGGCGGTGAAAGACCACCCGATCGCCGGCGATGGCCCGCACGACAGCTTCCGGATCGTCGGTCGAACCATCGTCCACCACCTCGATCTGCATCTCGTCAGCGCCCCGCGGCGCCTGGTCGAGCACGCTGCTCAGAGTCTCGCCCAGATAGCCGGCGCAGTTGTAGGTCGGGATCATCACCGACCAGGTCGGCCGCGGCAGGTTGTCGGTGATCGGCTCGATCCGGGCGCGTTGCAGGGGCGTGCTCATCGGTGTCCTCCACCCCCCATGCGCACGCCGGAAATGCGCAGCACCTTTGCGCGTCTTCAGATGACGGGCGTCGCCGACGCACAGCGTCCGTCACACACGACCGCGCGCGCCTACGTAGTCTGGCCGCGCCCTGGCCGCCGGTCGTCGTCGCCGGAAGGAGCCTCACCCAGCCCCGGACGACCACCTCCTTGAAGCGCAGCTCGGCGGGCGTCCCTACCGCGCTGACGATCGCTTCGACCGCCATATCGATACGCGCTCAGCACAAGGTCAAGAGAAATGGATACATATGTAAGCTTAGTTATAGACAATTATGACAAATAACGAAATTGGTCTCGACCTTAACTGTATTTACAATTGACAACTTCAGCGATAATTTCACCCGAATTCCCAACCTTAACTTAACGACAAAACTTACCCGATCGCGAAATGTCGCCAAAAACAACCAACGCGCGCACAACTTTGCGGCGATCTCGCAATCTCTACTATAGAATGTTTAGAAAACGACGGGCGCGGGTCGCGGCGCCGGAGCGGCGACGATGTCCGCAAGGCGACGCCTGCCCGCCGGACAGCCAAGAAGAGTCGAGGCACTCGGCACCCACGGGCGGCGTAGGAAATCGACCTAGACTGTAACCGCTCAGAAACCCCTGCCGCATATGATGTGCATTCGCGCGGAATTCTCCAAAATGGAGAATGACGTTTTTTTCGGGATGTATCCGAACGTAAATCGACTAATGTACAGGCTATAAGTCTCGGATTATCGCGTAACTTTCGCCCACCCCGTTTTCGGGACCTCGACTGCCCTAACCAGCAGGTCGTCGAGCCAGATTTCTTCTGGGTGGTTTTTGGCTCTACCGTTCACAACTGGGGGTGAATGTGGGAAAGGCAGTACTCGTCGCCGGTGGCTGTGGCTTCCTTGGCTCGCACCTGATCGATCGCCTCCTGTTGAGGTCCGATGTCGACCGCATTGTCGTGGTGGACAATCTCTGGACCGGGACGAGGGACAACCTTAAGCATATTTCCGACCCGCGCCTGCACATCGAGGTCGCGCCCGCCGAGCAGTTCTCGACGTCGGAACGCTTCGACGAAATCATCCACCTCGCTTCGCCGGCCTCGCCGCCGTGGTACATGCGCGACCCGGTCGGCGTCATCCAGGCCAACCTCGGCGGCGCCATGAACCTGCGCAACCTGCTGGCCAAGGGCGGTCGCTTCTCCTTCGCCTCCACGTCCGAGGTCTATGGCGACCCGCTGATCTCGCCCCAGCCCGAGCACTATCGCGGCTCGGTCGACTGCACCGGCCCGCGTTCGTCGTACGACGAGAGCAAGCGGTGCACGGAGTCCCTGCTGTTCGAATGCCGCCGCGTCTACGGCATCGACATCCGCATTGTGCGCCTGTTCAATGTCTATGGCCCGCGCACGCGGATCGACGACGGCCGCGCGGTGTCCAACTTCCTCGGCCAGGCCCTGACCACCGGCAAGCTCACCGTCTACGGCGACGGCCTGCAATCGCGCAGCTGGGGCTATGTCGATGACATCATCGACGCGCTGGAACGCTATTTCTGGCGTGATCAGGTCAGCTATCCGGGCCCGCTCAACGTCGGCAACGACCGCGAAATCTCAGTGCTTGAGGTCGCCGAATACATCACCAAGCTGGTGCCCGGCACGTCGATCGAGTTCATGCCGCCGGTCCCTCAGGACCCGACCAATCGCCGGCCGGACCTGACGCGGATGAACCAGATCCTTCCGGGCTGGTCCGCGGACATTCCCTACGAGGACGGCATCCGTCGCACGCTCGAATGGTTCAAACTGCAGATCGGCCAGCAAAAGACCACGCCGGCCCTGGCGCCCGCGCCGCTGCTCATGGACCCTAACTAGCGGGACGCTCCACCATGCCCGGATCGTACGCGTCGTCGAGCGCAGCCAGGCTCTTGAACCGTTGAAGCCGGCGCCTCGCATCCCAGGGCGTGTCGATCTCGCTGTCGGAATAGGCGTCGAAGTGGCGTGGATCGATCGGTCGGTCCGCGCGCACGCGCTTGCCTCGGCTGAGGTAGATGAACGTCAGCCGCGCCTGTTCGGCCAGCTTGAGCGGGGCGCCGAGCGGGTCGTGCGCGAACGCTTGGCCCACGGCGCCGATCGCCTCGCGAGCCAGGCCGCGGCGGGCGCGGTTGCGCGCGTACTCGGCGAAGAAGCCCGCCATCCGCCGCCGTGCGAGCCTGCGGGCCGTGTCGTCCAGATCCGGCCACAGCACCCGGTACATCTGGATGTGCGAGCGGATCATCCGGCCGACGTCCTCGGTCATCGCCCCGTCGGTCCGGCGGTAGCCGGTCAGATAGGCCGGCACGCAGGCGAACTGGTGGTTCAATGCAATCTGCAGCTGGATCAGGTAGTCCTCGCAGCCCTGGGCGCCGACGGCGTTGAGCCCCGGGTCGTAGCGCACATCGCCCAGCGCGCTGCGCCGGATCAGCGGCGTGCTGCCGTTGGACACGAAGTTCCAGTCCAGGTGCCGGTACAGCACCCAGCCCTCCACCACCGGCGCGGCCGAGATGTCGATGATCCGGCCGGACGTGTCGATCCGGCGATACCAGTTGTAGACCAGGCCCAGGCTGGGCGGCCCGTTCGTGAACCGCTCGAGCTGCAGCCGCAGCTTGTCCGGATGCCACAGGTCGTCGGCGTCCAGCGGCGCGATGAAGTCGCCCCGCGCCGCATCGATGCCGGTGTTGCGCGCGGCGGCCACGCCCGCGTTCGCCTTGGAGATCACCCGCACCCTGGGGTCCTCGGCCGCGAAGGACTCCGCCATCGCCCGCGTGCCGTCCTTGGAGCCGTCGTCGACGACGATCACTTCGAGTTCTGCATGGGTCTGCCGCAGCGCCGACCGCAACGTCTCGGCGAGCGTCGGGGTGGCGTTGTACGCGGGTATGACGACGGAAATCAGGTTCGGCATGATCCAACTTCGCGGTGAAAACGTGCAGAATTCGAACTACACTATTCAAATACCTTTGGTAGCCATCGGCCTAGCGCCAATGTGCTGGTGAGCGGGAGTCATTGTGCGTATCGCCTTTGTCTCGCTAGGCAGTCCCTTCAACCGCTCGTCCTGGAGCGGCATACCCTACTATGCGCTGCGCGAATTGAGCCGGCGGTTCAACGACCTCACCGTGATCGACACCCCGCGGGTCGATGAAAGCCTGCGCTACGCCTCCAGCCTGGCGGCGATCGGGATGCTGGTGTCGCGCGAACCGATGGTGACCCGCGCGTTCGGCCACTGGCTCGACAAGCGCCTGACCGAGGCCGACGCCGACGCCGTAATCTCCATCGGCGCGGCTCACAAGGTCGCCTATATCGACCCCAAGTGGCCGGTTCTGCACGTCGCCGACGCGCTGTTCGGGCCGCTGGTCGACTATTATCCCAAGTACCGCCCGCTGAACGGCCGCAGCCGGCGCATCGGCAACGCCCTGCAGCGTCGCCTGATCAACCGCAACCAGCCGATCATGCTGACCTCCGACTGGGCGGCGCGCTCGGCGGCCGAGTACTATCAGGTCCCGACCGAGCGGTTCGGGATCGCCCCGCTCGGCGCGAACTTCGACGTCGAGCCGGCCGCCTACGAGCGCGTCTCGAAGGGCGACAAGCTGAAGCTTCTCTTTGTCGGCTACGACTGGCCCCGCAAGGGCGGGGCGCTGGTGCTGAAGGTGTTCAAGGACCTCCGCCGGCACATCGGCGACGCTGAACTTCACATCGTCGGCTGCAAGCCGCCCGAGACCTTCGGCGTCCCGGGCGTGGTCCATCACGGCCATCTGAGCAAGACCGATCCCGAGCAGGCCGCGCTGCTGGAGAAGCTGTTCCGCACCTCGTCCTTCCTGTTCATGCCCAGCCAGCAGGAGGCGTTCGGCCTCGTCTACTGCGAGGCCTGCGCCTTCAGCCTGCCCTCTCTCGCGCGCGACACCGGCGGCGTCGGGGCGATCGTCAAGCACGGGTCCAACGGCCTGCTGTTCGGAGCCGACGCCGAGGTCGAGGATTATGTCGCCGGCATCCGCGAAATCTGGGCCGACGAGGCCCGCTACCTCGCCATGACCCGCGCCGCTCGGGCGGCGTTCGAGGACCGCCTCCGCTGGAACGTGTGGGGCGCTACGGTCGAGGCGGAGATCCGCGCCCTGGGGAGGAAGGTCAATGGCGATTGAGATCGGCGGGGCCAAGCCCGCCATCCTGGTCACGGGCGGCGCCGGCTACATCGGCAGCCACGCGGTTCTTGAACTGCTCGACGCCGGCTATCCCACCGTCGTCATCGACAATCTGGTCACCGGCTTCCGCTGGGCCGTCGACCCGCGCGCGGTCTTCGTCCAGGGCGCCATCGAAGACGACGCCCTGGTGCGCCGGACCGTCCGGGAACACGCGATCGGCGGGGTGCTGCACTTCGCCGGCTCCACGGTCGCGCCCGAGTCCGTCGCCGATCCGCTGAAGTACTATCGCAACAACACCGCAGCCAGCCGCTCGCTGCTGGAAAGCGTCATCGGCGAAGGCGTCCGCCACTTCGTCTTTTCCTCGACCGCGGCGGTCTACGGCGTCACCCCCGAGCGACCGGTCACCGAGCGCGACCGCGTCGAACCCGAAACGCCCTACGGCCGTTCCAAGCTCATGACCGAGCGGATGCTGGCCGATATCGCCGTGGCGAAGGCGGACTTCAACTATTGCGCGCTGCGCTACTTCAATGTCGCCGGCGCGGACGCCCACGGCCGCGCCGGTCCCTCCGGCATCGGCGCCACCCACCTGATGAAGGCGGCGGTCGAGGTCGCGGTAGGCAAGCGCGAAGCTCTCATCGTCCACGGCGACGACTTCGCCACCCCCGACGGCACCGGCGTGCGCGACTACATCCATGTCAGCGACCTGGCCGCGGTCCACATCCTGGCGCTGCAGCGGCTGCTCGACGATCCCAGCGCCAGCCACGTGCTCAACTGCGGCTACGGCCGCGGCCATTCGGTGCTCGACGTGGTCGGGGCGGTCAGCATCGCGGCCGGCCGCCAGATCCCCTACGTCGTCGGTGGACGCCGACCAGGAGACCTCGGCTCGGTCATCGCCGACAACGCGCGCATCAGGACCGAGTTCGCCTGGCGCCCGCGCTTCGACGAACTGTCGGTCATCGTCGCCGACGCCCTGCGCTGGGAGCAGGAGCTGGAACGGCGAAGGACTTGAGCATGGCCGAGTCGGATACCCCAAGGTTGGAGCGCCTGCTGCAACTCGGTATCCTGCGGCTCCGCGAGCACTTCCTGCACCACGCCGAGCAGATCTTCCGCCAGATGCTGGCCGAGACGCCCGACCATCCCCACGCCCAGCGTTTCCTGGGCGTCACCCTGTTCAAGCTCGGCCGGCGCGACGAGGGGATCGAAATGCTGCGCCAGGCGACCGCCGATCCGGACACGCCGCCCAAGGCCTGGGGAGACCTGGCGGCCGCCCTGCATCGGGTGGGCGCCTCCGACGAGGCCGCCGAAGCCTATGGCCGCGCCGTGCACGGCCCGCCGACGACCCCGCCCGCCGATATCGCCTTCGCCACCGAACGGGCGGTGCACGAGTTCAAGCTCTCCGACTATCCCTACCGCGCCACCGTGCGCTACGGCGCCGGGCGGCCGCCGCACCCGCGCCTGTTCGAGCTGATCGACGGGCGGCGCGCCGACTATGCGCGCCAGTTCGTCGCCATTGCCGAAATCCAGGCTGACTTCGCCGATGTCGCCTGGAACGGCCACTACGACGCCACCGAGCCGTTCTGGATGAACGGCTGGTTCCCGCCGCTGGACGGCATGATCCTGACCAGCATGCTGCGGCAAACCAACCCAAAGCGTTTCGTCGAGGTCGGCTCGGGCGTCTCGACCAAGTTCGCGCACCGCGCCGTCCGCCGCTACGGCCTGCAGACCAAGCTGATCTCGATCGACCCGCAGCCCCGCAACGAGATCGACGCGCTCTGCGACCAGGTCCTGCGCAAGCCGCTGGAAACCTGCGATCCGGCGATGTTCGACGTTCTCGATCCCGGCGACGTCTTCTTCCTGGATTCCTCCCACCGCGCCTTCCAAGGCTCGGACGTCACCGCCTTCTTCCTCGACATCCTGCCGCGCCTGAAGCCGGGCGTGATCGTCCAGATCCACGACATCTACCTGCCGGACGACTACATCGGCGGCCATGTCGCGCGGCTGTGGAACGAACAGTACCTGCTCGCCGCGGCGTTGCTGTTCGGCTCGGACGCCTTCGAGATCCTGTTCCCCTGCTGGTACGCCGGCCAGGACGCGGCCCTCGCCGACTACGCCGCGGACCTGTTCCGCGGCGGCCCGCTTGAAGGCCTGAACCTCTACGGGGCCTCCTTCTGGTTGCGTAAAGCCTAGCGCCCCGCTTCCGCACATTGCCACACCGGAGCGCCGCGGGCAGTTTGCGCGGCCCGGTCGCCCAGCCGCAGGGCCGCCGTCATTTGACACCACGCGGCCAGGGAGAATCCAACCATGTCGGGCGTCCAAGCTTCCTCGCCGACCAGCGATCTAGACCGCCTGCGCGAGGCCGCCTGCGAGGCCTGGATCTACGGCCTGCCGCTCATCGAGATCGCCGCCACCCGCGCCAGCCGCGCCGGCTTCGGCGGGTCGCTGAACACCTTCGGCCACATGCGCAACCTGGCCAATCACAAGATGCGGGCGGTGACCACGCCCAATAACGACACCCTTTACACCAGCGCCCAGATCGATCTCAGCGCGGGCCCGGTCACCATCTCCCTGCCGGCCAGCGGCCAACGCTATCTGTCGCTGGCCTTGATGGACGCCTACACCAACAACTTCGCGATCCTCGGCACCCGCACCACCGGCCCCGACGCGGTGACTTTCCGCCTGATTGGCCCCCATGACACCAGCGAGGGGCCCAACACCCTGCGCTCGCCGACCAACCATGTCTGGGCCCTGGCCCGCATCCTGGTCGACGGTCCGTTCGATCTGGAGGCCGCCCGCGCCGTCCAGGCCGGCATTTCGCTGCAGGGCCCGGAATCCTCCGAAGCCCCCGTCCACGCCCGCCGCAGCGCGCCGTGGAACGAGTACTTCGCCAGCCTCGACGCCCTGCTGGTCGCAAATCCGCCGCCGGTCACCGACCTGGCGCTGCTGCGCCGCATCGCCCCGCTCGGGCTGGGGCAAGGCGACTTCGACCCCGCCCGCTTCAACGCCGACCAGGCCGCGGCGATCGAGGCCGGCATCGCCCAGGCCCGCACGATGATCCGCACCTCCGGCATCGGCGGCGTCAACTGGGTCGACGGCTGGTCCTATCCGCGTTCCGACCTCGGCGACTTCGGCCAGAGCTACGGCTATCGCGCCGCGGTGGCCCTGGCCGGGCTCGCCGCCCTGCCGCCGGTCGAGGCGATGTACATGCGCGGCAAGGGCGAAAGCCGCGGTCTCTACGACGGCGCCAAGGACTGGCGCCTGCACTTCCCGGCCGACCGGCTGCCGGCGGTGGACAGCTTCTGGTCGCTGAGCCTCTACGAGGCGACGCCCGACGGGCAGTTCTTCTTCGCCGACAACCCGCTCGACCGCTACGCGATCGGCGACCGCACGCCGGGCCTGACCTACAACGACGACGGCTCGCTCGACATCTGGATCGGCCACGCCCACCCGGGCGAGGGACGCGAAAGCAACTGGCTGCCGGCGCCGGACGCGCCCTTCGCCCTGTTCATGCGCGCCTATCTGCCCAAGGCCGCGATGCTGGAAGGCGACTACCGTCTGCCGCCGGTGACCGCTGCCTAGAGCCAAAATCCGATCTGATCGGACCCAAATGCAGGGTCGATTTCCGCTCGCGATGTCTCTCGCGAGCGGAAGGGCTCCTAATGCACCCGCTCGAAATGACCGCACAGGCGTTCGACCGCATAGACCGTGGCCCGCAATTCGCGTGTCAGGACCGGGCTGAGCGTCTCGTCGGGATCGAGCATCCATAGCTCGCTATCTTCGGTGCAGGTCGCCAGCAGCACCCGTAGCGCCAGCATCAGGTCCTCCCAGACCGAACGATCATTGTCCGGCGCTCGGTACGGGTCCGACACGAACATCAGGTCAGCGAAGCGGCGCATGGCGCGCGAGGCGTGGGCGACATCCATGGCCAGCGGGCTGGCCTCGAACTGCGGCGCCGTCATCAAGCGCCCGAACTCGCCGGGGGAAGCGCCGGCCCACAGCAGCCCTTCATTGAGCCGATGCAGCGACTCGCTCAGCCGCAGCAGCCAGTAAGTCAGCTGATCCTGCTGTGAGAGGCCGGGATGGGGGACGCCCCCGAAAGCGGACATGTCAGAGATTGTCCACTGGACGGCCGCTGGCGAGACACCGCTTGAGAGCGAATCCCAGCGACAACACCATGAAAAGCCAGATGAACAACAGGCCGGCGATATAGGCGGCGATACTCATGGGACCACGCGAGGGCAGATGATACTCGCCCCATGGGTAGTCCAGGCCCCTAGCCGATAGGTGTAAACTTCCGGCGCATTTACACTTGTTTACCGCCCCTAGCCGGACCATGGCTGTAGTTCTTCTGTCGGCGCCGGCTCCCTGCGGCGTCGATGACGATCCCGATCGAGCATGCGTATGAGAATTGCGGCGTTGGAAGACGACGACGCCCAGAGAGAGGCGATCGCTCGCCTGTTGGTGAGCGGCGGGCACAACTGCCAGTGCTTTCAACTGGCGACGCCGCTGATCGCGGCTCTGCGTCGCGAGACCTTCGACCTGCTTGTCCTCGACTGGAACCTGCCCGACATGAGCGGGCTGGACGTCGTGACGTGGGCGAACAAGAACCTCACCCCGTGCCCGCCGATCCTGCTGCTGACCAGCCGCTCGTCCGAGGCCGACGTCGTCGCCGGCCTGAACGGCGGCGCCGACGACTATGTGGTCAAGCCGGTCCAGTCGGGCGTGCTGCTGGCCCGCGTCAACGCCCTGCTCCGCCGCAGCTATCCCGATCGCGCTACCGGCGGGATCGAGACGCACGGCGAGTACCGCTTCAACCTTCCCGCCGAACAGGTGACCCGCGACGGCGAGCCCGTGCCCCTGACCGCCAAGGAATTCGGTCTGGCCCTGCTGCTGTTCCGCAACGTCCATCGGGCGCTGTCGCGTGGCCACATCCTCGAGGCGATCTGGGGCCGCAACCCCGACCTGCCGACCCGCACGCTCGACATGCATATCTCGCGCATCCGCAGCAAGCTCGAGCTGCGACCGCAGAACGGCTACCGCCTCGCCCCGGTATACAGCTACGGCTACCGGCTCGAGCGGCTCACCGAGGACGCGCCGGAAGAGGCCGAGGAATGAGCTGGAAGCGGGCGGCGATCGCCGGATTGGCGCTGCAGGCGCTCGCCGCTGCGCCGGCCCTTTCGGCCGAACCGGTGGAAAGCTACGTCGTCCGACCGGGCGACACGCTCTATGAACTGGGCCGCCGCTACTTCGCCGGCGGCGACTATCGCGCCGTCCAGCGGCTGAACCGCATCGCCGATCCGCGCCGCCTGAAGGTCGGCAGCCGGCTCAAGGTCCCGGCCCGGCTGCTGAAGGTCACCCCGATCGAGGCCCGCGTCGCGGGCTTCCGCGGGGCCGTCACGGTCACCGCGGGCGGCCGCACCCTGCCCATCTCCACCGGCATGATGCTCAACGAGGGCGCGGTCGTCGCCACCGGGCCGAACGCCTTCCTGCGGCTCGACCTGCCCGACGGCACGCACCTGTCGCTGCCGTCCCAGAGCCGCGTGCAGCTGGGCAGTATGACCTTGGTCGAGATGACCGGGGTCGTGCGCCGCGACCTGCAGGTCCAGGGCGGTCGGCTGGAGTCCGACGTCACTCCGCTGCGCGATCCGCGCGACAGTTACACGGTGCGCACGCCGATGTCGGTCTCGGCCGTGCGCGGCACCGAATTCCGCGTCGCCTACGACGAACAGGCGGGTCGGGCCAGCACCGAAGTCATCGAGGGGCTGGTCGCGGTCAGCGCGGATCATGACGGGGCTGACGTCGCGGCCGCCTATGGCGCGGTCGCCACCGCCGACGGCGTCTCCGACCCGATCCATCTCGCCCCGCCCCCCGGCCTCGTCCAACCCGGCCGGATCCAGGACGAGCAGACCGTGCGCTTCCAGCTCGTCGCGCCCGCGGCGGCCGCCGGCTACCAGGTGCGCCTGGCCGTCGACGCCGGCTTCGTCGAGGTGCTGGAGGAGACCGCCGCACAGGGCCAGGAGATCGCGCTCGGCGAGCTGCCGGACGGGGTCTACTTCCTGCGCCTGGCCGCCCTGGACGACAACGGCCTGCTTGGCCTGCCGGCCACTTACGCCTTCGAGCGGCGGCTGAACACACTGCGGGCCGAGGCCCCGGTAGCCTCGCGCGACGGCGGCGTGCGCCGCTACAAATTCCGCTGGCAGGCCGGCGGCCTGGGCGAGCGCACCTACCGGCTCCAGCTCCTGCGCGAGGGCGCCGAGGCGCCGGTCGTCGACGAGGCCGGCCTGACCATGCAGGAATTGACCGTCACCGACCTGGCTCCCGGCGTGTACAACTGGCGCGTGATGTCGCGAACCTTCGCCGGCGGGGGCTTCTACGAGAAATGGACGCCCCTCGAGCGGTTCGAAATCGGCCGTTGAGTGCACGCGCCGGCAAGCTTGGGGTCTGGTCCGCACGCCGGCGGGTGATCGCCGAGTGGGTGCTGGTTGCGCTGGCCGTATCGGCCATGGTCGTCGCCCTGGTGCTGACCCGCGCGACCGAGCGCGCCGACAACGTGGTGTTCGACACCGTGTCGGGCTGGGGCGTGCGCGCCCCGCACGAGGACATCGTGGTTGTCGCGATCGACAACCGCAGCCTCGCCGAGCTCGGCCGCTGGCCATGGCCGCGCGCCCGCCACCAGGCCCTGCTCGAATCTCTGGCCCGATACGGCCCGCGCGCAGTCGCCTACGACGTCCTGCTAGTCGAGCCGGACCTGACGCCCGGCGCCGACGACGCCCTCGCCAGCGCCCTGACGGCCGGCCCGCCGGTCTTCCTGCCCCTGACCTTTGACGTCCCTGGACCGGACGGCGCGCCCTACGAGGTGCTGGCGCCGATCGCCCCGCTCGCGGCCCGCGCCGCCGGCCTCGGTCAGGTCAATGTCGACTTCGACAGCGACGGCGTCATCCGCCGCACCTACATGGTCGAGCGCGACGGCGCGCGGGCCTGGCCGCACCTGATGGCCTTCATGCAGGCCGCCGCCGAGGGGACCCCTCGACCGGCCAGCGCCGGCGCCGCGGCCGGCCCAGCCCGCGCGCCGTTGCTTCGCGAAGCGCCGCTGCTGGTCTCGTTCGCCGGCCCGCCCGGTCACTTCCGGACCGTCTCCTTCGTCGACGTCGTCAACGGCGCGACCCCCGCCGAATTCCTGCGCGACAAGCTCGTCCTGGTCGGCGCCACCGCCGACGGGCTGGGCGACCGCTACGCCACCCCGCTCTCGCACCGCACCGAGATCATGTCGGGCATCGAGCTGCAGGCCAACCTGCTCGACACCCTGCTGACCGGACGCGCCATCGCGCCGGCCGGGCCCGGCCGACTGCTGGCCTTCTCGCTGGCCCCGCTGGTCCTGGCCCTGGCCGGGTTCCTGCTGCTGCGGCCGCGCGCCAACCTGCTGCTCGGCGGCGCATTGGTGGCCGCGACCATCGTCGCCAGCGCCGTGCTGTTGCTGCAGGCGCAGGTCTGGGCGCCGCCCACCGCCGCCCTGGCCGGGCTGATCCTGGTCTACCCGCTATGGAGCTGGCGGCGGCTCGAGGCGACCAGCGCCTACATGCTGCAGGAGCTGCGCGCCTTCTCGCAGGAGCCTGACCTGCTCTCGGCCCTGGCCCAGCGCCGCGGCGGCCCGCCCACCGACGTCATCGACCGCCAGGTGGCGCTGATGCACGCGGCTATCGACCGAGCCCGCGACCTGCGCCGCCAGGTGCTCGACGCCCTGCAGGGCCTGCCCGACGCAACCCTGGTCACCGATCTGGCTGGCCAGGTGCTGATCGCCAACCGCGAGGCCGAGGCCCTGTTCGGCGACGACCCGGCGGGCCGTCCGGTGGCCGAACTGATCGCCAGCCTCTCGCCCGAAGCCGGGGCCCTCGACTTGGCGAGCCAGGCCGCCGACGCCGAGCTCACCATCCCCGACGGTCGCAGCTTCGCAATCCGCCGCACCCCGCTCAGCGAGGCCGGCGGCGATCAGGTCGGCTGGATCATCCGCTTCACGGACGTCACCGCCCTCAAGGACGCCGGCCGCCAGCGCGAGCACATCCTCGAACTGCTGACCCACGACATGCGCTCGCCGCAGGTCTCGATCCTCACCCTGCTCGGCAGCTCCGAGGCCAAGGCCGCCGTCGCCGCCCCGGTCGCCGACCGCATCGCCGGCTACGCGCGGCGCACCCTGTCCCTGGCCGACAACTTCGTGAACCTCGCCCGCGCCGAGGCCGACGCCTACGCCGCCGAGGTGCTCGATCTCGGCGAGGTCCTGCTCGACGCGGTCGACGACCTCTGGCCGCAGTCCTCGGCCCGCCAGATCGCGGTCGTCGCCGCCGAGACCGACGGTGAAGTGCTGGTCGAGGGCGACCGCGCCCTGCTGACCCGCGCCCTCATCAACCTGGTCGACAACGCCATCAAATATTCACCGGCCGGCGGGCGGGTGGACTGCGCGGTGCGGATCGAGGACGGGCAGGCGGTCTGCACCGTCGCCGACCAGGGCGAGGGCATGAGCCCGGCCCAGCTGGCCAACCTGTTCAAGCGCTTCCATCGGGTCCGTCCCAAGGGCGGCGAGCGGATCGACGGCGTCGGCCTCGGCCTCTCCTTCGTCCATGCGGTGGTCCAGCGGCACGGCGGGCGCATCGACTGCGCCAGCACGCTGGGCCAGGGCGCCAGCTTCACGGTGCGCCTGCCGCTGGCCAGCGCCTAGATCAGGAGCTCGGCGCGAGCCGCCCCGCCACCGCCGCGTTGAGGCCGGCCTCGGCCTCGCCGCAATCGGGCGCGCGCCCCATGGCGCTGGCGCGCACGCGATAAGCCTCCGCCCCGCTCGCCGCCTCCAGGACCCGCGCGGTCAGGGTGCAGAGCTGGCGGCTGCGCGGCATCCACCACCGGCGCTTCTCGGGCGCGGCCACCCAGGCGTCCGGCGCGGCGTCGGCGGCGGGGCTCGGCCCGGCATAGGCGCCGACCTTCTGCGGCCGCTCGCTATAGCTCAGCTCGACCAAGTAGCCCGCGCCCGGCGTCTCGCGCACCGCCAGGCCCCCGTCCTGCAGCGTCTTCGCCATCGGACCGGCGCCCTGGCTCTCGGGCGCGAACGCCAGGCCGCGCGCGCGCAAATCCGGCCGCACGCCGCTCTCGACCACGTCGATTTTGTTGGAGACACATCCCGCCGCCAGCAAGGCGAGGACGCACGCGACAGGGACTCTCGTCATCTCGAGCCAGACTTGGACATGGCCCGAGTATGGTCATTTCACCAGATGAGTAAATCGTGCCGCCCCCGCCGCTTGCGACCCGCCCCCGCGCCGAACCTGCGCGGTCGCTGGCGCCCGCCATAGTAGTAGAGAAATCGCGCGCTAGCGACGGCTGTCTGCAAGTTACGGAATTTGCGAGGGTTACAACCCTTCCGGCAGCTGGAGACGGCGCTACGGCCCTGCTTCAAATCGTCGCCGAACTCAGCCTTAAGGTGAAATGTCCGGCGCGACCCGCGAACGCGCTCAACCTCGCCGCCGCCGCCCTGCAACCGCGTTCGGCCTGGGTGAACAGCGATCCTGAGGCGAAATCGGCCGGATTTTCGCTTCTCGGACGCTTACACGCACCGATTTATTCGCAGAACAAAGCTTTCGGACCGAGAGTATTCGAAAGTCGCAAAACGCGTTCGCTGAGCATGCTCGGCAATCGTCGGCCTGAGCACCAACAGTACTCTTTTCAAAGAAGAATTATGGGCCTTAACTTCCTTGAATCCAAAGCGAACCTCGGGGCCTTCACTCCGGCGGCGGACCTTTGGGTGAGGAGACCACCATGTCTGCTGAACTTTCTAACAAGACCCCCGATCCGATGGACGTGGCCCTCGGCGCCGCGGTCAGGATCCGTCGAAGGACGATCGGCATGTCGCAAGAGGCGCTTGCCGAACAGTGCGGCGTAAGCTTCCAGCAGATCCAGAAATACGAGAACGGCGCCAACCGGATCTCGTTCTCCCGGCTCGTTCAGATTGCGCGCGCGTTGCGATGCCGGGTTGTGGACCTGATGGACGTTCTGGACACCCCGGCCGGCGAAGGCGACGTCGACCTTCTCAGCCGGATGCGCACGCCAGGCGCGCTTGAGTTGTTGAGCGCCTTCGAGCGCCTGCCGCAGGAAGCCAGGTCCTCCCTGGTCAATCTCCTGCGGGTGATGACCGACCCCGAGGCCGGCCAGCGGGCGCGCCAGAAGGAAGTGGCCTGAACGAAACGAGCGCCGGCCCTCGCAGACCGGCGCTCGTCGTCTGAGTTTCTGTGTGGACGCTAGAGCGGCTTCAGGTCGACCGCCGCGATCTTGCCGCGCTCCTCCCGCTCGACGAACTCGAGCTTCTGGCCCTCGTTCAGGCTGCGCAGGCCCGCACGCTCGACCGCGGAGACGTGGACGAAGACGTCCTTGCCCCCATTATCCGGCTGGATGAAGCCGTAACCTTTGGTGGTGTTGAACCACTTGACCGTCCCGGTGGCCATAACGCTTTCGTCTCCCTGACTAGCGTTCCAAACAAGGCACGCTCGACGCGCGCCCTGAAACAATCTCAAGTCTGGGAAGGCTGGTTCGATCCGCAAGGGCGGGAAATGAACGTCTGCAGGCCCAAGTCCGGATTGCGGGCCAAATTTTTGCACACGGCCAGGCTGGGCGGTCAACAGAGAACGCCGGTCAATTTTCCGCCAGAACCTTGTCGATCAGGGCCTTGGCGTCCTTGCCGGACCAGTCGGCGTCGCCCGCCAGCCGGCCGCGCTCCACCCCGTCGGCGCCGTAGATGACCGTCGTCGGCATGCCCGCCGCCGGCGGCTTGAAGGCGAACGGCAGGGCCATCTTGGGGTCGTGATAGAAGGCCAGCGGCGCGTGCTTGGCGATGAAGGCGCGGGCCTTGTCGGCGTCCTGCGGGCGGTCGACGCTGATCGCCACCACCTGCACCGGCTTGCCCTCATAGCTGGCGGCCAGCTTGGCCAGGGTCGGCATTTCGATGACGCACGGGGCGCACCACGTGGCCCAGAGATTGACCACCGTCACCTGCCCTCGGAAATCGGCGATGCGCTTGGGCGCGCCATTGGCGTCGAGGAAACTCGCGGCCGGCGGAGAGGCGGCTTCCAGCGGAACTTCGAACTTGGCCATCTCGCCCTTGGCCAGCGACTTCAGGTCGGTTTCCCGCTGGGGGTTTATGGAAGCCTGGACGATGATGTAGACAACCGCGGCGACGCCAGCGACGGCGACGCCCCGAAGCGCCCATTTCAACGGGAAGGCCTTGGGTTCCCCAGCGGTTTTCTCGGCAGACTTCTCGTTCATATGACGCACTCTTCCTCGACTGGCGCCGGACACCCGGCGCAAGCGCCCCAAGACGGGGGCCAGGCCATGTGGGGCGGACGGTTCTCGTCCAAGCCGGCCGAATTGATGCAGGCGATCAACGTCTCCATCGGGTTCGACAAGCGGCTCGCGGCCCAGGACCTGGCCGGATCCCGCGCGCACGCGGCGATGTTGCTCAAGCAAGGCGTGATTTCAAGCGAGGACGAGGCCGCCATCCAGGGCGGGCTGCAAGCGATCGAGGCCGAGATCGCCGCCGGGACCTTCCCGTTCCGCGACGAATACGAAGACATCCACATGAACGTCGAGGCGCGGCTGCGCGAGCTGATCGGCCCGGCGGCCGGCCGGCTGCACACCGCCCGCTCGCGGAACGACCAGGTGGCGCTCGACTTCCGCCTCTGGGTCCGCGACGCCTGCGACCGCACCGTCCACCAGGTCCAGGCCCTGCAGCGCGCCCTGGTCGCCAAGGCCGAGCCGCACGCCGCGACCCTGATGCCGGGCTTCACCCACCTGCAGCCGGCCCAGCCGGTGACCTTCGGCCATCACCTGATGGCCTATGTCGAGATGTTCGGCCGCGACGCCTCGCGCTTCGCCGACGCCCGAACACGGATGAACGAATGCCCGCTGGGCGCGGCCGCCCTGGCCGGCTCGCCCTTCCCGATCGACCGCCATGCGACGGCCCAGGCCCTAGGCTTCGCCGCCCCGACCGCCAACTCGCTGGACAGCGTCTCCGACCGCGACTTCGCCCTTGAAAGCCTCTCGGCCGCCAGCCTCTGCGCCGTGCACCTGTCGCGCCTGGCCGAAGAGATCGTGATCTGGATGACGCCGCAGTTCGGCTTCGTGAAGCTGACCGACGCCTTCACCACCGGCTCGTCGATCATGCCGCAGAAGAAGAACCCCGACGCGGCCGAGCTGATCCGCGCCAAGGTCGGTCGCGTGCTGGGCTCGCTGACCCAGCTGACCGTGGTCATGAAGGGGCTGCCGCTGACCTATTCAAAGGACATGCAGGAGGACAAGGTCCCGACCTTCGAGGCCTTCGACGCGCTCGAACTGTCGCTGGCCGCCATGGCCGGCATGGTCGCCGACCTGGAGCCGAACGCCGAGCGCATGGCCGCCGCCGCCGGCGCCGGCTTCTCGACCGCCACCGATCTGGCCGACTGGCTGGTGCGGACCCTCGACATGCCGTTCCGCGACGCCCACCATGTGACCGGGGCTGCGGTGAAGAAGGCCGAAGGCCTGGGCGTCGATCTGCCCGGCCTGCCGCTCGCCGAACTGCAGGCCATCGAGCCGCGGATCACCGCGGCCGTCTACGACGTGCTGACGCCCCAGGCGTCGGTCGCCAGCCGCATGAGCTACGGCGGAACCTCGCCGGAGCAGGTCCGCGCCCAGGTCGCGCGTTGGAAGGAGAAGCTCGGATGAAACTTCACCCCCTCGCTGCGATCGCCCTGATCGGCGCGGCCGCCCTGGCCGGCTGCGGCAAGATGGGCGAGCTCGAACGTCCCGGTCCGATGTTCGGCAAGGGCTCGGGCGCCGACGCCGGCGCCGATCCGGCCCGCGCGGTCCGCACCGTCGATCCGCGCACCCGCGACGACCGCCCTGCGCCGCCGCGCACCCTGCCGATCGACTCCGCCCAGAACCCGACCGCCAGCGCCCCGCAGGGCGCCCTGCCCGATCCGTACGCGAACCCCAGATGAATCATTTTGAGCTGAAGGGCGGCGAGCTCTTCTGTGAGGGCGTGTCCCTGGCCGACATCGCTTCGGCGGTCGGCACCCCGGTCTATGTCTATTCCAGCGCCACCTTCGAGCGGCACTATACGGTGCTGCGCGACGCCCTGGTCGCCGAGGGCATCAAGGGCGACGACGGCGGCGATCCGCTGATCGCCTTCGCGGTCAAGGCCAACTCCAACCTGGCCGTCCTGCGCACCCTCGCCAAGCTCGGCGCGGGCGCCGACACGGTGTCCGAGGGCGAGGTCCGCCGCGCCCTGGCCGCCGGCGTCCCGGCCGAAAAGATCGTCTTCTCGGGCGTCGGCAAAACCGAGGGGGAGCTGGCCTTCGCGCTCAAGGCGGGGGTCGGCGAGATCAACGTCGAGTCAGAGCCCGAGATGCGCCTGGCCAGCCAGGTCGCCCAGTCTCTGGGAACCCGCGCCACCATCGCCATCCGCGTCAATCCGGACGTCTCGGCCGGCGGTCACGCCAAGATCTCGACCGGCAAGTCCGACAACAAGTTCGGCGTCTCGTTCTCCGAGGCCGAGCGGCTCTACGCCAACGCCTCGAACGATGCGGGCCTTAATCCGGTCGGCGTCACCTGCCATATCGGCAGCCAGATCACCGACCTGGAACCGATGGCCCAGGCGTTCGCCAAGATGCGCGGCCTGGTCGAGCGCCTGCGCGGCGAGGGACTGTCCGTCCAGCGCCTCGACCTCGGCGGCGGCCTGGGCGTGCCCTACTTCAACCAGCCCGAGCCGCCCTCCCCCACCGACTATGCGCGGATGATCGCCAAGACCATGAACGGACTGGACGTCGGCTACGCCTTCGAACCTGGGCGGATGATCGCGGCGAACGCCGGCGTGCTGCTAGCCCGGGTCCAGCACATCCACGAACGCCCGGAAGGCAAGAAGTTCGTCGTCCTCGACGCGGCGATGAACGACCTGATCCGCCCGGCGATGTACGACGCCTATCACGAGATCGTCCCGGTCCATCCGCGCGCGGGCGAGCCCGTCGTCTACGACGTGGTCGGGCCGATCTGCGAAACCGGCGACACCTTCACGCGCGAGCGGGCCATGCCGCCGCTGCAGGCCGGCGACCTGGTCGCCTTCCTCAGCGCCGGCGCCTACGGGGCGGTGATGTCCAGCGAGTACAACAGCCGCCTGCTGGTCCCTGAAGTGCTGGTCAAGGGCGGCGCCTACGCCGTCGTGCGCCCGCGCCCGAGCTACGAAGACATGCTCGCCAGAGAGGCCCCCGCCCCCTGGCAGTAACCCGCGCGCTAACCCTATCTTGAAACTCCGTGCTGCACATTGTCGCGGGACTTGGGGCGGGTGCGGGTCGGAACGTGGCTCTGAAAGAGATGCTGGACGACGGCCAGGACGGCGCGACGCTCGCCCAGAGCAAGCGCAGCCGTATCAGCCGTCTGGTCCTCGCCACCCTGGTGGGGGCGCTGCTCGGCTACCAGTTCGGCTGGAAGGCGGTCTGCGCCTGGATCGCCGTCAGCGCCATCCTCGAACTGGTCCTGTTGGCCAGTCACCTCAGCTTCACCCGCAACGTCCGTAAGGATCGCAGCAAGACCCGCTGGGAACGGCTGGCCCCCGCGGTCACATTCAGCCTCATCTGGACCGGCATGGCCGTCGGCTGCTGGATCTACGGCTCGGAGGCCGCGCGCTTCGGCGCCCTGCTGGTGATGTTCGGGATCCTTCTCGAAGGGCTGAAATACGCCGCTCTCAGCCGCGCGGCGTTTCTCGCCATCGTCCCGTTTCCCGCCGCCGCCCTGGCGATCGCCCCCCTGACCTCGGGGGATTTCAGCGGCCGCGGCGCGGTCTTCGCCGCCGGAGCGCTGGTCGCTCTGGCGATCTGCGTGATCCACGTGTCGCGCGCCCTGCGCGCCAACGCCGTAGCGTTGGAAAAGGCCCAGGCCGAGGCTCAGGAGGCCAACCGCGCCAAGTCGGCCTTCCTGGCGATGATGAGCCATGAGCTGCGCACCCCGATGAACGGCGTGCTCGGCATGGCCCACGCCTTGGCGGCCACCAAGCTCGACCGCCAGCAGGCCGACTATCTCGACATGATCGTCCAGTCGGGCGACGGGCTGATGGCGATCCTCAACGACATCCTCGACCTCTCGAAGATCGAGGCCGGCAAGCTCGACCTTGAAAGCGTCGGCTTCGACCTCGAGACGATGGGCCGACAGGCCTTCCTGCTGTGGAGCGAGAGCGCCCGCCAGAAGGGCCTGGAGCTGACCTTCGACATCGACCCGGCCACGCCGACCTGGCTGGTCGGCGACCCGGTGCGCGTACGCCAGATCCTGCTGAACCTGATTTCCAACGCGCTGAAGTTCACCGACCAGGGCTCGGTCGCGGTCCGTATCGCGCCGCTCGCCCCGCAGGGGATCGAGATCGTCGTCGCCGACACCGGCGTCGGCATGCGCCGCGACCAGCAGGAAAACCTGTTCCAGGCCTTCTCCCAGGCCGAGATCTCGACCACCCGCCGCTACGGCGGCACCGGGCTTGGCCTCTCCATCTGTCGCCAGCTGGTCGCGATGATGGGCGGGGAGATTTCGGTGGAGAGCGAGCCCGGCTCCGGCTCGACCTTCCGTGTCGCCCTGCCCCTGCCGACCGGTGCGCCGCCCGAAACGTCCCAGGCCGCGCCCGACACCGTCAGCCTGCAGGGCCGCCAGGTCCTCGTTGTCGACGACAACAAGGTCAATCAGGCCGTGGCCCGCGCCATCCTCGAAGCGGCCGGCGCGACAGTCAGCCTCGCCGACGACGGCCTCGACGGTCTCGACGTGCTGCGCGCAGGCCATTTCGACGTGGTGCTGATGGACGTCCACATGCCGCGCATGGACGGCATCGAGGCCCTGCGCCGCATCCGCGCCGGCGAGGCCGGGCCCCGCGGCGTTCCGGTCCTGGCGCTGACCGCCGACGCCATGTCGGACGAGTGCGAGCGGCTCATCGCCCAGGGCTTCGACGACGTGCACCCCAAGCCGATCCAGCCGGCCGAGCTGATGTTCACGGTCGCGGCCTGGTGCGCGCGCGCCGATCAGGCGGCCGTGCTGGCCGCCAGCGCCGCCTAGTCCATCGCTCCGATATAGGGCAGGCCGCGCAGCGCGCCGGCCGCGTCCATGCCGTAGCCGACCAGGAACCTGGCCGGCGCCTCCCAGGCCACGAAGTCCGGGGTGATCGCCCGCGGCGTCGGCCAGGGCTTGCTGGCGAACACCGCGGTCAGCACGCGGCTGGCGCCGGCGTCGCGCACCAGCCGGTGCGCCTCCGACAGCGACAGGCCGGTATCGATGACGTCGTCGATGACCAGCGCCGTGCGCCCGGCCAGCGGCCGTTGCAGGTCGGCCCGCACCTCGCAGCGCCCCAGGCTGGCCCGCTCGTCGCCGTAGGAGGCCAGCCACAGCGCATCGAAGCGCACGAAGCGCCCGGCCCGCGCCAGCGCCCGGGTCAGGTCCGAAGCAAACCACAGCCCGCCGGTCAGCAGGCAGACGGCCACCGTCTCGTCATCGATCGCCGGGGCGATCTGGCGGGCCAGCGCCTCGACGCGGCCGGCCACCTCCTGCTCGGTCAGCAGGACGGTGGGGGCGGGTTGGGCGACAGGATCAGTCATGGGACGGAAGGGCGTCTGGGCTGCCCGGGGGCAGCGGCTGGGCTTCCACCGGCGCGAGCACGGGCGCTGGCGGTTCGGCGGCGGGACGCAGGGCCGGGCCGGCCGCCTTCGGGGCGACGGGGGCCGGATCGCCCTGCTTGACGTTGAGGTTTACCGGTTCGCGGGGCGCGAACGCCACCTCCAGCTCCTTGGCGCTGGCCGGCGGGTCGAGCAGCGCGATCGCGAAGTGGCGGGTCTCTCCGGGCGGGATGCGCGCGTCGGCCGGGCGGGCGATCTTGGTGGCCACGGCCTTGCCCTCGGCGTTGAGCAGGCTGATGCGCAGCGGCGGCGTCACCACCGGCTCGTTCTCGATGTTGCGGATCATGCCCGACACCGACAGCGCCGCATGGCCCTCCTGCAGCGACGGCTCGAAGCGCACGCCCTCGATCACCAGGCCCAAGCTGTTCACCGGCAGGCCGACCCCGGCATAGGCGCTGGCCGTCCGCGGCCACAGCCGCACCACGTCGACCCGGAAGATGATCGCCAACGCGATCATCACCACCAGCGCCGCGGCCATGCCGGCCCAGATGACGCCGGTGGCCGCCGCCTCGCGCACGCGCCGGTCGGTGTCGGCCTTGGCGCGGAACGCCCGCGGCAGTTCATCGCCGCTCAGTTCGCGGACCGGCTTCTCGGCGACCGCCTCCGGCTCGGGCGCCGGCTCGCGCGCCACCGCGCCTTCCTCCTCGGAGGTTTCCAGCTCCAGCGATTTTTCGGGGGGCGCAGGGGTCGCAGTCCAGCGCGCGCCGCAACTGGCGCACTTCACCAACCGGCCATCCGCGGGGATCTTGGAATCGTCCACGAAATAGCTGGTGGCGCAGTCTGGACAGGTCAGTATCATGACAGCCGAATCGGACGCTCCAGCAACCTCCACCGAGGTCGCCGATTTCGGCCCCCATGTCCAGAAACCCGAACGCCACAGGCGCCACCGACGCCGATCACGCCGTTGTCCGCTTCGATGATGTGTCGATGCGCTATGGTCGCGCCCCCGAGACTTTGAAGGACCTGACCTTCTCACTGGAGCCGGGGTCGTTCCACTTCGTGACCGGCGCCTCGGGAGCGGGCAAGACCTCGCTGTTGAAGCTTTTGTTCCTGGCGGCCAAGCCGTCCAAAGGACTCATGCACCTGTTCGGCCAGGACGTCTCGACCATCGCGCGCGAGGCCCAGCCTTTCCTGCGCCGCCGCATCGGGGTGGTTTACCAGGAGTTCAAGCTGCTCGATCACCTCTCGGTGTTCGACAACACCGCCCTGCCGCTGCGGATCGAGGGGCGCAAGCCGGACACCTATCGCGACGACGTCGCCGAACTGCTGGCCTGGGTCGGTCTCAAGGACCGGATGCACGCCATGCCCGCCACCCTGTCCGGCGGCGAGCGCCAGCGCCTGGCCATCGCCCGCGCCGTGGTCAACCGCCCCGAGATCCTGCTGGCCGACGAGCCCACCGGCAATGTCGACCCCGACATGGCGCTGCGCATCCTCAAGCTGTTCGTCGAGCTGAACCGCCTGGGCGCCACGGTGCTGTTCGCCACGCACGACCAGGACCTCGTCGCCCGCTCGGGCATGCCGGTGCTGCACCTGGAGCATGGCCGCCTGGTCGCGCAGGGAGCCCGCCGATGAGCGACTTCGACGTCGCCCGCTGGCGACCCGCCCCGTTCCTGCCGGAATCCGACGCCCGCGACGGTTCGCTGACCTTCGTGGTGGCGGTGCTCTGCTTCCTGGCCTGCCTGACCCTGCTGGCGGTGCTCGCCGCCGACCGCGCCGCCCGCGACTGGACCGACCAGCTCGAAGGCCAGGCGACGATCATCGTGCGGCCCAAGGCCAACGAAACGCCGGACGGCGCGGCGGCCCGCGCCGCCGAAACCCTCGCCGGGGTCGACGGGGTCGCCGAGGCCCGCGCCATCGAGCGCGAGAAGGCCGAGGCGCTGATCGCCCCCTGGCTCGGCGACGCCGACCTCTCCGACCTGCCCGTGCCGCGGCTCGTCGCCGTCCAGCTCACCCGCGAGCGGCCGGCCAGCGCCGCGGCCCTCGACCAGGCTCTGAAGGCCCAGGGCCTCGACGCCGTCGTCGACGATCACTCGGTCTGGATGGCCGACATTCAGCGCTCGGCCCGCACCGCCCGCTGGGCCGGGCTGGCGGTGTTCGGGCTGATCGCCGTGGCCGCCGCCGCGGTGGTGGCCTTCGCCACCCGCGCCGGCCTCGCCGCCCGCCGCGAGGTGGTCGAGGTGCTGCACCTCTCCGGAGCCGAAGACAGCTTCATCGCCCGGCTGTTCCAGGTCCGCTTCGCGCGCATGGCCGCCCTGGCGGGCTTGTTCGGAGCCGGCGGTGCGGCGATCATGGGGGCTCTGTTGCGTTTGGCGGGGGGAGGCCAAGGTTTGACGCCCGTGCTGCCGATCGCCTGGATCGATCTGTTGTCCGTCCTGCCCGCGCCGCTGGTGGCCGGCGGCGTGGCGGCGCTCGCCGCGCGCTTCACCGCCCAGGCCATGGTCCGGGAGCTGGCGTGAAAGGCCTGACCGCCCTCCTCGTCGCCGCCGCCATCTGGGCGGCCGGCCTGCTCGCCTTCGCCGAACGGGTCGAGCGCTCGACGCCGGCCCCCCAGCCGGCGGTCGCCGACGGCGTCGTCGCCCTGACCGGGGCCGGCTCCAACGAGCGCATCGGCGCGGCGATGGAGCTGCTGGCCGAAGGCAAGGCCCGCCGCATGCTGGTCTCCGGCGTCAGCCGCGAGGCCTCGCGCGAGGACATCCGCGTGGTCAGCCGCGCCGTGCGCCGGCTCTACGACTGCTGCGTCGACCTCGGCTTCGACGCCGCCAACACCCTCGGCAACGCCCGCGAGACCCAGGAGTGGGCCCGCGCCATGCGCTTCGACAGCCTGATCGTGGTCACCGCCGACTACCATATGCCGCGCGCCATGCTCGAACTGCGCGGCGCCATGCCCGACAAGCGTCTGACCCCCTATCCGGTCTCCACCTCGGTGATGAACGCCGGCCGCTGGTGGCGGACCAGCGGGGCTGCGCGGCTGATGGTGACCGAGTACTGCAAGTATCTGGCGATCCTGGGCCGCGAGGCGGTGCTGGGCCTGGGCCCCCGCAACGAACCGGCCCCGCCGAAGAAAGGCTGACCTTTTTGACGACCCTGCGCTCCCTGGCCTTCGCCTTCCTGTTCTACCTGTGGTCCGTCCTCGTCGCGGTCGGCTGCGCGATCGTCGTCCTGCCCGCCCCGCGCAGTTGGTGCACCGGCATGATGCGCATGTGGGCCAAGGGCATCATCGTCCTGCTGCGCGTGGTCTGCGACATCAAGGTCGAGGTTCGCGGCCGCCAGCACATGCCGACCGGCGCTGCCCTGCTGGCCCCCAAGCACCAGTGCATGTTCGACGTCTTCGCCCAGTTCGCCTTCATGCCGGACGCCTGCTTCGTCATGAAGAAGGAGCTGATGTGGATCCCGTTCTTCAGCTGGTACGCGATCAAGGCCAAGATGATCGTCGTCGACCGCGAGGGCCACTCCGCGGCCCTGCGCAAGCTGGTCAAGGACGCCCAGGAACGCTTCGCCGACAAGCGCCAGGTGATCATCGCCCCGGAAGGCACCCGCACCGCCCCGGGCGCCGCGCCCGACTACAAGCCCGGCATCGCCGCCCTCTACCGCGAGATCGACGTGCCCGTGCACCCGGTCGCCACCAACGCCGGCGTCCACTGGCCCAAGCACGGCTTCACCCGCAAGCCAGGCACCATCGTCTTCGAGTACCTGGAGCCGATCCAGCCGGGCCTGAAGCGCGCCGAGTTCATGCGCACCCTGCAGGAGCGCACCGAAACCGCCTCGAACGCGCTGCTGGAGCTGTGACGCGCCTTCCCTCCCCATGAAGGGGAGGGAAAGTCCTCACCGCGCCGCCAGCTCGCGCGCCTCGACCATGCCCAGCAGTTTCTCCATCACCGGGTCGTGCACCCCCATCTCGCAGAGGTGGACGACCAGGTCGCGCAGATAGTCGACATTGCGCCCGGACAGCCCATGGGCCCCGGCGATCAGCTCGGCCTGCTTCTCCAGCGACAGCGCCCCGGCCCACTGCGGATGGTGCACGTCCGACAGAAAGACCAGGGTCTCGACCCGATGGCCGTTCGCCAGCCTGATATTGGCCTTGGCCTCGACATAGGTCTCGGTCGGCTGCTCGCGCTCGCGCAGGTACTCGTAGGTCGCCGGCCAGTGCTCCTCGGCGACCCGATAGGCCGCCCCGCGCACCGCGCCGCCCGGCGCCAGGCCCAGCACCAAGCCTGGCCGCTGATAGGTGCCGCGATGGTGCACCGAATAGATGCAGAAGGCGCGACGCCGCCCGTGTAGGGTGGCGCTCTGGCGCTCGACGAACTCGAACCCCGGACGCCACATCAGCGACCCGTAACCGAAGACCCAACGCTCAACCGACATGGCCCGCCGCGACAATCCCGCTCCGCCTTCCACCCGTGTGCCCGATCCGGCGCACCACCGCAAACCCCGACGCGCGGCGCTCTACATTCCGTTCATCCTCGCCGGCGCGGCCGCGCTCGCCTGGAGCGGCGCCTGGGTCTATGCGCGCGGCGAGGCGGCCAAGCGCCTGGAGGCCGGCGCCGAGCAATTGCGCAAGGCCGGCTACGACGTCGCCTGGAGCAACCAGCGGATCTACGGCTACCCGTTCCGGCTCAATATCCAGCTCGACGACGCCAAGGTCCGCGAGCCGTCCGGCTGGGCGCTGGCCGCCCCCAAGCTCGAGGCCCAGGCCTTCATGCACGGCCTGTCGTCCTGGGTGCTGGCCGCGCCCCAGGGCCTGACCTTCACCCGCCCGGTCGGCGGCCCGGTCGAGGTCAAGGGCGAGGTGATCCACGCCAGCCTCGCTGGCCTCGACCAGCCGCTGCCGCGCTTTTCGTTCGAGGGAACCAAGCTCGCCTTCACGCCGACGCCCGGCGCCCAGCCGTTCGCGCTGTCGGCCGCCGACAAGGTCGAGTTCCACTTCCGCCCCGGCCCGGACGACCAGGCCGCGGTGTTCTTCAAGGTCGACGCCGGCAAGGCCCGGCTCTCGGGCCTGTTCGCCCACATCGCCGGCGACAAGCCGATCTCGATTTCCTGGGATTCGCTGCTCTCCAAGATCAGCGCCTTCAAGGGCGCGAACTGGCCCGAAGCGGTCCGCGCCTGGACCACGGCGGGCGGCCGCATGACCGTGCGCCAGGCCGGGATCACCGCGGGCGAGGCGGTGATCGGCGCCCAGTCCGGCGTGCTCAGCGTCGGCTATGACGGCCGCCTGAACGGCTCGCTCGACGTCACCCTGCGCGAGGCGCCCAAGGCGCTCGGCGCCATGGCCGAGAACGGGGTCATTCGCCCGGAGGCCGCCATGGCCGCCTCGGCGGTCGCCGCCGCCCGCCAGGGCAACGACGACGTCGCCCGCGCCAACGTCACCTTCCAGGCCGGCCAGACCACCCTCGGTCCGGTCGCCATCGGCCCGGCGCCGAAGGTGTACTGACGCCTACCGAATCCCATCGCGTGTCATCCCGGTTTGCGCAGCAAGACCGGGACCCATGAACACCGGATGGATCAGAACTCGGCTCGGCCGGGGCCCCATCACCCCTTCCTGCGCGAATGGGTCCCGGACAAGCCCTGCGGGCTTTCCGGGATGACAGCAGGTGCGCTGGCGAACGCCTACCCCGCCAGCTCCGCCGCGCACATCTCCCGGAACTGCGCCAGGCTCTCGGCCCGCTCGGGATGCAGCGCCCCCAGCACCTCGATCGTGAAGGTGACCGGCGCCGAGCCCGCCGCCGTCACCAGCGTGCCGTCGCGCACCGCCGCGGGCGTGTCGACATAGAGGTCCCAGGCGCGATAGCCCGGCGTGTAGTGGCGCATGAAGTCGAGGGCGTTCGAGGTATGCCGCCGGCTGTCCAGCAGGCCGGCCCGCGCCGCCGCCACCGTCCCGGCGCAGATCGCCCCCACCACCTTGCCGGCCGCGTCGGCGGCCTGCAGCACCGAGGCGATGTCGGGCGCGTCGTCGCCGGTCCAGCCGTCCGAGCCGATCACCACCAGCGCGTCATAGGCCTCGGGCTGCAGGTTCTCGATGGCCGCGCCCGGATCGATGGTCATGCCGCCCATCGAGGTGACCGGCCGCCCCCCGGCGTATGGAACGAGGTCGCCCCGTCGAAATAGGTTCGCGCCGCGGCGCTCAGCTGCGCGTGCTCCCAGTCGGCGAAGTTGTCGATGACGATGAAGGCGATGTGCTTGCCCATGGCGATACTCCAGACGCGCGATGACGAAACGCATCATCGCCGCTTCCGGCGCCAGAACCTGTCAGCAGGATGTCAGCCCATCGGCCGATCGATCGAGGTCGGCGGCGTCGAAAACCAGCGCGCCCCCTGCTCGGTCATATAGAGGCAGTCCTCCAGCCGCACCCCGAACCGGCCGGGCAGATAGAGTCCCGGCTCGTTGGACAGGCACATGCCCGGCGCCAGCCTCGTCGCCTCGCCGCGAACGAAGTTGATCGGCTCGTGGCCGTCCAGGCCGATGCCATGCCCGGTCCGGTGCGACAGCCCCGGCAGGCCGTAGTCCGGTCCATAGCCCAGGCTCTCGTAGTGGCGCCGCACCGCATCGTCGACGGCGCCGGCGGCGACGCCGACCTGGGCGGTCTCGAAGGCGATCTGCTGGCCGCGCGCCACCTCGCTCCAGACCTTGCGCTGGGCGCCGGTCGGCTCGCCGAACACGAAGGTCCGCGAGATGTCGGATTGATAGCCCTCGACCGTGCAGCCGCAGTCCATCAGCACGATCTCGCCCTCGCGCACGACCTGCGGCTTCTCCGAGCCATGCGGCAGGGCCGCGCCCTCGCCGACCAGCACCATCGCGAACTCCGGCGTCCCGCCCAGCGCGCGGGTGGCCTTGTTCATGATCGCCCCGACCTCGGCCTGGGTCATGCCGCGTTCGACCTTGCCGTGGGTGTAGCGGTAGGCCGCGACCGTCACGTCGGCGGCCAGCTGCATCAGCGCCAGCTCGGCGGGCGACTTGATCATCCGGCAGCCGCGCACGACGTCGGCGCCGGAAACGAAGGTCGCATCGGGCAGCCGCCGCGCCAGGCCGTCATGGACGAAGAAGCGGACCGTCTCCTCGACCCCGATCCTGCCGGCCGCCAGCTTGCGGGCCTTCAGCCAGTCGGCGACGACCAGGGCCGGATCCTCATCCTCCTGCCAGACCCGCACCTGCGCCGGGACCGCCAGGGTCTCGCGCACCGACGGCTCCTCGAAGTGCGGCGTGACGATCAGCGTCTCGCCCTCGACCGGGATGATCGCGGCGGTCACCCGCTCGCTGCGCCACCAGCGCACGCCGGTGAAATAGGTCAGCGAGGAACCGGCCTCGACCACCAGCGCCGACAGCCCCTGCGCCTTCATCAGCCGCTGGGCCTTGGCCATCCGCGCCAGGCGTTCCTGCGGCGAGATCGGGGCCGCCCCGCCGGTGATCTTCGCCAGCCCATCGACCTGCGCCGCCGCAGCGCCGCCGAGGCTCAGCGCCAGCCCGGCGCCCGCCGCCCCGGCCAGGAAGTTCCGTCGATCCAGACCCATGCCCATCCCCCCTTTGGGCGAGGCGCCCGTCACCCCGCTCGCCTATCTGAGCCGAGCCGCCGGCCGGCTCAAATCGATAACAACGATATTCCAGAACCGCCCTTGCACAGCTAGCCTGCCGCCAAAAGGAGAGGCGTCCCCCATGACCCAGCGCACCAGCATCCTCGCCCTCGTGCTCGCCGCCGGCCTGGCGGCTTCCGCCCTGGCGACCTCGGCCTTCGCCGCGCCTCCGGCCAACATCGCCGCGGCCCTGGCCGACCCGGCCCGTCCGGCCGCCGACGTGGCCCGCGATGCGACCCGCAAGCCCGGGGACCTGCTGGCCCTGGCCGACATCAAGACCGGCGACAAGGTGGCCGACTTCGTGATCGGCGGCGGCTACTTCACCCGCGTCCTGTCAGCCGCCGTCGGGCCGACCGGCCACGTCTACGCCTACCAGCCCGCCGAGTTCATCAAGTTCCAGGCGTCCTACGGCGAAAACCTCAAGAAGGTGGCGGATGCCTACAAGAACGTCACCCCGCTCGACGCCAGCTTCCAGCAGCTCGACCTGCCCGACGGCCTCGACGCCATCGTCACCGTCCAGAACTATCACGACCTCTACCTGAAGCCGTTCCCGTCCGGGATGGCCGCCAAGGTCGACGCCGAACTCTTCAAGTCGCTGAAGCCCGGCGGCGTGCTGCTGGTGGTCGACCACGCCGCCGTGCCCGGCTCGGGCATCAGCGCCGCCGACAGCCTGCACCGCATCGACCCCGAGGCGGTGAAGAGCGACCTGAAGGCCGCCGGCTTCGTGCTGGAGAGCGAAAGCCCGCTGCTGGCCGACGCCGCCGATCCCCACACCGCCAGCGTCTTCGACCCGGCCATCCGCGGCAAGACCGACCAGTTCGTCCTGGTGTTCCGCAAGCCCCGCTAGCCGCCCGCGCCGCCTTGCGCGGCAACAGGTATCTGGTGCAACTTTTTTGCGGCGAAGGGGCCTATTGCGCCTTCGCCTGCGATGACCTATGCGCCGAACCTTCGTTTTCGGGGGAAAGTATGGCCAAGGCCGATCCCAAGTCCGCTCCGCCCACCCTCGAGGCCGTGCGCGCGCGCATCGACGCGATCGACGCCCAGCTGCTGGCCCTGGTCGACGAGCGTGCGGGCCTGGCCGTCGAGGTCGCCGCCGCCAAGGCCGCGGCGGGCGATGCGGATAAGTTCGCCCTGCGCCCCGGCCGCGAGGCCCAGCTCATCCGCAGCCTGCTCGAGCGGCCGCGCAACGCCGCCCGCCCCAGCCTCGTCGTGCGCATCTGGCGCGAACTGATCGGCGACAGCCTCTCGCGCCAGGGCCCGTTCCACATCAGCGTCTTCGGCGGCCGCGATCCTGGCCGCGCGGTCGAGGGCGCGCGCCTGCGTTTCGGCGCGGCCGCCTCGCTGCGCCAGGTCGCCCGCCCCGAGGACGCCATCGCCGGCGCCAAGACCCTCGGCGGCGTCGCGGTGCTGGCCCTGTCGTGCGACACCCCCTGGTGGGGCCGCCTGCTGGCCGAGCCGAAGCTGAAAGTGTTCGCCGCCCTGCCGTGCCTGTCGGCCTGGGGCCCGAACACCGCCCTGGCCGTCGCCGACGTCGAGGTCGAACCCACCGGCGCGGACCTCACCTACTGGGTCACCGACGCCGGCGGCACGGCCCAGGCCATCGAGGGTGCGCTCGGCCGCGACGGCGTCGCCGGCGACCTGATCGCCGAAGCCGGCGGCTTGAAGCTGTTCGCGCTGATGGGCTTCTACCAGCCGGGCGACGAGCGGCTGGCCCGCGCCCCCGGCCGCCTGACCGGCGTCATCGGGGCTGCGCCGGCGCCGATCGACGTGTAAGACGGCGCTCCCCTCCATCGCCGCCGAGCTCCTGCCGCCGAAGCCATGCCCGACACCGTTCTCGACCGCGCCTCCGCCCCGCGCCCGACGCCCAAGCCAGGCATCCTCGATATCGCCCCCTACGTGCCGGGCAAGTCGAAGGTCGAAGGGGTCGAGCATCCGCTGAAGCTGTCGGCCAACGAGAACATCCTCGGCTCCAGCCCCGCGGCGCGCGAGGCGTTCTCCACCGCCTTCGACCAGCTGCAGATGTACCCGGACGGGCGCGCGACCATCCTGCGCGAGGCGTTGTCTGCGACCTACGGCCTGGAGCCCGAGCGCCTGCTGTTCGGCTGCGGCTCGGACGAAATCTTCCAGCTGCTGAACCAGACCTTCCTCGAACCGGGCGACAACATCGTCCAGGGCGAGTTCGGTTTCGGCGCCTACGCCATCGGCGCGCGCGCCTGCCAGGCGGAAGTGCGCATGGCCCCCGAGCCCGACTACCGCATCGACGTCGACGAGCTGCTTAAGCTGGTCGATGCGCGCACCCGCATCGTCTTCGTCGCCAATCCAGCCAACCCGACCGGCACCTGGAATTCGGGCGCCGAGATCCGCCGCCTGCACGCGGCCCTGCCGCCCAGCGTCGTCCTCTGCCTGGACGGCGCCTATGCCGAATTCTGCGACGACCCGGCCTATGAGGACGGCATGTCGATGGTGCGCGAGTTCGAGAACGTCGTCGTCACCCGCACCTTCTCCAAGCTGCACGGCCTGGCCGCGCTGCGGGTCGGCTGGGCCTACATGCCGCCGGAAATGGCCGCCGCCGTCGACCGCATCCGCCTGCCGTTCAACGTCAACATCCCGGCCCAGCTCGCCGCGGTCGCCGCCCTCGGCGACGATGACTTCCAGCGCCGCTCGCTCGACCTCGTGAACCGCTGGCGCCCCTGGCTGGCCCAACAGCTCGGCGGCCTCGGTCTTGAGCCCTTGCCCTCGGCCGCCAACTTCGTGCTGGTCGGCTTCCCGACCACGCCCGGCAAGACCGCCAAGGAGGCCGACGCCTTCCTCAGCGCCCGGGGCCTGATCACCCGCAATGTCGCCGGCTACGGCCTGCCCAATCACCTGCGCATCACCATCGGCCTCGAGGAACACAACCGCGCCGTGGTCGAGGCCTTGCGCGAATTTCTGAACGGAGCCGGCGCATGAGCGTGATCTACCCGCGCATGGCGGTGATCGGCTGCGGCCTGATCGGCTCGTCGGTGATCCGCGCGGCCCGCGAGGCCGGCGCCGTCGGCCACGTCTTTGTCGCCGACGCCAGCGAGGCGCACCGCGCCCGCATCGCCGAGCTCGGCTACGCCGACGAGGTCACCGGCGACATCGCGCAGGCGGTCAGGGACGCCGACCTGGTGGTCCTGGCCGTCCCGGTGCTGGCGATGGGAGAGGCCGCCGCCGCAGCGGCCGCGGCGCTCAAGCCCGGCGCCACGGTCACCGACGTCGGCTCGGTCAAGGGCAGCGTCGCCGACGCCATGGCCAAGGCTCTGCCCGCTGACGTCTTCGTCGTCCCCGGTCACCCGATCGCCGGCACCGAGCATTCGGGCCCCGACGCCGGTCTCGCCGAGCTGTTCCAGAACCGCTGGGTGATCCTCACGCCCCAGCCGCGCGCGGACGAGGCCTACATCGAGGCGACCGGCCGCTTGGCCGAGTTCTGGCGCGCGCTCGGCGCCAATGTCGAACAGATGGACGCCGGCCACCACGACCTGGTGCTGGCCGTCACCAGCCACCTGCCGCACCTGATCGCCTACAACATCGTCGGCACGGCCGCCGACATGGAGGAGGTCACCCAGGCCGAGGTGATGAAGTACTCGGCCGGCGGCTTCCGCGACTTCACCCGCATCGCCGCGTCCGACCCGACCATGTGGCGCGACGTCTTCGTGGCCAACAAGGACGCGGTGCTCGAAATCCTCGGCCGCTTCACCGAGGACCTCCAGGCCCTGTCGCGCGCCATCCGCTGGGGCGAGTCCGACAAGCTCTACGACCTCTTCACCCGCACCCGCGAAATCCGCCGCGGCATCATCGCCGCCGGCCAGGAAAGCGCCGAACCCAACTTCGGCCGCGACCGCGGCAAGCATTGACTCAAGCTGTCATCCCCGTTTGCGCAGCAAGACCGGGACCCATGAACACCAGATGGCTGAGGTGCTGACTCAGCCGAGCCTCATTCCGCCAACGCGGCGCGAATGGGTCCCGGACAGGCGCTCCGCGCCTTCCTGGATGACGCCATTTGTTAAGCCACGTGCTGCTCGCCCTTCGCCACTTGCTCGGCCAGCTTGCCGGGCAGTTCGGCCATGTGGTCGAACTGCGCGGTGAACTCGCCCAGCCCCTGGGTCAGGCCGCGCAGTTCCTGGATCAGGTCCTGACGCTCGGCCCTGGGCAGGCAGACCTCGATCTCGTCCCAGCCGCTCCAGCCCTCGCGCGGCGCGAAGCCGAGGATCTGGCCGCGCCGCGCCGACACCGCCTGGGTGATCTTCGAGGTCGAGGCCTGCGGCGCGTGGATGATCAGCTTCTCGACCGGCTCCAGCAGATAGGGCGCGGCGGCCCGCAGGCCCTCGCTCATCGCCAGCCGTCCGGCCGCCCGGAAGCTCATCTCCGAGGAGTCGACGCTGTGGTACGAGCCGTCGACCAGCACCACCTCGACGTCGGTCACCGGGAACCCGAAGGCGCCGCGCTCCATGGCGTCGCGCACGCCCTGCTCGACCGAGGGAATCCACTGCTTGGGCACCACCCCTCCGGTGATCTTCTGCGAGAACGAAAAGCCCTCGCCCCGCGCCCGCGGCCTGATCTCCAGCACCACGTCGCCGAATTGGCCGTGGCCGCCGGTCTGCTTCTTGTGCCGCCCGCGCTGGGTGACCGGTTTGCGCAGGGATTCCTGGTAGGAGACCTTCGGCCGCCCGGTCGCCGCCTCGACCCCGAACCTGCGCTTCAGCCGCTCCAGCAGCACATGCAGATGCGCCTCGCCGCGGCCGGAGACGATGGTCTCCTGGGTCGCCGGATCCTGGGCGACGACGATGGCCGGATCCTCCTCGGCCAGCTTGTTCAGCGCCGCCGACAGCCGCACGTCGTCCTTGCGGTCCTTGGCCGAGATCGACATCGAGTAGAGCGTCGCCGGCGGGAACGCCGGCTGCGCCAGGCTGCGGGCCTTGGCGTCCATCGAGGCGACCATGCCCGGCATCGCCGCCTCCAGCTTGCCGATCGCGACCACCTCGCCTTCGAGCGCCTTGTCGGTCTTCTTGCCGCTTGGCGAGGAGAAGGTGACCAGCCCGCCCGCCCGCGCCTTGTCGCCGCCGCTCAGCGTCAGCTCCTGGCCGTCGGCCAGTTCGCCCTGCATCACCCGGCCATAAGCGATCTTGCCCGCCTGGCCGGCGTAGGAGGTCTTGAAAATGTAGGTGCAGGGCCCGTCCAGTCCCATGCGTGCGGCCGCCGCCACCACGTCCGGCGTTTCGTGCCGCAGCGCCTTCAGCAGCCGCCGCACGCCGAACCCGTTCAGCGCCGAGCCGAAGAACACCGGGGTGATCAGCCCCTGGGCGAGGTCCGCCGCCAGGTCGGCGAACACCGCGTCCTGGTCGGGGCTCAGGTCCGACAGAAGTTGCTCCATCAGCGTATCGTCGAAATCGGCCAGCTGCTCCAGCATGTGGAACCGCGCATCGGCCTCGGCCGCCGCGACCTCGCCGGTCAGGTCGATCTGCTGGCTCGGCTGGCCCGGCCGGTAGACGAAGGCCCGCTCCAGCGCCAGGTCGACGAACCCGGTCACGTGCTCCTTCTCGACCAGCGGGATCTGCCGCGCGACCAGCCGGTTTCCCGAGGCCGGGGCCATCGCGGCCATCAGCTCGTCCAGCCCGCCGCGCGCCTGATCGATCTTGTTGACGAACACCGCATGCGGCGTCCGCCGCGCCTCCAGCTCCTTGAAGATCGGCTGCAGCAGATGGGCGCGCGCGGGGTTCGGGTCGGCGACGATGATCGCCAGGTCGACCGCCGGCAGCACGAAGTCCTCGGTCCCCGAGAACTCCGGCGATCCGGGACAGTCGATCACCGCATAGCGGTCGCCCATGAACTCGAAGCCCGCCACATTGAATTCAATGGTTTGCCCGCGGGCGCGCGCCTCCGGGCTGGCGTCGCCGACGCTGGCCGAGCCGACCTCGCCCTGGCGCGGGATCGCGCCGGCCGCGAACAGCATGGCTTCCATGAGGCTAGTCTTACCGGCTCCCGCCGCGCCGACGAGGGCGATGGCGCGTGCGGCGCCGGAACCTGGTCTGCCCATCCTATGGGCCCTCCCAACTGGAGGCGCCCGCCTCTTGGGAGCGGGCGCTCGTGACCCCGACCGGCTATATGCTTCCACCCGCTTGGCGATCTGCACAAGCGCCGAGTTCGATGAGGAGCAGGGATGAACGGATACGCTTGGCTGGGCCTGGCCATCGTTGCGGAGGTGATCGCCACCAGCGCGCTGAAGGCGTCCGACAGTTTCACCCAGCTGGTCCCGTCGCTGATCACCGCAGTCGGCTACGGCGTCGCCTTCTACTGCCTGTCGCACTCGATGAAGACGGTGCCGGTCGGGATCGGCTACGCGATCTGGTCGGGCGTCGGCATCGTGCTGATCACCATCATCGCCTGGGTGCTGTTCAAGCAGCGGCTCGATCCGCCGGCCATGGTCGGCATGGGCCTGATCCTCGCCGGCGTGCTGGTGATCAACGTCTTCTCCAAGAGCTCGGCCCACTGATCCTCAGTGGGCGCCGCCCGCCTCGACCTCCAGCGCCAGCCGCTCGATCCCCTCGCGGGTGCCGTGGATGCGGTCCTCCAGGTCGTCGTGGCCGTCGAAATAGGCCAGCTGCTCGGTCATCCGCATGAAGGTCGCCTCGCCCTCGCCGGTGAACTCGACGGTCACCAGCGAGGCCGACAGCCGCCGGCCGCCGATCTCGACGTCGTAGGCGAAGACGATCCGCGCATCCTGCACGATGTCGAAGAACACCTTCTCGACCCGCTGGCTAACCCCGCTTGGCAGCTGCGCGCGATAGCTCTCGCGCCCGCCGGGCCGGAAGTCCATTGTCAGCTCGGTCTCGCCCTCGTCGACGTGGCAGTCCGACCAGCGCTTCTTGGCCTCCAGGTCGGCCCAGGCCCCGAACACCGCCGCCGGCGGGGCGGCGAACCGGCGCTCGATCACGAAACTGGTGTGGCTCGCCGAGGTCATCGGTCGTCTCTGCTCTTGGTCTGCGCCAGATAGGCGTCCAGCCGGTCGAACTGCGCGTTCCAGGCCCGCTTGCGCTGCGCCACCCAGGCCTCCAGCCCGGCGAAGGCGTCCGGCGCCAGGCGATAGGTCCGCACCCGCCCGGCCTTCTGCGAGGAGACCATGCCGCTCGCCTCCAGCACCGCCAGATGCTTCATCACCGACGGCAGCGCCAGGGTCGTCGGCGCCGCCAGCTCGCTGGCCGAGGCCGGGCCGCTGGCCAGCCGGTCGATCATCGCCCGCCGCCCCGGATCGGCCAGCGCCGTGAACACCCGGTCCAACCCCTCGCCGCCCCCGTTCACGCCTCCTCCAGGAAGCGCGCCGGCATCAGCTCGCGATAGGGGAAGTAGTCGAAGAACGGTTGCGCCTCGGCCAGCGTCCGCGCCACCGACGGCCGCGCAATCAGCCGCTCGAAATAGGCCCCCAGCTCGCCCCGCTCCTCGCCCCACGGCTCAACGATCCCGGCATAGAACAGCGCAGGGCTCGCCGCGCAGTCGGCCAGGCTGAAGGCCTCGCCCGCCGCCCAGGTCCGTCCGGCCATATGCCCGTCGATCAGGCCATAGGCCATCTGCAGCATGTCGCGGGCGTTCTCGACCCCGCGCGGGTCCTTCTCGCCGTCGGCCCGCATCCGGTCGGCAACGATCTTCTGCATCGGCGTCATCACGTACTGGTCGAACAATCGGTCCCACAGCCGCGCCTCCAGCCGCGCCTCAGGATCGGCCGGCAGCATCGGCGGGCCCGGATAGCGGGTGTCGAGATACTCCAGTTGGATGCTGGTCTCCGGCACCACCCGCTTGCCGTCGACCAGCAGCGGGATCTTCGCGGTCGGCCACAGCGCCGCGAACTCGCCCGCCGTCTGCGAAAGGTCGACCACCCGCGCCTCGAACGGCGTGCCGCGCTCATAGAGCCCGATCAGCACCTTGTGGCAGTAGGACGACAGCGGATGGAAGTGCAGCACCAGGCTCATCGGCTCGGCTCCAATTAGTTTCCGCACTAGCTAACTATCTGAGACCGCGCCTGGCAAGAAAAAGTTTCCGTAAAAGCTAAGTGTTACACCCCCGCTGTCATCCCGGTTTCGGCGCAGCCGAAGACCGGGACCCATAGACACCGGATGGACCAGGCCCCGGCTCGGCCGCGCCCCATTCTCCCGCTCCAGCGCGAATGGGTCCCGGACAAGCGCTGACGCGCCTTCCGGGATGACACCTCCGCCGGCCCTCAAAGCCGCGTCTTCAGGAACCGCACCACCTCCGCATTGAACCGCTCGTGAAACTTCGCCCGGTCGAACCCCGGGGTCGGCGCGCACACCGCCGGCGCGGCGGCCGCCAGCTGCGGCGTGCAGGGCCGCAGGAAGTCGAAATGCCCCGCCCCTTCGACCTGATGGAACTCCGGCGCGGTCGGCAGCGCCGCGCGGACCGGCTCGACATACCACGGCGCCGGCAGCACCTGGTCGCCGCCCGCCTGCCAGAGCTGGACCGGCTGCTTCACCCCGGCCAGACCCTCGCGGGTGAACGCAAAGCCCAGGGCGGGCGCTGCGACCACCGCCGCCTTGATCCGCGTATCGCGGGTCCATGCCGGGCTGCCTTCCGCCACCGGCCGCGCCGCGATCAGCCGGCAGTCATAGAAACCCGGGTTCGCCTGGCAGTGCTCGCCGATGCGCGAGACGTCCGCCTGCCCGCCCGCCGCCGTCAGCACGGTGAAGCCGCCGGCCGAGAACCCGAACGCGCCGACCCGCTGCGGATCGATCGCGACGCGCCCGGCCCAGCCGGTCAGCATGTAGTCGATCAGCACCGACAGCTGCCGCGGTCGGCCGGCCACGTCGGTGGCCCGGCTCTGGTCGCGCCAGTTGTCGCCGGTGTGCGTCAGCGCCGCGACCACGAAGCCGGCGGCGGCCAGGGCCTGGGCCGTGTCCTCATGGCTGCGGAAGTCGCCGCCGTTGCCGTGCGAGATCACCACCAGCGGCAGGCCGCGCCCTCCGCCGGGCGGCGTCCACACCCCCGCCTCGATCGCCAGCCCGTCGCCGTCGGGCACGGTCAGTCGCGAGAACGCCGCCGCGTCGGCGGGCCTCGTCGTGACCGCCGGCGCCTGCATTGGGGCGGCTTCCGGCGCAGCGGAGGCCAGGGCGAGGGCGGCGATCAGGGACAGCAGAGGCATGGGCGAGAACTCTCGAAGGGTACGTTGGGGGCCCAGCGATGCCTCCGATCTCGCCCTGCGCCAGTGGTTCTGCGTGAACGGGCGAACGGGTTCGCGGCCGGGCGACCCGGCTGCGGCTGCGGCCCTCCTTTGCTAGGGTCAGCCTATGGAATCGGCGGGCGGCGATCGGGCGAAATGGCGGACGGCGGCGACAGGCTTCGCCGCGGCGACCGCGCTCGGTCTCGTCCTCGGCGCCATCGGGCCGTTCGGCAGCTACCTCAACGACTCAGCGCCCGTGCGCATGGCCTACTGGGTCGCCAACCTTTGGGTCGGCTGGCTGGCCTTCGGGTTCAGCCTGCCGCGCCTCTCGGCCTGGGCCGCCCAGCGCGGCGTCCCGCTCTGGCTCTGGACGCCGCCGGCGGTCGCCCTGCTGGCCGCGCTCCCCGCCGTGGTCAGCCGCACCCTGGCCCTGCGTCTCTGGCCGGTCGTCGGTCAGGTCCATTGGCTCGAATGGTACGCCCAATGCCTGCTGATCAGCGCCTTGATCACCGCCGCCGTGCTCTGGGCGACCCGCCCGCGCGCCGCAGCCGGCGGACCGAACCCGGCCTCGGCCGACCCGCGCGAGCGCCTGCCGCCGCAACTGGGCCGCACGGTGCTCTGCCTGCAGATGGAGGACCACTACGTCCGCGTGCACACGCCCCAGGGCTCGGCCCTGGTGCTGATGTCGCTCTCCCAGGCGATGGAGGGCCTCAAGGACCTCGAAGGCGCCCAGACCCACCGCTCCTGGTGGGTCGCCCGCTCGGCCATTACAGGCGTCGTCGAGGACGGCCGCAACCTGCGTCTGAACCTCAAGGGCGGCCTGCAGGCCCCCGTCTCCCGCGCCCGCGTCGGCCGCCTGCGCGAAGACGGCTGGCTCGCGGGCGGCCAGTAGCCCGATACGCGACGGCGGCGCCGTTGACGCGCTCGCCCCAGCATTGCAACGATCCAGCTTCACCACCAAAACTGGAGACCTCATGCGGGGCCCTGCGATCGTCCTGGCCGCCACTCTCGCCGCCTCGGCGAGCTCTGCTGCGCCCGCGCCCGGCCAGGCGCAAGCCGACAGCTTCGCCCGGCTCTATGTCGATGCGGTCAACAGCGACGCGGGCTTCGAGCGCTTCATGCTGCGCGACGCCGAGCCCGTACCCCGCGAGGCGATTCAAGGCTTTTTCAAAGACCAACGCTGGATCAGCGGCGGCGGCGTCGATCTGATCGGCGCCCGGATGCGGCCGGGCGATCCGCGGCTGGTCGAGATCGCAGTGCGCAACCGCATCTATGGCGGCGTGCAGGGCGTCGAGCTGAGGCTCGACTCCGCCGCGACCCCGCGCGTCGCGGCCTTCGAGCCCACCCCGGCCCCGGCCTGGGCCCTCCCGCGGGCCAAGCCTCTGAGTCAGGCCGAATTCACGGCCCGGGCCTCGGGGCTGATCGACAAGGGCTGCGCGGCCGGCGTGTTCTCCGGCGCCGTCCTGATCGCCGCCGGCGAGAAGGTGCTGGTCGAGAAGGCCTGCGGCGAAGCCAGCCGCCGCTACCATGTCGCCAACACCACCTCGACCCGCTTCAACATCGGCTCGATGGACAAGATGTTCACGGTCGTGGCGGCGATGCAGCTGGTCGAGGCCGGCAAGCTCTCGCCGGACGCCACGCTCGACCGCTACCTCGACGCATCCTGGCTGGCGCCCGAGATCGCCCGCCAGGTCACCGTCTGGCAACTCATGACCCACACCAGCGGCCTGGTCCCGGACGTCGCCGATGAACTCGACACCAAGCCCCGCTTCCGCCTGCGCGAACTGGACCATTTCAAGCCGCTGGTCCGCGACTCGCGGCTCGCAACCAAGCCCGGCGAGACGTTCAACTACAGCAACACCGGCATGTTGCTGCTCGGCGCGGTGATCGCCCAGGCGTCGGGCGAGGACTACTACGCCTATGTCCAGCGCCACATCTTCGCGCCGGCCGGCATGACCGCGACCGCCAGCGACCTCATCGACGATCCGGTCGAGAATATCGCCATCGGCTATACCCGTGTCCCGGGCAGCGCCTACGGCTGGCGCGAGAACTCGATCCGCATCATGCGCCGCGGCATCCCGGCCGGCGGCGGGTACTCCACCGTCGGCGACCTCCACCGCTTCGCCCTGGCGCTGCAGTCGAACAAGCTGATCTCCCAGGCGTCCCTGCAACGCCTGTGGGCTGACGAAGATCGCGACAACTACGCCGCCGGGTTCGAGATCGGCCACGGCGCGGTCGGCGCCGCCGCCGGCCACTCCGGCCTCGACGCCGGCGTCAGCACCCGCATGCGGCTCTACCTGGATCGCGGCTACGTCGCCGTGCTGCTCGCCAACATCGACCGCGCCGCGCCGCCGCTGCTCGACGCCATCGAGGGCGAACTGGTCCGCGCGCCCACAGCGGCGCGATAACCTCCACCGTGTCATCCCGGTTTGCGCAGCAAGATCGCCGGATGGATCAGATCTCAGCCCGGCCGCGCCCCGCGAGCGTCCCCAGACAAGCGCTACACGCTTGCCGGACACCAAAGCCATGACGTCGTTCCCGCGTTGGCGAATGGCTGGCGGACGCGTCGAGGTCCTTTAGGATTATAAGATCGGCTCGAAGGAGATTCGTTCGTGGGGTTAATTCAACGCGACTGCCCGCACTGCCTTACGGCGCGTGTCGCCTTTAGCATTCCATACAGTTACTCCCGCAACGCCGAACAACATGAATTTGGCGCGATTGGCGTCTGCGCCGGCTGTCACAAGCCAATCTCATTTTTGGCCTCGAATAGAGTCAACGGCCTGTCACCCCAGCAGTTCAGCGGGAACATTGAGCCGACCATGAGTGTGCTTGATGTGTGGCCTTGCACGATCGCTTCCGAGGCTCCCCCGCACACTCCGCCAGCGGTCGCCAAGCGTTTCGTCGAGGGGGAAGACGCTTACCTGCGAGGCAGCTGGAACGCGGCCGTGGCGATGTATCGGTCTGCCCTCGACATTGCCACGAAGGCGGTGGATGGAATTCCGCGGGGAACTTTCTATGCCCGCCTGCAATGGTTGCACGAGCACCGGCTCATCACGCCCGACATGAAAGACTGGGCAGACCATGTCCGGGTCGAGGGCAACGATGCGCTTCACGATCCCGACGAGTTCACTGAGGATGACGCCAAGCCTCTTCGCCTCTTCAGCGAGATGTTCCTGCGCTACATGTTCGAATTGCCGGGGGAGGTCGCGGCGTTCCGCGGACGTACGGCTGAGGTTGCGGAGACCGCGGCGCAGTAAGGGTCAAGCGCATTGGCCTGAACCTTGGGGATCAGCCTGCTCTGATGGGGCAGGCGTCGCCTAAGCAGTATCCCTACTCGGCCGGGTCCGTCTCCACCCCCGGCCCCAGGAACTCCGTCACCGCCTCGATGACCTCGACCAGGCCCAGCCGGTCGACGCGCACGCCTTCGGGCAGGCCGGAGAACAGCCGCGTCGGGGCGGCGGCGTCCAGCATCACGAACACGCCCTTGTCGTCGGCGCGGCGGATCAGCCGGCCGAAGGCTTGGCTGATACGGGCGCGGGCGACGTTGTCGTCATAGACCTTGCCGCCGAACCGGGCGCGGCGGGCCTTGTGCAGGATGTCGGGCCGCGGCCACGGCACCCGGTCGAAAGCCAGCAGCCGCAGCGAACGGCCGGGCACGTCGACCCCGTCGCGCACCGCATCGGTGCCCAACAGGCAGGAGTCTTCCTCAGCCCGGAAGATGTCGACCAGCGCGCCGACCTCCAGCGGATCGACGTGCTGGGCGTAGAGCGCCAGCCCCTTGTCGGCCAACGGCGCGGCGATCCGCTCGTGCACCGCGCGCAGCCGCCGGATGGCGGTGAACAGGCCCAAGCCCCCGCCGCCGGCCGCCAGGAACAACTCGCGCATCGCCGCGGCCACCTGGCGCGGGTCGTCGCGGCCGATGTCGGTGACCACATAGGCCCGGGCGTTGGCGGCATAGTCGAACGGCGAGGCCAGCTTCAGGGTCTTGGGCCGGTCGGGCAGCCGCGCGGCGCCCGTGCGCATCTCGGCCAGGGCGAACGGGTCGTCCAGGGTCGGGTCGGTCAGAGTGGCGCTGGTCACCAGCACCCCATGCGCCGGAGCGATGACCGCGTTGGTCAGCGGTTCGGTCGGGTCGACCCAGTGGCGGCGGCAGGCGGCGTCCACCACCCGACCATAGAGGAACGTCGCGTCGAACCAGTCGACGAAGTCCGGGTCGTCCTCGGCGTCCTCGTCGATCGCCCTCAGCATCGAGCGCCAGGCCGGCAGCAGCATGCGGCAACGGCGGTCCAGGCCGCGCAGCGCCCCTTCGAACTGGCCGCGGTCGCTGGTGACGATCTGGCTGGCCTCTTCGTCCAGCAGATCTTCCAGGTGCCGCGCCAGGGCCAGCAGCGGAGCCTCGATCTTGGCCAGCGCCGCGGCGGCCTCGCGGGCGGTGGCCCGCACCAGGTCCAGGGCCGGGCGGGCGGCGCACTCCATGCCGACGTCGGACGGCGCGGCCCGCGCCCGCAGCTGTTCGATCACCGCCACCAGGAAGGACTCGATCGGCCCGATCGGGTTGACCTCGCCGTTCGGCGGCGCGATCCGACCCGACCAGCCCTCGCCCGGCAGGGCGGCGGCGGCCTGGATGGCCGAGATCAGCGCCTCGCGCGCATCCTCGCGGTCGCCCAGCATGTCCATCAGCCGCGCTTCCAGCCCGCGGCCGCGACGACCGCGGCCTTCCGGCCCGCGGATCCAGCGGCGCAGCTCGGCGGTCTCCTGCCCCGACAGCGCCGCGGCGAAGGCCGCGTCCGCGGCGTCGAACAGGTGGTGGCCCTCGTCGAAGACGATGCGCTTGAGCTGGGTGGTCTCGCCGTCGGCCTTGGAGCCGCGCGCCGCACGGGCGCCGTCGAACGCCGCCTGGGTCAGCACCAGGGCGTGGTTGGCGATCACCAGGTCGGCCTTGCGCGAACCACGGATCGCCTTCTCGACGAAGCAGGCCCGATAATGCTGGCAGCCGGTGTGCACGCACTCGCCGCGCCGGTCGACCAGGTTGGCGGCGCTCGCCTGACCCGCGGCCGGGACCGCGAACAGGGTCGGCAGCCAGGCCGGGAAGTCGCCGCCGGTCATGTCGCCGTCGCGGGTGGCCCGCGCCCAGCGCGCGGTCAGCGCCATGCCGATCAGGTCGGCCCCGCCGAGCTGGGCGGTGTTGGCCAGGTCCTGGAAGTTCAGCAGGCAGAGGTAGTTCTCGCGCCCCTTGCGCACGACCGCCTTCTTGGCGCGCACCTTGGGGTCGGGAAAGATCGAGTGGCTCTCGCGCTCGATCTGCCGCTGCAGCGCGCGGGTGTAGGTCGAGACCCAGACCGACGGGCCGTTGGCCTCGGCCCACAGCGAGGCCGGCGCCAAATAGCCGAGGGTCTTGCCGACCCCGGTCCCAGCCTCGGCCAGCATCATCCGCGGCTCGCCCTCGCGCTCGCGCGGGGCGAAGGCGAAGGCCGCCTCCTGGGCGTACTCGGCCTGGGCCGGCCGGGTTTCATCCAGGCCCGAGCGTTGCAGCAGCTCGGCCAGCCGCTGGCCGGCGTCCTCCGGGACGACGGGCCGCGAACTGGCCTCGCCGGGCGGCGCTTGGTCCTCCCACTCGGCGATGCGGGTCCAGACGTCCATGCCCGAGGTGCGGAACTGGTTGCCGACCGGAGCCGATCGCAGGGCCGCGACCACCGAGGGCCCCCAGGCCCAGCCGGCGCGCATCATGGTCTCGGCCAGGGCCAGCGCCTCCTCGCGGCTCGGCTGCGGGCTGGCGGCGATCTCGTTCAGCAGCTGCGTGCAGGCCGCGCGCAACGCCTCGGCCTGCGCCTGCGCGCCCTTCGGTTCGGGCTGGCCCAGCGCCAGGGCCAGACCCACCGCCGACGGCGCGCAGAAGGTCGCCGGCCGGGCGAAGGCGTAGAGCTCGAGGGCGTCGAACAGCCCGGGCATCCGCGGCGGCGCATTGAGCCCCAGTCGCCGCGCCGTCATCGAGGCGTGGGCGACGAGCACCGGGCCGCGCTGCAGAAGATCACGGGCGTCGGGCGCGCGGATCGCCTGGCCGCCGGTCGCATCGGCGACGCCGCCCCGCGGCCCTGGCAACACCACCAGGGCGGGCGCAAGATCCAGACTCGGTGCCGGGGCGTTCACACCGCCTTGCTAGCGGCTTTCGGCAGGAAACGGAAAGGGAACGTTGAAAACCTGCCGATCGGCCGCATTTACTCGCCGATCGCCTCGCCGGAGCCGCCGAACTCGGCCGGGAAGTCTTTCAGTTTCGGCAGGCCATCCTTCATCCGCAGCACGGTCTCGGCATAGTTGACGTGGACGCCCGGCTCGAATTGAAGCGTCGGAATCGTCGCGGCGAACACGTCGACCAGCTTCAAGGGCGGATGATTGGCCATCAGGTGGCCGCCGCATTTGCTGCAATACTTGCGTTCGCTCATCTCGGTCTTGGCGAAGGTCGCCACGTATTCCTCGCCGGCCGTCACCTTGACCGCCGATGGCTCCCAGAGACTGAAGGCGTTGACGGGCCCGCCCGACCACGAGCGGCAGGATCTGCAATGGCAATAGCCCATGGCTGCCGGTTGGCCCGTGACCTCGATTTTCACGGCGCCGCAAAAGCACTCACCCGGATACGACTGAGACATGCTCGGCTCCTGTCAGCTTATGCGCGACGGGCGCAAGTCTACGCCCTCCGCGTGCGCCGACCACCGACTCAGGGGCGTCGCTGCGCAACCCAAACTTGACTCGAACAAACCCGGAACTTACGACTGGTTGCGCAATTCAGACGGGTGGGCACATGGGGTTCGCGCTGGACTTGGCTTCGATCGAGGGGCTCGACAAGGACGAGGCTCTGAGACGCCTGGGATATATCGACACCGGCCGGAGGACCGACCGCATCGGCCGTGACGTGGCGTGGGCCGCCACCTCCAAAGGCCGGGTTGTTCTCATCGCGCGATACGGCTGGCTCGAACCTGCTCGTCTCGCGGACCTCTCCGGGGGCGCCTCGCTGGTGGCCGGACGGTTCGAGACTCATGTCGGCGACAGCAACGCCTGGGGCTACCGCGACGGAGCCTGCGTCTGGTCGGTCCTGTACCCCGCGGAAGGCCGAGGCTTGACGGTCAAGGGCGCGCCGCCGCCGGAGTTCGCTGTGATCCGCGACCGCCTGTTGGCCGAACGCCAGGCCGAAGCCAACGAAGACGACGAGGCCGACGAAGACTTGTTCGATCTGCCCGAGGCCTTGGTCGACGCCATCGGCGGCTGGACTCCGGAAGGCGAAGGCAGCGAGGATTTGCAGTTCTTCATCGCGGCCGCGGACCGGGCCGCCGATCAGCGCTCCCCTGGCGTGATCAGTCGCTTGCTCAAGGTCTTCGGCCGTTCCCGGTAGGCGACGCTTGCGCGAAACGTAACGCGAACATCATATGGGGCGATGGCTGACGCAGCAGCGCTCCCGACCGACCTCCTGCCCGACAAGTTCGCCGCCTGGTTCGCAGACCGCGGCTGGCGCCCGCGCGCGCACCAGCTGGACATGGTCGCGCAGGCCCGGCGGGGGCGGGACGCGCTGCTGATCGCGCCGACCGGCGGCGGCAAGACCCTGGCGGGCTTCCTGCCCAGCCTGATCGAGCTCGCCGAGCGCCCGCCGGCCAATGCACCGCGCGGGATCCACACGCTCTACATCTCGCCCCTGAAGGCGCTGGCCGTCGACGTCGAGCGCAACCTGATGGCCCCGATCCTCCAGATGGGCCTGCCGATCGTCGCCGAGAGCCGCACCGGCGACACCGGAGTCTCACGCCGCCAGCGCCAGCGGGTGAAGCCGCCGGACATCCTGCTGACCACGCCCGAACAGCTGGCGCTGTTCTGCGCCTGGGAGGGCGCGCGGCTCTATTTCGAGAGCCTGTCGTGCGTAGTCCTCGACGAGATCCACACCCTGCACGGCTCCAAGCGCGGCGACCTGCTGGCGCTGGATCTTGCGCGGCTGCAGCAGTTCGCGCCGAACCTGCGCCGCGTCGGCCTCTCGGCGACGGTCGACGATCCCGACGTCATCCGCCGCTGGATGGGCTATGGCAGCGCCGCCGACACCCACGAGTCCATAGCTCTGGTCCGCGGCCCCGCCGGCGCGGCGCCGATCGTCGACATGCTGCTGTCGGAGGGCAAGGTCCCCTGGGCCGGCCACACCGCCAAGCACGCGATGGACGAGGTCTACGAGGCCATCAAGGGCGCCCGCACCGCCCTGGTCTTCGTCAACACCCGGTTCCAGGCCGAGTTCGCCTTCCAGGAGCTCTGGCGGCTGAACGAGGACAATCTCCCGATCGCCCTGCACCACGGCAGCCTGGCCGCCGAGCAGCGCCGCAAGGTCGAGGCGGCGATGGCCCGCGGCGAGCTGCGCGCCGTGGTCTGCACCTCGACCCTCGACCTCGGCATCGACTGGGGCGACGTCGACCTGGTCATCCAGCTGGCCAGCCCGAAGGGCGCCAGCCGCATGGTCCAGCGGATCGGCCGCGCCAACCACCGCCTGGACGAGCCCTCGCGCGCCCTGTTCGTGCCGGCCAACCGCTTCGAGATGCTCGAGTGCCAGGCCGCCCGCGAGGCCATCGCCGAGAACCGCTTCGACGGCGAGGCCAGCCGCGTCGGCGCGCTCGACGTGCTGGCCCAGCACGTCATGGGCTGCGCCTGTTCCGAGCCCTTCGACCTCGTGGCCCTCTACGACGAGATCACCAGCGCAGGGCCCTATCGCGACCTGCCCTGGGAAGACTTCGAGCAGGTCGTCGATTTCGTCTCCACCGGCGGCTACGCGCTGAAGACCTACGACCGCTTCCGCCGGATCGTGAAGACCCTCGACGGGCGCTGGACCGTGCGCAACGCCGAGACCGCCCAGCGCCACCGCCTCAACGTCGGGGCCATCGTCTCGCCGGCCATGCTGGCGGTGCGGATCTCGATGGGCCGCGGCCGCGCCGGCCGCAAGATCGGCGAGGTCGAGGAGGGCATGCTGGAGATGCTCGATCCCGGCGACGCCTTCGTCTTCGCCGGCCAGGTCTGGGCCCTGGTCGCGGTCACCGGGACCGAGGTCCTGGTCACCCCGGCGACCCACAAGGACCCGAAGATGCCCTCCTGGGGCGGCTCGAAGTTCGCGCTCTCGACCTTCCTGGCGAGCCGCGTGCGCGAGCTGATGTTCGACCAGGCGCACTGGACGGTGCTGCCGGCGGACGTGCGCGAATGGCTGGAAGCCCAGCGCGACCTGTCGCTGATCCCGCCGCCCGAGGAGATGCTGCTGGAGACCTTCCCGCGCGGGAAGCGGTTCTTCCTGGTGGTCTATCCGTTCGAAGGCCGCCTCGCCCACACCACGCTCGCCATGCTGCTCACCCGGCGGCTGGAGCGGCTGGGCGCCGCCCCGCTCGGCTTCGTCTGCAACGACTACGCCATGGCGATCTGGGCGCTGAAGCCGATGGACGGCCTCGATTTCGACGAGCTGTTCGGCGAGGACATGCTCGGCGACGACCTGGAGGCCTGGCTCGCCGAGAGCTTCATGATGAAGCGCGCCTTCAAGGGCTGTGCGATCATCTCCGGACTCATCGAGCGGCGCTTCCCGGGCCATGAGAAGACCGGCCGCCAGGTGACCTTTTCGACGGACCTGATCTACGACGTGCTGCGCCGCCACCAACCCGACCACCTGCTGCTGCGCTGCGCCCGCCAGGACGCCGCCACCGGCCTGATCGACGTCGCCCGCCTTGGCCAAATGCTGGCGCGGATCAAGGGCGCGATCCGCCATGCGCCCCTGGCGCACCTGTCGCCGTTCTCGGTGCCGATCCTCTTGGAGATCGGCAAGGAGCGCTCGCCCGGCGACGCCGCCGAGATGATCCTGGCCGAGGCCCAGGACGACCTGATCGCCGAGGCCATGTCGTGAGCGCGCTCGCCGCCCCCGCTCCCTACGCCTTCGCGCCCAGCCCGTGCGGCGGCCTGCGCACCGCGCTGAACGGCGCCGCCGTGACCTTGCGCCCCAGCGGCGCGCTGTGGATCGAGGCCGCGCGGACGCTGGTGGTCGCCGACCTCCACCTGGAGAAGGGCTCGGCCTACGCCATGCGCGGCCAGATGCTGCCGCCCTACGACACCCGCGACACCCTGCGCCGGCTGCAGGCCGAGGTGGTCGCCGCCCAGCCGGCCGCCGTGGTGCTGCTCGGCGACACCTTCCACGACCGCGCCTCCGAGGACCGCCTGGCCCGCGACGACGCCGAGGGCCTGCGCGCGCTGTCGGGCCTCGCCCGCCTGGTCTGGGTGGTCGGCAACCACGACGCCGAAGGCCCGCGGCGATTACCCGGCGAAGTGGTCGACGAGGTCGCGCTCGAGAGCCTGGTCCTGCGCCACGAGCCGACGCCCGGCCGCCAGGACGGCGAGGTCGCCGGCCACCTGCATCCCTGCGCCCGCGTGGTCGCCTCGCGCGGCAGCGTGCGCCGCCGCTGCTTCGTCACCGACGGCGCGCGGATGATCGTCCCGGCTTTCGGGGCCTATGCCGGCGGGCTCAGCATCCGCGACGAGGCGTTTTCAGGACTGTTCGCACGCCCGCCGCTGTGCGGAGCGTTGGGGGCCGGGCGGGTGCACGCCGTCGGCTGGCGCTCCGTCGCCGGAGACTGAGTTCAGAAGATGATCGAAGTTCGACTTCGATCAGGGCTACAGCCGCATCGCCTGTTCGAGCGCCAGGCCCAGCGACAGGCAGGCGCCGAGGGTCAGGCTGGTCATCAGCCGCGGATAGCGGGCCGGCACGTCCGGCGCGGCGTGGTCGTACAGCCACTGCAGGATGAACGCCGCCAGGAAGCCGCACAGCAGCCAGGCGGTCTCTACCGAGCCGCGGGCGAAGATCAGCGTCCAGGCCACGGTCGGCGAGACCACCGAGGTCGCCAGCCGCGTCCAGCGCGGGGTCGCCCGTCCGCTCTCCAGCCCCCAACGGATGCCGCCCAGGAACCCGAGCACGATCGCCGACCAAGTGAGCAGCACGGTCAGCGCAGGGCCGCTCATATCGGCGTCGCCATAGACATAGGTCAGGGCGGAGATCGGGAACGGCGCCAGCCCGAGCAGCGCGATCCCCCAGAGCGGGCGCGGCGCGGAGGTCTCGGCGTGCACGTGGCCGTCGGTTTCCAAGCGGTCAGTTCCTCCGGAAGGCCACCGAGGCCGCCCAGCCCGCGGCCAGGGCGATCGCCACCGAAGCCAAGCCGTACGACCATGGCCTTTGATGGGCGAACAGGTAAAGCGCCCGCTCAATACCGGCCTTCTCGACGGTCAGGCCGCGGGTCCGGCTCGACACCGGCTGTCCGTCCTGGAACAGGAAGATGTCCGCCGAATAGACCCCGATCGGCGCCCCGGTCGGCAGGTCGATCTCGGCCTTGAACAGGCCCTTGTCGACGAAGCTGACCCCGCGGGAGTCGGCGGCGTAGAGGCCGCTGGCCTCCTTCAGCCGCACCACGGCCCGTCGCCAGTCGAGATAGTCCGCCCCCAGACCGCTGACCACCACGTCGCGCACGCCGTAGCGCGTCTCGATCCGCTGCTCCATCGGCGCGTTGATCCGCAGGTGGTCGATGCCCGCCCCCAGCCGCCGCAAGGTGCTGAAGCTGGCGATTTCGTTCAGCGGACGGGTCGAGGCGGCCATGTAGAAGCCCGGCGCCCCCTCGAACACCACCGGCCGCGAATTGACCCAGACGCCGGCGATGCGGGTCTTGCGCGCCATGCGGACCGGCGCGTCGGGCCCGCGCACGATGACCACGACGTCGCTCGGCTTCTGGCTGGGATCGAGCACCGCGCCGTAGAGCACGATGCGCGCGCCGCGGAAGCTGGAGGTCACCCGGACATTGGTCGTGGTCAGCGCGGCCGAAACGGCGGCCGCCGGCGGTGTCGGAGGTAGGGATGGGGGCGGGGCGGCGTCGATCGCCATCAGCCGTTCCCCGCCATCAGCACGAAGGGCTCGGAGGGCGTGAAGAACAGACCCAGCCCCATCCGCAGGCCCACCGCCAGCACGATCAGCGCCAACAGCGCGCGCAGTTCCTCCGCGCGGAACCGCGACGAGGCCCGCGCCCCGACCTGCGCACCCAGCACGCCGCCGATCAGCAGCAGGGTGGCCAGCACGACGTCGACGGTCTGATTGCGCCCAGCCTGCAGCACGCTGGTCAGCGAGGTGGTGATGATGATCTGGAACAGGCTGGTGCCGACCACGACCCCGGCCGGCATGCGCAGGATATAGACCATCGCCGGCACCAGCACGAAGCCGCCGCCGACGCCCATGATCGCCGACAGGATACCGACGAACACGCCCAGCAGGATCGGCGGAATGACGCTGATATAGAGCCGTGAACGCGGAAACCGGACCTTGAACGGCAGGCCGTAGAGCCAGGGCGGGCGCCGGTCCTTGCGCGGCTTGGGCGCATCACCCCGGCGGCGGCGCAGGATCGAGCCCAGCGACTCCCACAGCATCAGCGCGCCGATGACGCCCAGGAAGATCAGATAGGACAGCGAGACCACGAGGTCGGCCTGGCCGAGCAGCCGCAGCCAGCGGAACACCTCGACGCCCAACAGCGACCCGACCGCGCCCCCGGCCGCCAGCACCCCGCCCATGCGGAAGTCGACCGCCTTGCGCCGCGTGTAGGAGATGACGCTGGAGGTCGAGGAGGCGGCGACGTGATTGGCCTCGCTGGCCACCGCCACCGCCGGTGGAATCCCTAGGAACACCAGCACCGGCGTCATCAGGAAGCCGCCGCCGATTCCGAACAGGCCTGAAATGAACCCCACCGCCGCGCCCAGCGCAATCAGCAGGGGCGCGTTCACCGAGACTTCCGCAATGGGGAGGTAGAAATCCAAGGGCGCCCCTTACCCGGCGCGCGTCACCGCGTGAAGACCTGAAGCCGCGAAAGCGTGACGGGATCGAGCGAGCCGGTCGCCGCCATGCCCTGATGCCGCTGGTAGGCGGCGATGGCCATGGTCAGGGCCGGCGAGACATTGCCGTCGGTCGGCCCCTGGTAATAGGCGAGCCGCGACAGCGCGCGCTGGGCGGTGGCCACGTCGTTGCTCGCGGCGGCCGGCGCCGCGGCGGCCGACACGGCCGGCGACACTGGCCGGAATCCCTGGGCCGAGCGCTCGGAAACCGCGCGCGCCTCGGCCGACAGGCCCGCGCGCACCCGCGCGGCGTTGTCCAGCGCCAGCTCGTCGCGGCTGCGGGCCGCGATCAGGTACCACTTGTAGGCCTCGGCGGCGTTCTGCGTGACCCCGCGCCCCTGCTCGTAGAGGACGCCCAGATTGTACTGGCTGTCGACGAGGCCGAGATCGGCCGCCTTGCGGAACCACTCGGCCGCCAGGGTCAGGTTCTTCGGACCGCCCTGCCCCTGGGCGAGCGCGATGCCGAGATTGTGCATGGCCGCGCGGTTGCCGCCCTCGGCGGCCCGTTCGGTCCAGCGACGGGCCTCGACGGGGTCCTTCTTCAGGCCCGCGCCGCCGTCGGTGTAAAGCTTGGCGAGATAGAACTGCGCCGGCGAATGGCCGAGGTTCGCGGCCTTGCGCAGCTTGTCGAGGCCGCCCGGCTCGGAGGCCTCGAGCGCACGCAGCGCCTCAGCGTAGAGATTGGAGACCGCAGCGGGATCCCCCGCCGGCGCGGCCGCCGGCAGGCCCGAAGGTTGCGGCGCCAGCGCCACGGCGGCGCGGACGTTTGTCGGGTTCGGCGTGGTGTCGGCCTCGCCGCCGGCGATTTCGCCGGCCTGGTCGCTGGCGAACACCGCCAGGGCGTCGGCCACCCGCTGGGGCGGGGCGCCGCCGGGTTCGGCGTCGGTCACGAAATAGCTGGCCGCCGCCAGGCCCAGGAACGCCGAGCCGCCCGCCACCAGCAGGGCGGTCTGCAGCGACGAGGAGCCCACCGCCCGCTTGCGCAGGCCCAGGCCGGAGAACAACGAACGACCGCCCTCCTTGCCCTTGCGCGGCAGCTTCTCGATCTTGCCGCCCTTGCGCTTGGGCTCGCCCGAACTGGAGGCGGCGCGCGCCGCGGCCCGCGCCTGCTCGATGACCTCACGGGTCGACAGCGGGCGCGCCGGCTCGGCCTCGGCCTCAGTCCCAGCCTCGGCCGCAGGCGTTTCGAAGTCTTCGAGGGCCTCGAGCGTTTCGACGGCTTGCGCCTCGGCATCCGGTTCGCCCGGCGACGTCCAGGCGCTCTGGGCGAATGGATCGGCGGCCGGATCGGCGAAATCCTCGCGCTCGTCCAGTTCGTCCCCGAACGGGTCGTTCGCCTCGGCCTCGGCTTCGACCTCGCTCTCGCTCTCGCTCTGCGCGGCCGCCGTCGCGATCGGCTCGAAGCCGTCGGCGGCCTCGAAATCGACGGCGTCGAACACCGGCGCATTCGTCGTTCGCGGGAACTCGGCGACGACCGCCGCCTCGTCGGCGTCGTCGGGCTCGGCCTCATCGGCGGGCTCGGCCTCGTCGAACGCGGCGGCCGACGGCTCAGACGCGGCGAAGGCCTGCAGAGCGAGCCCTTCCGGGCTGGCCTCCGCCACCGGACCAAGCTCGCGGAACGGATCGTGGTCGAACGCCGCCCCCGCAGGCTCGTCGCGGGTCAGGCGCTGCGCGTCCGGAGCGGCGGCGGCCAGGGCCTGCTCGCCGCTGCGGCGATGCGACTCGGCCAGGCTGCGGTCGATCGTCGCGCGCGCCTCGTCGAGCAGACGCGCGGTGCGCTCCTCGCTCTGACGGATGCGCTCGGCGAGGTCTTCGCCTGAGCGCTCTTGGCGTTGAGTGATCCGCTCGCTGACCCGGGCGACCTGCTCGCCGACGTCGTCGATGGCCTGGGCGGCGCGGCGCTCGGAGCTGCCGATCCGTTCGGTCAGGCGATCGGTGATGCGGCCGATTTCCGCGCCCAGCTTCTCCAGGGCTTCGGCATGCGCGCCTTCCGAGCGGCCCAGCCGCTGCTCCATCGCCTGGGCGATGCGGGCGACTTCGCCGCCGACCTGCTCGATCGCGTCGGCGCTGCGGTGTTCGGCGGCCTGCACCTGGCGGTTCAGGGCGTCGGCCATCGTCAGGACCTCGCGGCCCATGCGCTCGATGGCCTCGCCCGTGGCCTGCTCGGATTTGCGCACCGTCTCGGCCACTTCGCCGAGCTGGCGCTCCAGGCGATCGACCCGACCGCCCCCGGCGTCACCCGCCCCCTTGGTGATCTCGCTACGCACGTCCTCGACGCGGCGCGACAGGGTGGCGGCCAGCTCCTCGATCTTGCGCTCGACTTCCGGACCTATGGACTTTTCCGCCGCGCCCATCCGGCCATCGAGATTGGCGAACGCCTGGCCCAGATTGACCAGCGCCTCCGAGGTCCGCGTCTCGGCGTCGGTCAGACGGGCGTCGACGCGGTCGACGATTTCCTCGAGCAAAGTGGCCGGATCGCCGCCGCCGGAGGCGAAGATCTGCTCGATCCGCCGTTCCATGGCCTGCAGGCTGTCTCGCGTGCGGCCCTCGCCCTCGTAGAGATGGTTGGCGACCTTGCCGAGCGCCGCCTCCAGCGAGCGCAGCGCCTCGGCCGAACGCGGCCCGGCGGCCTCGGACTCGACCCGGCGCAGCCGCTCGGCCAGGCGGGTGTTTTCGGCGCGGGCCTCCTGCACGGCGCCCTCGAAGCGAGCGGCGACGGCGACGGCCTCACGCTCAGCGGCCTCGATGCGGGCCACGGCTTCGCGAAGCACGGTCTCGGCGGCGATGGATTCAGGCGTCACCCGCGGCGCGGCGCGATCGGATTTTCCGCTCAGGCGCTCAAGCGCCATCGCCACGCGGCCCTCGCCGCCGGAATGGCCCGCCCCGAAGCGGCCATGCGCCGGTTCGATCACTGCGGCGCCAGCGGCCTCCGCGGCGCGCGGCGCGCGCTCGCTGCGAGTGGGCCGCTCCTCGAAATAGGACTGAGAGGTGATTTCCTCGGGCGCGTCGTCCTCGAGGATCATGCGGTTCAGCCATTCGCCGAGGGTCATGCCGGACCGGCGTGCGAGGTCCTTCGCGACCTCCCTCGCCTTAGGGTCGATCCCCTTGACGCTCCAGGGCGCACCCGACGTCATATCGAATCGTTCTCCCAGCCCATCCCGGACGCTACCACCGATCCCTGGTGTGTAAACGGAAGGTTAACACTAGATATTGGGCCAACCGCGAAAGTCTGTGGATGGCGCCCCTTCCCCTTGAGAAAACAAGCGTCAACATGGTTAAAGGCCCGTTAAGTCTTATCGACGGCTTCACCTTTGCGCCGGCCGGGCGCCTGCTGTAGGCGCAGCGGCATGGATTTGAACCTGACCCTGGCGCTATGCGGCGTCCTGCTCGCGCTCGCCGCCTTCGCCGGCTGGAGGGGCTCCAAGCCGTCCGACCCGATCAAGGGACCACGGATGATTCCCTGGCGCTTCATCATGGTGACGGCCAGCGCGTTCGCGCTGTTCATGATCGTCCACGCCGTGAACCTGCTAGGGGTGACGACCGGCCGCTGAGCGACGCCGCGCTGGAGCAATTTCCGCCGAAACGGCCATCGCCTAGGCCGCGGTCGGCAATCCGGCGGACTCCTCGGTTTTCTTCGGACGCTTGGCCAGGCCGGCCACGCCGCCCGAGGTCAGCAGCCCCATGTCGGCCAGCAGCAGCGGGATCGCCCACTTGTTGGGCGCCGCCATGTAGCGCGGCCGCCAGACCGGATCGTACTTGCCCTTGTAGGCCCGCACGCCCTGGAAGTTGTAGATTTCCTCGCCGCGCTCGAAGATCAGCGCCCCTACCCGCGACAGCACCGGGGCCAGCGGTCGGTCATCCAGTCCCGACAGCGGGGCCATGCCGAACTCGATCGCCTGGTAGCCCTCACGACGGCCCCACTCGATCAGTTCGACGAACAGGTAGTCCATGATCCGACGCGGGCCTTCCTCGATGTACCGCATCAGGTCCATGGAGAAGGCGCTGCGGTTTGCGGTGACCCAGAGCGTGGCGAAGGCGATGATCTTGCCCTCGAACCGCACGATGCCGACCGGAAACTCGGCCACGTAGGACGGATAGAAGCCGCCCATCGAGAAGCTCTTGTCGCCGCCGGCGTGATGCACCAGCCAGGCGTCGGAGATCGCCTGCAACTGCGGCATGATCTCGTGCACCCGCTCGGGCGGCACGACCTCGAAGGTGGCGCCGGCCTCCCCAGCCTGGCGCCAGGCCCGGCGCAGGTTGCCGCGCTTGGTGCCCTCGATGGTGAACGTGTCCAGGGCGACCGCCGCGCTCTCGCCGACCTTGGCGATTGCAAAGCCCAACTCGACCACGTCGGGCAGGTCGTCGGCGTCCAGCCCGTAGAAGCCCGGGCGCGCGGCGTGGGCGTCGGCCAGTTCGCGGAAACGCCAGAGCAGATCCATCCGCTCGTCGCGGCGGCCGACCGGGGCGCCGAGCGAGATCCACGAGCGACCACGGACGCCGAACATCAGGAAGCTCTCGCCCGACGGGGAGAACAGGAAGCGCTTGTCGCCCAGCAGGGCGAGGTTCGATCCGGGCTCAGCATCCTCCGCCTTGGCCAGGACCGCGCGCACGCGGCCCAGTTCAGGGTCGTCCTCGCCGACGACCTTGGGGGTCGCAGCCGAGGCGAACAGCCGCCAGATCCCGAACGCCAGCAGCAGGATCGCCGCGCCGACCCAGCCGCGGATGGCGCGGGCAGCGTCGGCGTCGGCCATCACCACCCAGAACGGCTTGTCGCCGTAGTCGGCGTGCTGGAACGACCACAGGCCCAGCAGTCCGGCGCCGACCATGACCGCGAAGGCCGAGATCAGCCAGCCCGGCGTGACCTCCATGCTGAGCAGCCGCGCCTTGCGCGGGAAGGCGCCGTGGAACGGCAGCAAGAGGGCGGCGAACAGCGCCAGGGCCAGCGCCTCCTCCCAGGCGAAGGCCTTGAGCAGGGCCAGCGGACTGGCGACGATCAGGGTGACGAGCGTGGCCCACCACGCCCCGTCCAGCCTGGCCCGCAGCCCGAAGGCCAGCAGCACCAGCACCAGGCCAAGGATGCTGGACAGGAAGTGGCTGACTTCGATCAGCACCACGGGGCTGATCTCGTAGATCTGGAAGAAGCGGTCTGGGATGGTGGGCGTCGCGCCCGAGGCGAGGAGCATGATCCCAGCCAGCAGGGCCAGGATGGCTGCCGTTGACGGCGCCGCGGCGAAGGCCGCCGGCTTCAGTTCACGCCAAAACCTCATCCGCCCTCCAAATGGCCGCCCCTGGGGCCCGTATATATCGTGATTTGCGCCATGGGCAGGGGCGACGGGGCCAGTCAAACAAGCGTTTCGTTCCGCTTGCTCTTGCACCGCCGCTCGCTAATGTGCCCGCGCGTAAAGGCGCTTCTGTTTGCGGGAGGAATTCATGGCCGACTTTGGCGGCGGCGATCTCGACGCGTTCCGCGACGAGGTGAAGGCCTGGCTCGAAGCCAACTATCCCCCTGAACTGCGCGATCGGAACGCCAAGACCGACGAAGAGGCGGTCTGGGGCGGCCGCGCCTTCGCCGGCTCCAGCGATCCGCAGATCGTCTGGATGCAGCGGATGGCGGACAAGGGCTGGACCGCGCCGACCTGGCCGCAGGCCTATGGCGGGGGCGGCCTCTCGCCGCAGCAGGCCCGCGTCCTCGACCAGGAGCTCAGCGCCGGCCGCTACCGCCAGCCGCTGGCCTCGTTCGGGATCTGGATGCTGGGCCCCGTGCTGCTCGAATACGGCTCCGAGGCGCAGAAGCTGGAATACCTGCCCAAGATCGTCCGCGGCGAAATCCGCTGGTGTCAGGGCTATTCCGAGCCGGGCGCCGGCTCGGACCTCGCCGGCCTGCAGACCAAGTGCGAGGACAAGGGCGACCATTGGCTGATTAACGGCCAGAAAATTTGGACTTCCTACGCCAACAAGGCCGACTGGTGCTTCTGCCTGGTCCGTACCGATACTTCGAAAAAGCACGAAGGAATCTCCTTCGTCCTTATTGATATGAAGACCCCGGGCGTCGAGACCCGGCCGATCCAGCTGATCTCGGGCGAGAGCCCGTTCTGCGAGACCTTCTTCACCGACGTGAAACTCGCCAAGGACGCCCTGGTCGGCAAGGTCAACGGCGGCTGGGAGATCGCCAAGCGGCTGCTGCAGTACGAGCGCCAGAACATCTCCGGCGGCTTCGGCGGCGGCGGCGGCGCGGGAGGCGCGGCCGGCGACCTGGGCCAGATCGCCAAGACCTATGTCGGGACCGACGAGAGCGGCGCCCTGGCCGACAGCGACCTGCGCACCCGCATCACCAAGAACAAGATGGACTTCGACTGTTTCTACAAGACCATCGCCCGCGTGGCGGCGGAGTCGAAGGCCTCCAACGGCCCCAGCGCCGCCACCTCGATCATCAAGTACGCCGCGGCGACCTTCGCCCAGGAGCGTTCGGAGCTGATGGTCGAGGCCATGGGCGCCCAGGGGCTGGGCTGGGAGGGCGAGGCCTACGCCCCGCTCGAACTGACCGCCACCCACGGCTGGCTGCGCTCGAAGGGCAACTCCATCGAGGGCGGCACCTCCGAGGTGAACCTCAACGTGGTCTCCAAGCGGGTGCTCGGCCTGCCCGACCCCAAGTAAGTGTGAACGACGGCGCCCTGTTCTTCGGGCCCCGTCCTTGATTTGATCGAAGCGATTTCGAGAGGCGAGATTTCCCATGGCTGACTTCGGCGGCGACGACCTGCAGGCCTTCCGCAGCGAGGCGGCGGCCTGGCTCGAGGCGAACTTCCCCAAGGCCCTGGCCGCCGATCCGGCCGCCCAGGTCGCCAAGGCGAGCGGCGGCGAAGAGACGCCCGACGCGCTGGCCTGGCGCAAGGCCATGGGCGCGAAGGGCTGGGGCGTCCCGACCTGGCCGGCGCAATACGGCGGCGGCGGCCTGAGCCTCCAGCAGGCCCGCGTCCTGCACGAGGAAATGGCCAAGATCGGCGCCCGCAACCCGATCGGCGGCATGGGCGTGATGATGTTCGGCCCGACCCTGATCGAGTACGGGACCGAGGAGCTGAAGCGCCAGCACCTGCCGGGCATCGTCAGCGGCGACGTCCGCTGGTGCCAAGGCTATTCCGAGCCGGGCTCCGGTTCCGACCTCGCCTCGCTGCAGACCCGCGCCGAGGACAAGGGCGAGACCTACCTCGTTAACGGCTCGAAAATTTGGACAAGCGGCGCCAATCTCGCCGACTGGTGCTTCTGCCTGGTGCGGACGGACACCTCGAAGAAGCACGAGGGCATCTCGTTCCTGCTGATCGACATGACCACGCCCGGCGTCGAGGTCCGGCCGATCCTGCTGATCAACGGCACCTCGCCGTTCTGCGAGACCTTCTTCACCGACGTGGTCGTCCCCAAGAACCAGCTGTTCGGCCCGCTGAACGGCGGCTGGACGGTAGCCAAGCGCCTGCTGCAGTTCGAGCGCGACAACATCTCGGCTGGCCTCGGCGGCGGCTCGATCGGCGCGCCGGTCAACGCCCTGACCGTCAAGAGCGCGGCGACCAAGTATGTCGGCCTGGACGAGAGCGGCCGGCTGGCCGACAGCGACCTGCGCCGGCGCATCACCGAACACCTGATGGAGGTGCAGAGCTTCCAGCAGACCGTCCGCCGCGCCGCCGACGAAGCCAAGGCCGGCAACGGCCCGTCGGCCGCCACCTCGATCATGAAGTACATGGGCGCCAAGGTGGCCATGGACCGCAACGAACTGATCGTCGAGGCCCTCGGCACGGCCGGCGCCGGCTGGGGCGGCGAAGGCTACGAAGACCCCGAACTGGCCGCCGTCCGGACCTGGCTGCGCTCGAAGGGCAACTCGATCGAAGGCGGCACCTCGGAGATCAATCTGAACGTCGTTTCAAAACGAGTGCTGGGCCTGCCCGATCCCAAGTGATTTTATAGTCCCGCCCGGAAACGGGAGCGCGAACCATAATCGTCGCTAAGATAATGATTATTAGGGAGAATTTTCATGGCTGACTTTGGCGGCCCCGATTTGGAAGCCTTCCGCGCCGAAGCCAAGGAGTGGCTCGAGGCGAATTTCCCGAAGTCCCTGGGCAAGGACGTGGCCGGTCAGACCGCCGCGCTGATGAGCCCGGACAAGCCCACCGGCGACCTCGCCGTGTGGAAGGAACGCATGGGCGCCAAGGGCTGGGGCGTGCCGACCTGGCCGAAGGCCTATGGCGGCGGCGGCCTCAGCGCGCCCGAGGCCCGCGTCCTGGCCCAGGAGATGGGCAAGATCGGCGCGGTGAACCCGATCGGCGGCATGGGCGTGGGCATGTTCGGCCCGACGCTGCTGGAATACGGCACCGAGGAACAGAAGAAGAAGTATATCCCGGACATCGCCACGGCGAAGGTCCGCTGGTGCCAAGGTTTCAGCGAGCCGGGCGCAGGTTCCGACCTGGCCTCGCTGCAGACAAAGGCAGAAGACAAGGGCGATCACTGGATCGTAAACGGCTCGAAGATCTGGACCAGCGGCGGCCAATACGCCGACATGATCTTCTGTCTTGTCCGCACCGACCAGACCCGCAAGCATGAAGGCATCTCGTTTGTTGTCTTCGACATGCACCAACCGGGCGTCGAAGTCCGCCCGATCAAGCTGATCGCCGGCAACTCGCCGTTCTGCGAGACCTTCTTCACCGACGTGAAGGTGCCGAAGGAGAACCTGGTCGGGCCGCTGAACGGCGGCTGGACGGTGGCCAAGCGCCTGCTGCAGCACGAGCGCAGCGGCATGAACGGCGGCCGCGCCGGCGGCGGCTCGAACGCCTCGCTGGGCGTGCTGGCCAAGAAGTACGTCGGCGAGGACGAACAGGGCCGCCTGGACGATCCGGATCTGCGCACCCGCATCATCCTCAACGAGATCGACCAGCGCGCCGTGGCCCAGACCGTGGTCCGCGCCGCCCTGGAGTCCAAGGGCAATTCCGGCCCGTCGGCGGCGACCTCGATCATGAAGAACGCCTTCATGAAGGCGACCCAGGACCGCGCCGAACTGACTCTCGAGGTCATGGGCCACCAGGGCCTGGGCTGGGAGGGCGACGAGTTCAGCGAGGAGGAGCGCACCGCGGTCCGCACCTGGCTGTCGGGCAAGGCCGGCTCGATCTACGGCGGCTCGAACGAAGTGCAGAGCAACATCATTTCCAAGCGTATCCTGGGACTCCCGGACCTGACCCAGAACCACTAGGGTGCATCCGAACCAGGCCGTTTGCGCCATGTCATTTCGCATGGCGCAGGCGGCCGCGAGTTTTCAAACGACCTGATTTTTCTAGGAGACTATTTCAATGGCAGATTTTGGCGGCGGCGATCTCGACGCCTTCCGTTCGGAAGTGCGCGGCTGGGTCGAGGCCAACTTCCCCGCTTCGCTGAAGGGCAAGCCCAACCCGATGATGCGCGAAGAGCGCAGCAATCCGAGCCCGGACCAGGACGCCTGGCGCAAGGCGGTCGGCGCCAAGGGCTGGGGCACCCCGACCTGGCCGGCCGAATACGGCGGCGGCGGCCTGTCGGCGGCCGAAGGCCGTGTGATCATGCAGGAATTCCAGCGCGCCGGCGCCTATAACCCGATCGGCGGCATGGGCGTGATGATGTTCGGCCCGACCCTTCTGGAATACGGCACGGACGCACAGAAGAAAGAGCACATTCCGCCGATCTGCCGCGGCGAAATTCAGTGGTGCCAAGGTTTCAGCGAGCCGGGCGCCGGTTCCGACCTCGCGTCTCTTCAGTGCAAGGCTGAAGATAAGGGCGACCATTACCTGGTTAACGGCCAAAAAATCTGGACTTCCGGCGCTCAATACGCCGACTGGTGCTTCTGCCTGGTGCGCACTGACACCAGCAAGAAGCATGAAGGCATCTCCTTCGTGCTGTTCACCATGCACCAGCCGGGCGTCGAAGTCCGCCCGATCCCGCTGATCGCCGGCAACTCGCCCTTCTGCGAAACCTTCCTGACCGACGCCCGCGCCGAGAAGAAGGATCTGGTCGGCCCGCTGAACGGCGGCTGGACCATCGCCAAGCGCCTGCTGCAGCACGAACGTTCGGGCCTGTCGGGCGCCGGCGGCGGCGGCTACGCCGGCGGCCGTTCCCTGCCGAAGCTGGCCAAGGACTATGTGGGCGTCGACGAGCAAGGCCGCCTGGCCGACAGCGACCTGCGCACCCGCGTCATCCTGAACGAGATCGACGGCCGCGCCTTCCAGCAGACCGCCGTGCGCGCGATGATGGAAGCCAAGGGCAATTCCGGCCCGTCGGCGGCGACCTCGATCATGAAGAACGCCGGCACCCGCTGGATGCAGGACAAGGCCGAACTGACCCTCGAGATCATGGGTCACCAGGGCCTGGGCTGGGAAGGCGAGGCCTTCACCGGCGAAGAACTGGGCGCCGTGCGCTCGTGGCTCGGCGGCAAGGCCACCACGATCTATGGCGGTTCGCAGGAGGTGCAGAACAACATCATCTCCAAGCGCATCCTCGGCCTGCCGGACCTGACGCAGAACAATTAACCCTCAGAACAACCAACGAATTTTCGAGAATAGGATTTAAGACATGGCCGTTCTGAACGAAGAACAGAGCATGCTCCGCGACGCGGCGAAGAGCTGGGTCCAGGAAAAGAGCCCGGTCACCGCCTTCCGCAAGATGCGCGACTCCGGCGTCGAGCTCGGCTACGACGCCGCCGCCTGGAACGAGCAGGCCGAAATGGGCTGGGCCGGGGTCATCATCCCGGAAGACTTCGGCGGGTCGAACTTCGGCTACCTGTCGATGGGCCTGATCCTTGAGGAGATGGGCCGCACGCTCACCGCCTCGCCGCTGCTGGCCTCGGGCCTGGCCGCCGCCAGCGCCCTGATCCTGGGCGGCGACGACGCCCAGAAGGGCGAGTACCTGCCGAAAATTGCCGACGGCTCGCTGGTCGCCACGCTCGCCGTTGACGAAGGCGCCCACCACGCCCCGGAAAAGGTCGCGCTGGAAGCCAAGAAGTCGGGCGCCGGCTACACCCTGAACGGCAAGAAGACCTTCGTGCTCGAAGGTCCGGGCGCCGGCCTGCTCATCGTCTCGGCCCGCACCAGCGGCAAGCCGGGCGACAAGGACGGCATCAGCCTGTTCCTGGTGCCGGCCGACGCCAAGGGCGTGACCAAGCAGAACCTGAAGCAGGCCGACAGCCGCGGCGTCTCGAACATCTCGTTCGACAACGTCGAGGTTTCCGCCGACGCCCTGCTGGGCGCCGAAGGCAAGGGCTGGGACGTGCTGGAAGCGACCCTCGACCGCGCCCGCGCGGGCGTGGCCGCCGAAATGCTCGGCGCCGCGGTCCAGGCCTTCGAAACCACGCTCGACTACCTGAAGGTCCGCGTTCAGTTCGGCCAGGTCATCGGTTCGTTCCAGGCCCTGCAGCACCGCGCGGCCAAGATGTTCACCGACCTGGAACTGGCCCGCTCGGCCGTCGAAGCCGCCCTGGCGGCGATCGACGCCGGCAGCCCGGACGTGCCGGAGCTGGTGTCGCTGGCCAAGGCCAAGATGGGCGACGTCTTCCACCTCGTCTCCAACGAGATGGTCCAGATGCACGGCGGCATCGGCATGACCGACGCCCACGACGCGGGCTTCTACCTGAAGCGCGCCCGTGCGGCCGAGGCGGCCTATGGCAGCCAGTCGTACCACCGCGACCGCTACGCCCGCATCCAGGGCTACTAAGACCTTGAGCTTCGCGCCCCGGCCCGCCGGGGCGCGGGGTCATGGAGAGCAAACGAAGCCCCGCCAGCGCAAGCCGGCGGGGTTTTTGTTTGGGGGCTAGCGGCGGCTGCTGGCGCCGGCCGCCAAGCCGCTCCGCCGCATCAGGGACATTTTCGTTAGGCCCCAGCGCGCATGACGAGCAACGTCTCGCCAGTCTACATGCTGTGTCACACAACGACACAGGACGGCCCGTCAACGAACATAGTTGGCGTGACTATTGATTTGTACTGGTCGCTAATATTACCACCGAGGAATAGAAATCCGGGACGAGTCGGAGGGGAAGCTATGTCGTCTGAGTTTTTGAGGAACTTTGGTTTCGACGAGGACCCTTTCGCCTCCACCAATGCCGCAGACGAGCCACTCATTGGGCAATACTTCGTTGAGCCGCCCTTTTTTCCAGCTGTTGTGGGGGACCCTAGGGTCCCAAAGAGCAACGTCGTCTTTGCGCCGCGCGGCGGGGGAAAAACCGCACAAAAGATAATGATCGAGCGCAAAAGCGCGGATGCAAACGAAAATTTCCTTTGCATTTCGTACGACAGCTTTCCTGTCGATAACCTACCCAAGGACAAGCTGGTTCCGGTCGAATTTCACCTCAACAACATATGTAGAACATTACTACTCGCAATATTATTGCGAATAGAGGACGCGAAACTTCCTCCGGGCGCGCTCGACAAAACTGACAAGATGCTCATCGTTTCAATGTCACGAGAGCTTTTAGGGCCAATAACTTCGGAGAAGTTCAGAGATTCTCTTAATTCCATAAAGTCCATGGGCGACAAGGCCGCGGACGCCTGGAATCGATACGGCGGAGTGATTGTAACTCTCGTAAATGCCATTTCGGCACGATTTGATTTCGGAAAGCTTGAACCCGCGCACTCCGAATTTCAACCAAACAGCGAGAGCATTCGATTCAAGTTCGCCTCGTTGATTTCTCTCGCGAGGAAAATTGGATATTCATCGACTTACATACTTGTCGATAGAGTCGATGAAATTGTCTTTACGGCTAGAGACGCAGAGCGTGCCTTCCAATTCCTCGAGTCGCTCCTGATAGATTTGCCCCTGCTCGAAACGCCAGGGGTCGCCTTCAAGTTCTTTCTTTGGGATCAAATGAAAGAGCATTATCAGAGCGCGGGCGGCCGCCCAGATCGCCTTTTGGAATACACGCTCAATTGGTCCGTCGAGGAGCTCGCACGCGTACTTCAACGTCGACTTCAAAGTTATTCAGCAGGGAAGGTTTCACGCTTTGATGAACTCCTGGCTGAAGACACGCCGTACGACGTTCATAAGCTCGTCGCATACTTCGCTCACGGCTCCCCCCGGGACATGGTGCGCATTTGCAAGAAAATCACAGATGAGCATACTAGATCCGGCAAGTTTTCCGCGAAAATTGAGTTTCGCACGGTGAAATCGGCCATTATGGCGTTCTCAACCGAACGAGCACGCGAGCTATACGGCGAGCACTTCTCTGAAATTAGAAAAGTTGACGGCCTCAACTTTACCATTAGCGCCCTCGCGAGCTCTGTATTCCGCGTTTCTCAGCAGGCGGCGCGAGCAAAGGTCCAGAAATGGCTTGCATCGGGCGCAGTTGTAAAAATCGGCGACGTTCCGAATCCGGGAAATCGTCCACAATATTTGTACGGCATTGTTGATCCCCGCTTGGCGGTTGCGGTCCTATCAGAGGCAAGCATCGAAGAAGCCGTCGAGGATTTCTTGAAAATTTGCCCCCACTGTCAGAGCCTCCGGATTGCAGTCGAAGGCGACATCACTTGTCCCGATTGTCAGGGTAACTTCAAAAGTGATGGCGCGACGACGCTCGCAGATGTCATTACTCGACACTAGTCGAGCATCGTAGCGGGAGCTCGACCTAAGCCAAATTGCTCAACGAGGGGCAAGGGGCGCCACGTCCGCTTCCGACGCCCCGGCGCGCGATGCTCCGCGCCATGGCCCGGCCTCCCTCCCCGCCCCTGCCCGTCATCGACCACAAGGGCGGCGCCAAGGCGAGCCAGTACCACCCGAACCTCGGCTGGGAGATCTGCCAGCGGATCTGCGACGGGCTGACGATCAAGGAGATCGCCGCCGATCCGGCCATGCCGTCCTACGCCACCATCTTTCACTGGCGGAAGATGCACCCGGAGTTCGCGGCGATGTACGACGCCTGCCGCGACAAGCTGGCCTGGAAGCGGCAGATGGAGGCCGCCTCGCTCGCGCGGGCGAGCGCGGCGCGGCGTGAGCAGGAGGTGGCGCGCGGCCTGCGCCGGCGGCGGCCGGCGGGGGCCGGGCGCAAGAGCACCTTTACGATGGAGGCGGCGCTGGCGGTGTGCGTGCGGCTGGCCGCCGGCCAGGCGCTGAGCGCCATCTGCGCGCGCCCGGACATGCCGTCGCTGAAGGCGGTCTATACCTGGCTGAAGCGGTTCCCGGTGTTCGAGGCCATGTACCTGACCGCGCGCGACGAACAGCGCATGTGGCTGGAGCTGAAGATCGAGCACGTGATCGGCTCGTGCCACTGGACGCAGTTCGAGGCGGCCAAGGCGCAGGTGGCGCAGCTGCAGGAACGGCTGGGGCGGCTGACGCCCAAGCACTATCGGCCGGGCGGGCGGGCGGCGCCGGTGACGCTGGAGGGCGAGGCGTTTTCCGGCCCGCTGTTCGGCGACCACAGCGGGCGGGTCACGCGGGGGCCTTGGCTGAACGGGGTGCTGGACGAGGATTGAGCCTGCTCGCGTGTCATCCCGGAAGCCGCGCAGCGGCTGTCCGGGATCCATTCGCGGCGACGCCGGCAGGATGGGCCGGGGCCGAGCCGGGTCCTGATCCATCCGGTGTTCATGGGTCCCGGTCTTCGGCCTGCGGCCGAAACCGGGATGACAGTCGTGGGGGACGATTGGCTCAGTAGTAGTCCTTCAGGGTCAGCGGGACCTGGGTTCCGTCCTGCAGGGTGAGGGTCAGGACCTGGCCGGCCGGGGCGGTGCGCAGCGGCGTGAAGCCGGCGACGCCGAGCTCTGCGGCCGGGCGACCGTCGATCGCGGTGATCAGCTGGCCGGCCTTGAGGCCCGCGGCCTCGGCCGGCGAGCCGGGCGCGACCAGGGCGATGGTGAGACCGCCCTCGGCGGGGCGCGCCAGGGCGCCGGCGCGGTCCTTGACGAACGGGGCGGCCAGGGCGTCGGCGCGCGGGGTCAGCAGCAGGCGGTTTCGCGCGTAGTCGGTGGTCAGGCCGAAGCGGCTGAGCACCGGCATGCCGACGTTGCCGGAGGTGTGGCCGATGTTGAAGACGCTGTTGTCCTCGTCGCCGAACACGGCCGGGACGTCGCGCACCGCCATGCCGCCGATGGCGATGGTCTTGACCGTGGCGATGGTGCGGGTGCGCGGGCCGCCGGCCCCGACGCCGCCGGAGAGCACCTTGGAGGCTGGGCGATCGGCCAGCATCGCCTGCGGCTTCCAGTAGTTGGGATAGACCAGCATCGGCGAGCCGTTGCCGAGGTCGAAGTGCATCAGCACCGGGTCTGCGCCCTCGATCGAGACGGGGATCGCGTGCAGGCCGCCGACATTGCTGACCGGCACGGCGACGGCGCCGGCCGGGGCCTGATAGGCGGCGGGGTCGTGGAAGGTGATGGTCTTGCCGGCGAAGTCGAGCTGGACGGTCAGGGCGTTCAGCACCTCCTTGCCGAGGATGGCCGGCAGCGGGCGGCCGACGCCGGCGGCGATCGGCGACAGGTCCATGAGCGCGACGGTGATGTCCTTCAGCTCCACCTCGCCCAGCTTCAGGGTGACGCCGCTGGCCAGCTCTGCGACGTCGCGCCCGCCGGTGCCGAGGGCGGCGACCAGGCCGGTCGGCTTGATCCCCAGCTTTTCGGCATAGGCCTTGTCGAGCACGGTGACCTCGGCCCCGCTGTCGAGCATGACCGGGGTCTCTGCGCCGTTGACCGCGGCCGGGATGACGATGCGGTTGCCGAGGAACAGCTCGAAGGCCAGCGGCGTGGTCGCCGCGCGGCCCTGCGGGAAGCTGTAGATCCGCCGCGAGGCTGGCCGCGCGAAGGCGGCCGCGTCCGGGGCCGGGTCGATGTCGACCGAGGTCAGGACGGTGGTCAGGACCAGCGGCTCGCCCTGCGTCTGCTGGACCTGGCGGAAGGCCATGCGCACGCCCTCGACCATGCGCCAGTCGTCGTAGCGGGTGAGCGTGGGCACGCCCTCCTCGGTCGTGCGGTCGGCGAGCAGGGCGCCGCTGGCCGGGTCGAGCAGCAGCTCGTAGGCCGCGCCGCCGGCGAAGGCCACGCGCAGCACCTGAACGGTCTTGCCCTCGAAGGTCTCGTCCGGAGCCAGGGTCACCGGGCCGTGGGCGCCGTCGAAGGCGTCGTCGAAGGCGGTCAGCCGGCGGCGCGCGGCCTCCTGGGCGGCGGGCTCGCCGGCGTCCTCGACCTGGCCGCTGAGGGTGATCGTCCAGCCGCCGTCGGCGGTCAGGGCGCGGCGCATGTCGGCCGAGCCGACGGCGATGTGCTCGGCGGTGCGGCCCGGCTCCATGCGGCGCTGGACCGTGCCCTTGAAGCGGCCGTTGTCCATGGTTCCGGCCACGGCCAGCCCTTCGGCCTTCGCGAACGGCGCGCCGCCGCGCCAGGCGACGTAGCGGGCCAGCGCGTCGGCGGCCGGGTCGGCGTGAGCGGCGGCGGCCGGGGCCAGCAGGGCGATGACCGCGGCGGCGGCGAGCAGGGACTTCATGGCTAGGGCTCCTGAAACAGCGCCGTCATTTGCGCCGCCGGGGCATGCCTCGTCCAATTAAGCTGCGGTAAGGATTGGCGTTTTCGGCCGATTTCGTCGTACGGGCGGCGGGCTTGGTCGATCAGCCGCCGCGCGCGGCGGTGGAGCGGCCGGCGCCGGGGATGCTAAGGGCCTTGCTTCCGACCACGGAGAGTTCGCATGCACGGGCCGACGTCGCACTTCTACTTCTCGCAGCGCCTGCGCCTGCACTATGTCGATTGGGGCAACGAGGGGGCCCCGCCGCTCTTGCTGGTGCACGGCGGGCGCGACCATTGCCGCAACTGGGACTGGGTCGCCGAGCGGCTGCGCGAGCGCTACCACGTCATCGCCCCGGACCTGCGCGGGCACGGCGACAGCGCCTGGGCGATCGGCGGCGGCTACGACATGAGCGCCTATCTCTACGACATCGCCCAGCTGGTGCATCAGAAGGCGATGGCGCCGGTGACGATCATCTCGCACTCGATGGGGGCCGGGATCTGCCTGAACTACTGCGGGGCGTTCCCCGACCAGGTGAAGAAGATCGTCGCCATCGAGGGGCTGGGCCCCTCGCCGAAGGTGATGGCCGAGCAGTCCAAGAAGGGCGTCGATGCGCGCCTGCGCGACTGGATCGCCGACCGCCGCGAGAACTCGGGCCGCGCGCCGCGCCGCTACGCCAGCCTGGACGAGGCGACGGCGCGGATGGCCGAGGAGAACCCGCACCTGTCGGCCGAGCAGGCCCGCCACCTGACCGTCTATGGCGCGCACCAGAACGAGGACGGCACCTTCTCGTGGAAGTTCGACAACCACGCCCGCTGGGGCGGGGTCGGCGGGCTGTCGCACGCCGACCAGCACCAGCTGTGGCGCAACATCACCTGCCCGGTGCTGCTGATGCGCGGCATGGAGTCGTGGGCCTCGGACCCGGTCGAGGACGGGCGGATCGAGAACTTCGCCAACGCCCGGCTGGTCAATTTCGAGGGCGCCGGCCACTGGGTGCACCACGACAAGCTGGACGAGTTCATGCGCGAGACCGAAGCTTTCCTCGCCGAGTGAGGATGCAGCCGATGCGCAGGTGACCACCCTGCCGGGTTTGCTGTAAGGGCTGCGCACCGCTGCGTGTGTCCGGCGGGCGTTCGGGGCGTAGCATGCAGTCGGTGTCTCTGGGGAGTTGGTTCGGAGGCGACGGCGATCCGCAGGCGCCCTGCGACGCGGCCGTGGTGATCCCGACGGTGCTGCGGCCGGCGCTGCTGGCCAGCCTGGAGTCGGTGTTCCGCCAGGACCTGGACGGCCGTATCCAGGTGCTGATCGGGGTCGATGCGCCGCGGCCAACGCCGCCGGCGCTGCTGGGGCTGATCGCCCGGCGGCCGGCGAACGTCTCGGTGCTGCTGCTGACCCTGCCCTACTCGACCTCGGTCCGGCACGGCGGCGTCCATCGGGCGACCGACGGCGGGTCGCTGCGCTCGATCCTGACCTTCATGGCCGCCAGCCGGCATGTCGCCTATCTCGACGACGACAACGCCTGGGAGCGCGACCACCTGTCGAGCCTGCGCGCGGCGATCGCCGGCAAGGCCTGGGCCTACTCCCTGCGGATGCTGGTCGACGAGGCCAGCGGCGAGGAGCTGGGGATCGACCGCTGGGATTCGGTCGGACCGGACCGCGGCCGCTTCGCCGCGCGCGGCGGCTTCGTCGACCCCAACTGCCTCATGATCGACAAGCTGCTTGCCCTGCCCACCCTGGGCCGGTGGTCGCAGGGGCCGGGCATGCAGTCGGACCGCGCCTTCTTCGACGCGATCCGGCGGGCCGCGCACGGCCACGTGCCGCGACCGACGACCCGCTACTCGGTGCGGCCGGACAACGACGTGTTCCGCGGCTTCATAGCCGAGGGCGTGGAGTTCTAGTTCACTAGCGCCGCAGCGTCTTGCCGTGGGTGACCGCCGAGCGGGCGTGGATCAGGTCGCTCCAGGTCCAGTTGCTGTCGCCGAGCGCGATATGGGCGCCGCCCGCCCCGTCGCGCAGCGAGATCAGCACCAGGCCGCGGACCCGCTCGGCGCGGCAGGCCTCGGGCGCATAGGCGATCTCCCAGGTCATGATTTCGCGCACGGCGGCCAGGCCGCCGCCCTCCTGGCCCGGATGCACCACCCAGTCGCCGTTCCAGACCATGACCGGCCGCCCGCGATGGGCCCCGGCCATCGCCGCCTGCACCCGTCGGTCGCTGCGCAGCTTGGCCTGCAGCCATCGCAGCATGTCGCACTCGCCGCCGCCGGCGCCGTCGCCCGACCCGGAACCGGACCCGGCGCGCGCCGCGCCGGCGATCTGGGCGTCGGTCAGCTCGACGCCGGAGCCGACGCTGGTCGTCTCCACCCGGCTGGCGGGGACGGTGATCACCTCGGGCGGCGGCGGGCGCGGCGTCGGGCGGCGCTTGGGCGGCGGCTTGGCGGGGGTCGGCTTGGGGGTCTCGACCGGCGCGGCGGCGGGGGCCGGCGAGGGTTCAGGATCGGGCGCGGGCGGCGAGAGCACCGGGATCGGCTTGGGGATCTCGACCAGTTGCACGACCATCGGCGGCGGCTCAGGCTCGATCGGCTCGGAGGGCGCCAGGATCATCGGCAGCACGATCAGCACGTGCGCCAGCGTGCTGAGCACGACGACCAGCGGGCGGCGATGACGCGAGGCCCAGGCGCGCAGGCGCAGCTCCGCGCCGGCCCAGGACGGCAGGTCGTCGGTGATCCTCGCGCCGTCCCCCGCCAAACGTGCCTCCACACCGCGTCAACAACTCGACACAACCTGCATTGACGCCGAAAGGGGCGGATTGTGGGCGGGGCGGAAACGTCGCACCCCGCCCTCTGGTTGCACTAGAGCCGTCGTCCGCGGGTGGCGCCGCCGACCACCCCGACGCAGATCAGGAACTGGCCGAAATAATAGAGGCCCCAGATCGCCAGCCCGACCCAGGCCGCCCCGGCCAGCGGCCCGGCCCGGCCGAAGATCAGCAGGTCGGAGACCACGAACATCAGCGCGCCGAGGCCGACCAGGATCCGCGGAAAGCGGCTGGCCCAGGCGCAGGCGGCCATGATCGCCAGGCCGAGCGAATAGAGCGCCGCCCCGCCCCCGAGCGCCCGGTCGGCCGGCAGCAGGTAGGCGGCGATCGCCGTTCCCGGCACCAGCACCGCGATCAGCAGCTTGTCGGCGAGCGTCAGCCCGCGGCGGCGATTGCGCAGATAGAGGACGATGGCGACGATGTGCCCGACGAGGAAGGCGACCGCCCCGACATTGAGGCCATGGGTCTCGAGCAGCACGTCGCCGAGCGCGCCGAACGCCATCACCGCGCAGATCAGCCAGCCGTCGAGGCTACGCGCGCGCAGGCCGGCATAGACCGCCAGCAGCGCGACGCCCGCGCCCTTCCAGGCCGTGGAGCCCCATTCGGGAAAGCCGGCCAGGTTCCAGGAGGCGACATAGCTGACCCCCGCGATCACCGACGCGGCCAGCACCAGCCAGGCCAGCGGATTGTTCCGCTCCATTCGTCCCTCTCCCGTCGTTTTGCGACAGTCTAGCTTTGGGACAGGGGGCTCGTCACCACCGGGACTGGCGCCCCACGACCTCCATCGCCTCCCCCACGCGCACGATCGCCTCGCCGTCGCGCAGGGTGCGGTGGGGGATGTCCCGTTCCGCCAGCCAGGCGGCGGCGACCGTCGCTGCGTCGGCCTCGGGGTGATCTGATGCGAAGTGAGGGACGATGACAAAGTCCACGAGGGCGAGGCCATCATAGATCGGGGCGGGATCGTAGCCCGCGGCGACCTCGTCCGGCGCGTCCATCAGGTCGATCCCGCACAGGGCTGAGCCGGCGACGCAGGCCCCGGCGCTCCAGCCGCCATAGGCGATGCTGTCGTCGGCCAGGCGACGGTGGAGGACGGCGTCGAGGCCGCTCTGGGCCATGGCCCGGCGCAGCAGGAAGGTGTTGCCGCCAACGGCCCAGACCATCTGCACGTCGGCCAGTTCCCGCTCCAGCCCGGCCGCATCGCCGAACCAGCGCCGCAGGTCGAGGTCGAACGGCGAGAGGCCCATCTCCGCCAGATCGGCCAGCGGATCGTGGACGTTGCGCGCATAGGACCTGCGCGACTCGTCCGGGATCAGGTCCAGCGCATTGGAAACCACCGCCACCCGCGCCCCAGCCGGGACCAGGGCGGCCAGTCGGTCGACCGCCGATCCGAAGCGATAGGACGAGAGGTAGAGGCGCATGGCCCCAGGATGAGCCGGGGGCGCCCGTAACACCACCCCTTCCCCACCGCCGCTGACCGGCTAGGGTGCCCCGCATAAGAGCCCCAAGGCTCACCGATTCATTAGGACCGAAACACCCCATGATGATCATCGATTTCGAGTGCGACACCCCGACCAAGGAAGCGGTCGAGGACACGGTGCGGCTGATCAAGTCCGGCCGCGGCTTCGACAAGGAAGGCTACGCCCAGCACATGGCCCCCGGCTGGGCGGCCCAGATCGGCATGAGCGTCGACGAGTTCAACGCCGCCAAGGAGCGCGACGGGCTGACCAGCCTGGCCCTGAAGCTGTGCGAGGTCGACATGACCCGGGCGATGAGCCACGAGCAGGTCATCGGCATGCTGGACGTGGCCCAAGTCCGCTACGCCTGCATCGGCAACGCCGGCCGCCGCGCCAGCAACGAGGACGTGGCCAAGTTCGCGGCCGAATATCCCGACCGGCTGATCCCCTGGTTCCGCATCTGGGGCGACGAGGGCGAGGACGGTGTCGCGGCGCTGGAGCGCGGCGTGCGCGAGTGGGGCTGCAGGGGCTTCGAAATCTCATCCTATCGCGAAGGGCGCTACATCAACGATCCGGCCTACTGGCCCTTCCTGGCCAAGTGCGTCGAACTGGACATCCCGGTGCGGATCACGGTCGGCCTGCACCTGCTGTCGGACCGCCCCTACGACTACGCGCACCCGAAGTACCTGGACGAGGTCGCAGTGCGCTTCCCGGAGCTGAAGATCGTCGCCGGCCTCACCGGTTGGCCGTGGGTGGACGAGGCCTGCGCCATCGCCTCGCGCCACAAGAACATCTACATCGACTTCGCCTGCAAGCGCGTGAAGCACCTGCTGGCGCCCGGCGCAGGCTATGAGGCGCTGATCTACTACGGAGCGCGCAACCTGCAGGACAAGATCATCTTCGCCACCGGTTGGGGCACCCAGATGGTCCCGCTGCACCAGCTGGTCGCCGAGACCGACGAGCTGCCGCTGAAGCAGTCGGTGCGCGAGAAGTGGATGGGCGGCAACGCGGCCCGCGTGCTGGGGCTAGACCACTGACGCTTTTCTCCCGCTCGTCCCGGCGAGGTCCCAAGCGGCCCCTCCGCCGCCACGGCCGCACGTCGGCTTGGGCCGTGGCTTTCGCCGGGACGAGCGGGGTTTTGGCCATCACCCTGGCGTCGCCCGCCCTCACTGCGCCGAGACTGACCGAGGCGCAGGCGCGGGCGTTCGCCCAACGCCAGGAGGCGGCCTGGAACGCACGCGACCTGGACGGCTACTTCGCCCTCTTCACCAAGGACGCGGTGTTCATCGACCAAACCCGCGACATCAAGCACGGCGGCATGATCCCCTATGGGACCAGCACCCTGCCCCAGGCGCGCGCCCAGGCGACCAAGTTCCTGGCCGGCGCGACCTCGACCGAGCGCGGGAGGATCGACAAGGTCGAGATCGCGCGCGACGGGACCAGTGCGCGGCTGGTCGGCCGCGAGGTGACCACCATCCAGAGCAAGGGCCGCACCCGCAAGGCCTGCGCCGACACCGAGCAGACCCTGGTGCTGGTCGGCGGCCAGATCCGTTCGAAAGGCCAGACCGACACCATCACCCGCTGCCGCTAGGAGCGCTGGCGAAGCGGTCGCCGGCAAGGCTAAGCTTGGCCTTAAACCGAGGGGCGGGACCAAGTGCAGAAGATCAGTCTGGGGCTCAGCCTGGCGTTCGCGTTGGTGACGTCGGCCGGCGCCGAACCGTCAACGGCCGAGCAGTTCAGGCCCTACTACCCGCCTGAGGCCCTGGCCGCCGGCCTGAACGGCGAGGCCACGCTTCGCTGCAACATGTCGCCTGCGCTTGTGCTCGAGAAGTGCCGCCTCGTGTCCGAGACGCCGGCCAAAGCCGGATTTGGCGCCGCCGCATTGCGGTTGGCCGCTCTATCGCAGCCCAACCCGCACGCGGCCTTCCCGCCGGAGCGCAACCGGATCATGACCTTCCGGTTCACGGCGAGCCCGCTCGGCATCACGCCCGACACGCTGAAGCCGTTAGTGGTCGTGAAGAATCCCGACTGGGTGCGCCTGCCGACCCCCGAAGAGTCCAGCCGAGTGTTCCCCAGCACGGCGACCGCCGATCAGGGCCGGGCGGTCGTCCAGTGCCATGTGGCCGTCGACCAGACCATGGCCGACTGTCGGGTGGTGGCGGAGACGCCGGAGGGACAGGGCTTCGGGCCGGCGGCGCTTGAGCTGACGAAGGTTTTCCGGATGACGCCGAAGACCTATGACGACGTACCGGTGGCCGGCCACCCTGTCATCGTGCCGATCGTGTTCCAGCGGCCGCCGCCGGCGAAGTCCCGGGACTAGCCGCCGAAGCCGATTCCGGCGGCAGCCAGCGGTCGTAGGTGGCCGGCGGGGTGGTCTTGAGGGTCTGCAGCGTCCACTGCATGGGCAGCTGGCTCTCGCGGATGCCGCCGCGGGTCGGGCGGTCGATATCGACGATCAGCAGCATCGACATCCAGAGCAGCCCCAGCATGAACACCGCCGCGGCCCGGCCGCGCGGGCCGGAGAATACATAGCCGAGCACCCCGGAGGTGACGGTCAGATAGACCACCAGGACGATGAACACCTCGGTCGGGACCCGCACCGTCCGCGCCGCCTTGCGCGAGGTGTCGAGGTCGATGAGCGTGTTCATGCTGTCGATGTAGGCGCTGGAGAAGTCGAGCCCCTTGACCGACTGGAAGCCGGCGGCAGTCGCGGCCCAGAGGTCGGTGACGATCCGGTTGTTCGTGGCCAGCATCTGCGGTTGCTCAGCGGCCGAGCTTTCGCCGAGCGCAACGCGGTTCGCAGTGTAGTCGATCAACAGGGCGCTGATTCGCTCGCGGTGCGGCTGGGGCAGCAGCTGGGTGCGCAGATAGGCCGTGCCGATCGCGTTGGCTTCTTGCAGCACCAGGGCGCGGCGCGTCTCGAAACGATCGACGGCCAGGGCGAAGGTAAAGCCGAGCAGCAGGGCCAGCAGGCCCAGGACCGCCGAGACGACGTAGCCTTCCTGGCCGTCGTCGTCCCGCGGGGCGCGGCGATCGTCACTGTCGTGGCGACGGCGGACCCAGATCCCGACCGCCAGGCCCGCGACCAGCAACAACAGGACGACGACACCCAGCACCAGCAGCGGCGCGCCGTCCACCCAGCCCTTGAGAACGTCCATGCGCGCCTCCTGAAGCGGGAGGCAGGATCATGCGGTCAAGCCTGAAGGCCTATCGGGCGAAACCCGGAGAAGGCGGCTCAGCCGACCGGGCCCGCATGAAAAGCGGCGCCTCCGGGGGGAGGCGCCGCGGCCGGATCAACCGTAGACGAGGGCTGATTCGTCGAGGTCCACCTTCGGCAGTTCGTCCTTCTCGGACCAGTAGTCCTGGGTGTGGCGCCATTCCGGCTTGTCGATGCTCTTGGGCATCAGGTGCAGGCCGCGCATCAGGTAGCCGGGGTTGAAGTTCTCCGGGTCGATCCAGGTCGTCAGTTCGTCGGCCTTGTCCTCGGGGCGCAGCGCCGGGACGACGGTTTTGTAGCCCTTGTCCTGCATGTGGGCGAGCAGGCGGGCGATGAAGTCGCCCATCAGGTCGGCGCGGAGCGTCCAGGAGGCGCGGAAGTAGCCGAACACCCAGGCCAGGTTCGGCACGCCGGTGAACATCATGCCGCGATAGGTGACCGTGTCGGACCAGTCGACCGGCTTGCCGTTCACCTGGAACGGGATGTCGCCCATGACGGAAAGGTCGAAGCCGGTGGCGCTGATGACGATGTCGGCCTTCAGCTCCTCGCCGGACTTCAGCAGGATGCCGTTCTCGGTGAAACGCTCGATCTCGTCGGTGACCACCGAGGCCTTGCCCGAGGCGATGCCGCGGAACAGGTCGCCGTCCGGAATGAAGGCGATGCGCTGGCGCCAGGGGCGGTAGCGGGGGGTGAAGTGCTTGTCGACGTCGAACTGGTCGCCCAGGAACATGCGCACGCCGGCCAGCAGCTCGGCCTTGACCGCCTCGGACTCCTCGACCGCGCGCTTGGTGAAGGCCGCGCCGTCGAACAGGCGCTTGCGGCGGACGATCTCGTGGACCCAGGTCTCGTCGATCTCGAGCTGGCGCAGGGTGTCGGCCAGTTCGTCGACGTTGCGGCCCGGCACGAAGTAGGTCGGCGAGCGCTGCAGCAGGGTCACGTGAGCGGTCTGGTCGGCGATGTTCGGCACCAGGGTCGCGGCGGTGGCGCCCGAGCCGATGACGATGACGTTCTTGCCCTTCAGGTCGATATCGTCAGGCCAGGTCTGCGGGTGGACGATGCGGCCCTTGAAGTCGGCCATGCCCGGCCAGTCGGGCGTGTAGCCCTGGTCGTGCTTGTAGTAGCCCTGGCACATGAAGAGGAAGTTGGTGGTGAACTGGGTCGTGGTCCCGTCGGTGCGGGTGACGTCGACGGTCCAGAGGTTGTCCTCGCCCGACCAGCTGGCGTTGGTGATCTTGTGGCCGTAGCGGATGTGCTGGGCCAAGCCGTTTTCGTCGATGACCTCGTTCATGTAGCTGAGGATCTCGGCGGCGGTGGCGATCGGCGCGCCGGTCCAGGGCTTGAAGCGATAGCCGAAGGTGTAGAGGTCGCTGTCCGAGCGGATGCCCGGGTACTTGTGGGTCACCCAGGTGCCGCCGAAGGTGTCCTTGCTTTCCAGAACCACGAAGCTGGTTCCTGGACGCTGGGTCTGCAGGTGATAGGCCGCGCCGACGCCGGAGATCCCGGCCCCGACGATGAGGACGTCGAAATGCTGGACGGCGGCGGCGGCCGGACGCTCGGCGATCATGTCGGTGGCGGTCATCTGTTTCCTTGCCCTGGGTGAGACCGCTCGTGGCGGCTTCTAACTTATCGATGATAATGAACAAGCCGCGGACTTCGCGTCAAGCGGCTGCGTGACGCAGGACAAACCGATTTTTCGAAATTGAGGCTCCGTGGGGTCAGGCTTTCGCCGTCGCCGCCGGCGGCGCTAAGCTCGTCGCCAACCAAGGGACGGAACAAGGAAGAGCAGCATGACCCAGGAACTGGCGGGCAAGACGGCGTTCGTGGCGGGCGGATCGAGCGGGATCAACCTGGGGATCGCCAAGCGGTTCGCCGCGGCCGGCGCCAAGGTGGCGATCATCAGCCGCAGCCCGGAAAAGATCGAGGCGGCCGCCAAGGAAGTCGCCGCCTTCGGCCCCTGCATCGGCATGGCCGCCGACGTGCGCGACTATGCGGCGGTCGAGGCGGCCCTGAAACGCACCCACGACGAGCTGGGACCGATCGACATCGTGCTGTCGGGCGCGGCCGGCAACTTCGTGGCCCCGGCCCTGGGCATGAGCGCCAACGGCTTCAAGACGGTGGTCGACATCGACCTGATCGGCACCTTCAACGTGCTGCGCGCCTCGTTCGAATTCCTGAACCGGCCGGGCGCCTCGCTGATCTCGATCACCGCCGGCCAGGCCGAGCGCGCCTCGATGTTCCAGGCTCACGTCTGCGCGGCGAAGGCCGGGATCAACATGCTGACCAAGTGCCTGGCGCTGGAGTGGGGCCCGGCCGGGGTGCGGGTCAACGCCATCTCCCCCGGGCCGATCGCCGACACCGAGGGCATGGCCCGCCTGGCGCCGACGCCGGAGGCCGAGGCCCGCGTCACCGGCCGCAATCCGATGCGCCGCTACGGCCAGAAGGACGAGATCGCCGACATGGCCATCTTCCTGTCGACGCAGAAGGCCGCCTATGTGAACGGCGCGATCATTCCGGTCGACGGCGGCAGCGGCGTCGGCGACGCCAGCGGCAACGCGCTGGGGAACTACGCGGCGGTCTACTGAGCCGCCTATCGGGCGACCGACGTCCGATCCTCGGCCGGCCGATAGAACATGCCGAGCTTGAAGCTCTCGGCGATGCGGCCGGCTCTGGCCTGCAGCGCCTGGGCGATCGGCGGGGCATAGGTCTCGTCGGTCGCCTCCTTCCACAGCGCCAGCCAGCGGTCGAACATCGGCGGGGTGATCGGCTGGCGCATGTGCTTGGCCATCGGCCGGCCGGTGAAGCGCCCGACCCCGAGCAGGCCCGCGGCCCAGAACTGGGCGATGTGGTCCAGGTGATGGTCCCAGTCGTCGATGGCGGCGTTGAACACCGGACCGATCAACGCGTCCTCACGCGCCCGGCCGTAGAAGCGGCCGACCAGCTCGCGCAGGTTCTCGGGCGTCACTTGCGTATGCATGATCGCCAGATAGGGCGCGGGGCGCGGCGGCGGTAGTCCGGAATTGTCCTGGGGCGCGGCGGCGGCGAGCGCCCCGCCTCAAGCGTCCCGTCGATTTTCCGCGCTCGTTTAATATCAAACGACCGATCCGTACGGTTTCTCGCAGGCGAGGCCGGCGCGGACTTGCGAGGCGGCCGGCGCGGGCGCGTCGAACCGACGGCTTTCGAGGCCGAAACTTGCCGTTTCGGCGCCGGCCATAGGTCGGCGAAATTGCATTTCAAGGGGCCCGGCGCGGACTGTGACTGACCGGTCACACCACTCGCAGACCGGTGAAATGCAAGGGCTTCAGCCATTGTGACAGGGCGATGACGGGCATAGCTGGGGCTCAGTGTTTCAAGCCCAAAAGGGGACAAGAACGTGAAGACCCAACTGATCGCGACGGCCGCCGCGGCCGCCTTTTTCGCGCTGACCGGCGCCGCCCAAGCCCAGACCGTCGGCCATGTCGGCGCCAACTATAGCCGCGCCGAAATCGACGCCGGCGCGCTCGGCGACACCGACGCCGACGTCTTCCAGGGCGAAGGCGCGGTGGCGTTCGACGTCGGTTCGTCGCTGCGCGGCGCCGTCGATGGTTCGGTGACGAACTTTGACGCCGACGGCGGAGACGCCACCACCTGGGCCGTGACCGGCCACCTGAACAAGACCTTCGAAGGCGGCCTGGCCGGCGGCTTCGTCGGCGTCAACAAGAGCGACGACGTGACCCTGTGGGGCGTCGGCGCCGAGGCCCAGTACAACGTCTCGCCGAAGACCACCCTCTACGGCCAAGTCGGCTACGGCCAGTCGGACGACCTCGACGACGTGGACTTCTGGGCCGGCCGCGCCGAGCTGCGCTACTTCGTGACCGACAACTTCAAGGTCCAAGGCACCGCCGGCTACACCAAGGCCGACGCCAAGGGCGGCGACCTCGACATCTGGAACATCGGCGCCGACGCCGAGTACCAGTTCGCGGGCACCCCGTGGAGCGTGACCGGCGCCTACGAGCACGGCGAAATGGACGACGCGGACCTGAAGGCCGACATCTTCAAGGTCGGCCTGCGCTACACCTTCGGCGGCAGCCTGCGCGACCGCGACCAGGCCGGCGCGTCGCTGGGTTCGACCACGAACCTGTTCGGCGGCACGCTGGGTCAGAGCGTGATCGCCGCCGCCGGCGCGTTCTAAGCCGGACGCTCCAGATCGGACGCAAGGGCGCTCCCGGCTTCGGCCGGGGGCGCCTTTTTCATACGTGGTGCAGCGGCTCCAACGCGACCGTGTTCAGACTGGCCTCGAAATCCATGAAGATGTCGATCAGTTCGTCGACGGCGATCCGCGGCAACTGGCCGGCCGGGAAGCGGAACCGCCAGAAGCTGGCGACGTGCTCGATGGCCGACAGCCGCTCGCCCAGGCTGGAGAACATCGCCGGCGCACGCAGCAGGAAATCGCGAAACGCCATCGGTTCGCTGCGCTGGGTCAAGGCCGCATAGGCGGTGTCGTAGGCGGCCAGGGACTCGGTCACCGCCCCGCTCGCCGCGAAGATCCAGCCGCGCAGGTCCTTCTTGATGCGGGTGATGTAGACCCGGTCGTCCGGCTCCATCGCCCCGACCGGACGGATGACTGAGATCTCGTCGACCACCTTGCGGATCCGCGGCAGCAGGTCGCGCAGCTGCCATTTGTAGTACAGGAAGGCCTTCCAGCAGAACACGCCCTCGCGGAACTGCTGGGCGTCCATGTTCATCACCCGACGCAGCGGCTCCAGCTCGGCGCTGCCGGCGTCCGACAGCAGCTTGGAGAGCAGGGTCGCCGACTTGGCCGCAAACGCGTGGCCGTCCCCGAACGACATGCGCACCAGCGGCTCCAGCTCCAGCCGCGCGGAGGAAGACATCCGCTCGACGTCGCCGTCGGAGAGGTTGAAGTAGCAGGCCGCCGGACTGAAGCCGTTGGTCTTCAGGCTCTCGCGCATCAGGAACGGGTCTAGCGAGGGCAGGCTGGAGATGATGTCGAGCACCAGCCGGTCGCGGGAGCCGCGTCGCAGGTCTTCGGCGAAAGAGGCCGCGGCCACGTCCTCGAAGTCGCGTTGGCCGACGAACAGGAAGCGCGCGCCATAGCGCAGTTCGCGCTCAGCGATCGGAAGCAGGATCTTGGTCGCCGTCTGCACCGGATAGTCGAAGAGGTCGGCCTCGCTGCCGCGCACCCGGTGCTTCAGGATCATCGCACGGTTCAGCAGCGTGTTGCGGAAGAAGGGGTTCTCCTGGTGCTCGGGCCTCGCGCCCTCACGCTGGGCGATCTGCCAGAGATTGAGCACGCGGGAGGTCGCGGCGCTTTTCCTCAGATACTCGAGGCTGCGATAGGTACGGTCACGCGACACGGTTAATCCCCCAGACTCCGCGTCGTAGGATCGCCCGCGGTCCTCTTCAAGTCGCAATCAACAATTGCAACGATGCATGCAACCGCTCGCCAGCGGGCGGAGCGGTCAGATGCGAACGTCGAAGGTTCGGCCTTCTTCGCGGCTCTCAAGCGGGCGGCTGGGCACGACCCGGGCCTCGTCGGCGAACCCAAGGTCCTGGAGGGTCTTGGCCAGATGCGTGGCCGCCAACTGGGTCATCGGCGCGGCGCGGGCCCAGAGCCCCTCTCCCAGGAAGTGAAACTCCACCTTGAACATCGGACGACCCTTCTAGTCGTGACGCCGGGGAAGCTTGCGCCCACATGGTTAGCGAGGCGTTAAATATACGGAAGTTCTGCGAACTTTGTTCGCTGAGCGCCGTCAGCGTGGCCGGCGCGACACATATGGAAAGGGGCCCGGCCGCCGGCCAAGCCCCTTGCAGCGCGCCGAATTCACGGCGCGCCGACAGCTGAACATGCTCGACGCGCGCGGCGCCTTAGGCCTGCTGCTTCGCCCCAAGCGGCAGCGGCATCGGGGCGCCAGGCGGGCGGCCGATCCAGATCTGGCCGGAGCGGGCCATGACCTCGCCCGCGCCATCGAACAGCGCGACCCCGGCGAAGTGCTTGCGGCCCTCGACCTCACGAGCCCAGGCGACGACGACATAGGACTCGCCCGCCTTCGGCTTGCGCAGGACTTCGCCGGCCATGGTGCCGAGCAGCCCGACCGGCGAGCCGGACTTGATCCACCAGGCCATCGAGCCCGAGCAGTCGAGCGCGCCCCAGGTCACCTCGTCCGGAATGTTTCCGTGAGCGTCGGCGAAGTTGGCGTGCGGGGTCCAGACCCCGGCGCAGTGGCCGGCCGGGGCGCCGTCGATCTGGCCGACGAACACGCCCAGGCCCTCGCCGGCCTCGCGCTCGACGCAGCATGAGAAGCAGCCGCGGTGCAGCGAGCGGGTCGCGAACGGCGAGGCCGCGCCGAAGGCGCGGGCCTCTTCGAGGGTCGGCGGCGCCGGCGGCGGATTGGGAATCTGGCTGTCGTCGGCCGGTCGGGCCGAGCCGAGGACGGCGCCCTCGTTGTTGACCAGCAGCACGCCTTCACCGTCGCCGGGGGTCAGGCTGACCGCGGTGTCGAGCGGCACGCCCGCGCGCAGCATCGCCACGCCGCGGCCCCCGACCGCGCCGGCGAGCAAGCCGCAGATGTAGCCGCCATTGGCCGTGAAGGGAGGTCCCCGAAATTGGCGGGGAACGACGATCTCGCTCATCGAAATGATCTCAACTTTGAATCGGCAGTCGAAAGAATTCGGACATCATGGCCTAGGCGGCCGCATCCTGGGAAGCATGACGCAAGGGAAAGAAGTCGGAACCGCGGCTGTGATTTCGGGTTCAAGCTAGGGCGCGCCGAGTCCGATCGGACGATCGACGCCCGTTTGAACCGTCGCAGGAGCCGTCATGAGCATCGACATGAACGACCGCGCCGCCGTCGAGCGTAGGCTGTGGGACGACATCGAGCGCCACCAGACCGGGATGTTGGGCTTGGCCGAAGAGACCGCCCTCCAACCAATGACCGCCTTCGTGGAACGCGAAGGAGAACGGCTATGGTTCTTCGCCCGCAGCGACACTGAGCTGGCGCGCCGCATCGGCCAGGGCGGCGAGGGCATGTTCGTGTTCCAGCAACGTGACCTGCAGGCGACGATCACCGGCCAGCTGAGCGTGAAACGCGACGAGGCGCGGATCGCCAAGTACTGGAACGCGGTCGTCGCGGCCTGGCATCCGCAAGGCAAGAGCGACCCGCGCCTGACGCTGATCTGCCTGGACGCGCGCGACGCCCAGGTCTGGTGCTCGCAGGCCGGGCCGGTGACCTTCGCCTGGGAGATCGCCATGGCCAACGCCCGAAAGCACGAGCCGCACCTGGGCGGACGGGCGAACCTGCACTTCCATTGAGGCGCCATGGCCGCCCCGGCTAGGATGATACGGTTATACTTCAGTCCAATCTGAAGTTTCCAAGAACGGCGGTCTATATTCGCCAGTTCTCGACGCCTGTTTTCAGCCGGCCGCCGCACGACCGCAAAGTTGTGTCGAGTTCACGACAGTCATAAAGCAGCGCACGGACTAGGTTAACGACAAGCCGCAAGGCGACGCGTGATTCTCCGCTGCGAAGGTCTCCGAGTTCAGTGCAAAATCGCTTACTCGCCGCACTGCCTCCGGAGGACTACGGCCTCCTCGCGCCGCACCTCACCCACATGGACCTGGAGCGCGCGCGCCTGTTGTACGATCCGGGCGACCGGATCGACGTCGTCTACTTCCCTCACGACGGCGTCGTCTCGATGATGACCTTGATGGAGAACGGCGCGGCGATCGAGAGCGCCACCATCGGCTGGGAAGGCGCGGTCGGGTTGTCGGCGGCGGCGGCCCCGCGTCATTCGCTGTCGCGGGCGATCGTGCAGACGCCCTGCCGCTGTTCGCGCATCGGCTCGAGCCAGCTGCACGAGGCCTGGGCCAAGAGCCCGCGCATCCGCGAGATGGTCGACCGCAACGGCGAGGCGCTGCTGGCGCACACCGCCCAGTCGGCGGCCTGCAATGCGCTGCATTCGGTGGAGGCCCGGTTCTGTCGGTGGCTGCTGACCTGTCATGATCGGATTTCGACCGACACCGTGGCCCTGACCCAGGAATTCCTGGCCGACATGCTGGGGGTGCAGCGCACGACGGTGACCGCCGTCGCCCGCAGCCTGCAGGACAAGGGCTGGATCCGCTATCGCCGGGGCATCGTCGATATCGTCGACCGCGACGGCCTGCAGTCGGCGACCTGCGAGTGCTACGAGGCGGTCCGCCGCCAGTACGAACGGCTGGCGCCGCCCCCGCCGCGGGTCGAGGCGGGCCGCGCCTAGAGGGAAAACAGCAACTGGGCGCAGACCCCGTCGCGAGTGTCCAACTTCAGCTCGCCGCGGACCTGGGCCGCCAGGCTGCGGACGAACCACAGGCCGAACCGCTCGCGCCCGCTCGGCGAGGACGGATCGAAGCCTCTGCCATGATCACGGACCACCAATTGGTAGCGCTCGCCGTCCTCGGCCCTCGACAGGCTGACCTCGACCTGGCCGGGCTCGCCCTCCCGATAGGCGTGGGCCAGGGCGTTGGAGACCAGCTCGTGCACGATCAGCGCCAGGGTGGAGGCGGCCTGGTCGGGGACGATGACCGGCTCCATCGCTACCGCCACCTCGATCGGCGCGGCGGTGTGGCGGCGACGCCAGACGGGAGCCATCTCCAGCAGGTAGGCCTGGAAGTCGACGCCGCCTTCGCGGCGATGGCGCTCCAGCGCGCCTAGGGCGCCGATCGCGTCGGCCATCCAGACCAGCTGGCGGCGGGCCTCGGGTTCGGCCGTGCGCTGGCCACGCATGCGGGCCAGGGCGGAAATGAGCTGGAAGGTGTTGGCGGCGCGGTGGCGCATCTCCGCCGCCCGGACGTCGTCCTGGCCATCGTCCGTCATGGTCTCGCTCGACGCCCCACGTCCTCGCACCCTAAGATGAGTATTGTCGCATCCGAGCCCGCCGTTTCGGCGCCTAGCGACAGTTGTCTCAGGGACTCACACAGCATGAACTACAGTATGCGGCGCCCAGGCGCCGCGAAAGCTGAATAGTTCGCGCTCAGGTGGAGCAATCTGATCGCGACTCTCAGCGTTCGGAAGCCGGCCAAGCCAGGGCGGCGGCGACGCCCAGCGTAAAGCCAAGCTCGAAAACCTGCTCGACCGCCCCCAGCACGTCGCCGGTGTAGCCGCCCAGCAGCCGGCGGGCGACGAGGACCAGGACCAGCGCCAGCAGGGCGCCGGCCAACAGACCCTGGAACACCACCCCGGCCGGGGACAGGGCCAGCGGCAGGGCCGCAAAGGTCAGGGCGGCCAGCACCTCCCAGAAGCCGAGGTCGGAGGGCGCCGGCTTCCACTTGCCGCCGTCGACGTCGCGCACATAGGCCAGGGCGCGCATGGTCAGCACCGAGGCCCCGCGGCCGCCGGCATGGGCGGCGACCAGAGTCCAGGCGCCGAGGCCCGCCGGCAGGGTGGCCAGGGCCGAGACCTTGGTCGCCAGCACCAGACCCAGGGCGAGCGCGCCGTAGGTCCCAATGCGGCTGTCCTTCATGATTTCCAGGCGGCGCTCGGGCGTGCCGCCGCCGCCGAGGCCGTCGGCGGTGTCAGCCAGGCCATCCTCGTGGAAGGCGCCGGTGACCAGAACCCCCGTGCCGATCGCCAGCAGGGCCGGCAGCGCCCCGCTCCAGAGCTGGGAGGCGGCCCAGAACACCGCCGCGCAGACGCCGCCGACCAGCAGGCCGACCAGCGGGAAGTAGCGGGCGCTGCGCGAGATCCAGTCCGGCTCGAAGCCGGAGAGCGTCGGCGTCGGCAGGCGAGTGAGGAACTGCACCGCGCAGAGAAACAGCCGCAGCTGGCGGGCGAGCCAGCTCACAGGCGTCCGGCCAGCACGTCGTCGAGGCTGGCGACCTCGCGCAGCAGGGCCGCGGCGGCGCGGACCATCGGCAGGGCCAACAGCGCGCCGGTCCCCTCGCCCAGCCGCATCGAGAGGTCGAGCAGCGGATCGGCCCCGGCCGCGGCCAGAACGACGGCGTGGCCCTTCTCGGCCGAGCGGTGGGTGAAGATGCAGAAGTCGGCGCAGGCCGGGTCAAGCCGGATCGCCGCGAGCGCGGCGGTCGAGGCGATGAAGCCATCGATCAGCACCGGCGTCCGCGTCGCCGCCGCGCCCAGGATCGCGCCGGCCATGGCGATGATCTCCAGCCCGCCGAACTGCGCCAGCACCTCGCGCGGGTCGGTCGCATCGGTACGGGCGGCGGCGGCGGTCAGCACCGCATGCTTGCGGGCCAGGCCCTGCGGGTCGTGGCCGGCGCCCAGGCCGATGCAGTCGGCCAGCGGCGCGGAGGCCAGGCGGTGCAGGACCAGGGCGGCGCTGGCGCTGTTGCCGATGCCCATCTCGCCGACCGCCAGCACCTGCACGCCATCGGCCTCGACGGCGTTGCGGGCGATGGCGCCGCCGTGGGCCAGGGCGCTCTCCACCTCGGCGGGCGTCAGGGCCGGGCCATGCTCGGCGTTGCGCGTGCCCTTGCGGACCTTGGCGTCGATCAACGCCGGATGCGGCGGCAGGTCGGCGTCAACGCCCGCGTCGACCACCATCACCCGTGCGCCGACCGCGCCGGCGAAGGCGTTGGCGCTGGCCTTGCCGGCCAGCAGGGTGGCGACCATCGCCGTGGTGACGGCCGACGGATAGGCCGAGACGCCGGACTCGTTGAGGCCGTGGTCGCCGGCGAACACCAGCAGCAGCGCCTTGTCGAACGTGGGGTCGGGCCGGCCGGCGATCAGCGCCAGACGGACGGCGAGATCCTCAACCTTGCCCAGGGCCCCCGGCGGCTTGGCCTTGCCGTCGACCAGGGCGCGGAACGCCGCCTCCTGGCTGCGGTCGAGCGGAACGATCGGGGTCATGCACGGGGCTCCAGGCCGGCGATGGCCGCCAGGCGGGGGATATCGAAGGCGGACTGCAGGACAGCGGCGATCTCGTCCAGCGCCGCGTCCACCCGCGCGATCTGGTCGAGGCCGTCGGACGCCGCCCCAAGCTCGGCCAGCAGCGAGGCGCGCGCCTGGGCGCCGTCGAACAGGCCATGGACATAGGCGCCGGCGATCCTGCCGTCGGCCGAGACTGCGCCCTCACCCGCCCCGTCCTGGCGGACCAGCAGCGGGCGGCGCAGACCGGGCCCGGTGGTGCGGCCGACGTGGATCTCGTAGCCGGCGAACGGCGCGCCTGAAACCAGTCGGCCGGCGGCCGGGCGCAGCACCTTGTCGCCGGTCAGCACGGTCTCGACGTCGAGCAGACCAAGGCCTTCGGCCGCGCCGGGGGCCCCCTCGACGCCGTCGGGATCGGCGATGGAGCGTCCCAGCATCTGGAAGCCGCCGCAGATGCCCAGGACCCGCCCGCCGCGGCGCGCGTGCGCGGCAAGATCGATGTCCCAGCCCTGGGCGCGCAGGAAGGCCAGGTCGGCGATGGTGGCCTTGGTCCCCGGCAGGATCACCAGGTCGGCGTCGCCGGGCAATGGCGAGCCGGGCGGCACGAAGCCGAACTCGACCTCGGGCTCGGCCCGCAGCGGATCGAAGTCGTCGAAGTTGGCGATGCGCGAGAGCATCGGCGCGACAATCTTCACCTTGCGGGCGGCCCCAACGCCGGCACGCTCGAGCACCACCGCGTCCTCGGCCGGCAGCCCGCGGGCGGCGGCCAGCCAGGGGGCCATGCCGAGGTCGGCCCAGCCGGTGCGGCGGGCGATCTCTGCGCGGCCGTCGTCGAACAGGCTGGGATCGCCGCGGAACTTGTTGATCAGGAAGCCGGCGATCATCTCGCGGTCCTCCGGCTCCAGCACCGTGTGGGCGCCGACCAGGGCGGCGATCACGTGGCCGCGGTCGATGTCGCCGACCAGCACGACGGGCACCTGGGCGGCGCGGGCGAAGCCCATATTGGCGATGTCGCCGGCCCGCAGGTTGATCTCGGCCGGGCTGCCGGCGCCCTCGACGATCACCAGGTCGCTCTCGTCCTTCAGGGTGCGGAAGCTCTGCAGCACGACGTCTAGCAGGGCAGCCTTGCGCGCCTGGTAGCCGCGCGCCTGCCAGGTCCCGGCCATCCGGCCGCGAACGACGAGCTGGGCGCCGACGTCGCTCTGCGGCTTGAGCAGGACGGGGTTCATGTCGACGGTCGCCGGGGTGCGGCAGGCGATGGCCTGCAGGGCCTGGGCGCGGCCGATCTCGCCGCCGTCGATGGTGACCGCGGCGTTGTTCGACATGTTCTGCGGCTTGAAGGGGCGCACGCGCAGGCCCTGGTTGGCGAACACCCGGCAGAGGCCGGCGACCAGCACCGACTTGCCGACGTCCGAGCCGCATCCCTGGATCATCAACGCGGCCACAGCAGTCCTCCGACGGCGAGCGCGGCGGCGAGGACCGCGCAGGCGCGCAGATAGAGCCCAAGCCCCCGCGTCAGGTCCAGGGCCGACGGCCGCGGCCCGTCACCGAAGCTCGGGCGGTCGTGGGGAACGCCGTCATAGCTGGCCGGGCCGCCGAGCCGCACGCCCAGCGCGCCGGCCATCGCCGCCTCGGGCCAGCCCGAATTGGGCGAGGCGTGCTTGCCAGCGTCGCGCAGCATGACCTTCCAGCCGCGGCCGGCGACGAGGGCGATCAGGCCGCCGGCGATGCGGGCCGGGATCAGGTTCATCAGGTCGTCGGTCCTGGCGGCGGCCCAGCCGAAGCAGCGATAGGGCTCCTCGCGGTGGCCGATCATGCTGTCGGCGGTGTTGACCGCCTTATAGGCGAAAAGGCCGGCGAGACCGCCGAGCAGGAACCAGAACAACGGGGCGACGACGCCGTCGTTGAAGCTTTCGGCCAGGCTCTCCAGGGCCGCGGCGGCGACGCCGCCTTCGTCCAGGGCGGCGGTGTCGCGGCCGACGATCATAGCCACGGCGGCGCGGGCGGCGGGCAGGTTCGTGTCAGGGTCCAGCGCCTTGCTGACCGCCGCCACGTGGTCGTAGAGGCTGCGGGCGGCGAGGCCCGTGGAACCCAGCGCTATCGTCAGGATCAGCGCCCAGCCGTGCAGGGACCTGTCGAGGCACCAGCCGGCGCCCCCGGCCAGCCCGGCGACGATCAGCAGGGTCAGGACCCCGGCGAGCCGCCGACGGACGTCGCCGCCGCGGTTGAGGGCGGCGTCCAGCCGGCGCAGGGCCGCGCCGATCCAGACCACCGGATGCGGCAGACGCCGCGGATAGCCGAAGACGCCCTCGACCGCGGCGGCGGCCAGCACGATCCAGGGATCAGCCGCCACGCCCGACGATCTCGATCAGCGGGCCGCCCTGCCCCTCGACCACGCGGGCGCGGACGCCGTAGGCGCGGGCCATGACCTGCGGCGACAGCGCCTGCGCCGGCGGACCGTCGGCCAGAACCTGGCCGGCCGCCATGACGATGATCCGGTCGGCGATGCGGGCCGCCAGCGACAGGTCGTGCAGGGTGACGATCACGCCCTTGCCCTGGTCGTGGGCCAGGCTGCGGAACAGCTCGCCGGCGTCGAGCTGGTGGCCGGGATCGAGGCCGGTCAGCGGTTCGTCGGCCAGCAGCCATTCGGGTTCGCCGGCCAGGGCGCGGGCGATCAGCACGCGGCCTCGCTCTCCGCCCGACAGGGTGGTGACGTCGCGGTCGGCCAGCTCGACCACGCCGGCGGCGGCCATGGCCCGGTCGATGGCGGCGGCGTCCTCGAGCGACAGGCCGCTGGAGCCGATGAACGGCGTGCGGCCGAGGCCTACCAGGATCCGCGCCTCGACCGCCCAGGCGACCTCCTGGGTTTGCGGCAGCACGCCGATGCGGCGGGCGCGGGCCCGCGGGGCCATGGCGATGACGTCGTCATGATCGAGGGCGACCTGGCCCGCCTGCGGCCTACGCAGACCGGCCAGGCAGCTGAGCAAGGTCGATTTGCCGGCGCCGTTGGGGCCGAGGATGGCGGTGACCGTCCCACTGTCGAAGGCGGCGGTGACGCCGTCGACCACGGCCTTGCCGCCGAGGCGGACCTGGACGCCGTGGGCTTGCAGGCGGCTCATGCGATCCTCCGGCGCAGGGAGAGCAGCAGGGCGAAGAAGAACGGTCCGCCCAGCACGGCCATGGCGACGCCCAGCTTCACCTCGCCGGCGGCGGGGGTCAGCCGCACGGCGATGTCGGCGGCGAGCACCAGCACCGCGCCGCCGAGCGCGCTGGGCCACATCAGGCCGCCGGGCCGCGCCCCGACCAGCGGACGCAGCAGGTGCGGCACGATCAGGCCGACGAAGCCGATGACGCCGGTGACCGCCACGCTGGCCCCGGCGGTGAAGGCGACGCCGAGCGCCAGCATCCAGCGCACCCGGCTCATATTGACGCCGAGCGAGCGGGCGCCCGTCTCGCCCAGGGTCAGGGCGTCGAGACTGCGGCCGGTGGCCAGCAGCAGGAGACAGCCGAGCACGATCAGCGGCAGGGCGGTCTGCACCTCGGGCAGGCTGCGGTCGGCGAGCGAGCCCATCAGCCAGTTGACGATCTCGTTCACCGCCCAGGGGTTGGGGGCCAGGCTCAGCGCCAGAGCGACGCCGGCGCCGGCCATGGTCTGCAGGATCACCCCGGCCAGGATGAAGGTGACGATGCTGGAGGCGCGGCCCGAGAGGGCCAGCAGCAGGAACACCGCGACCAGGGCGCCGAGCATGGCGAAGGCGGTGATCACCCAGGGCTCGGCCGCGCCGGCGCCGAGATAGAGGGTCAGCACCGCACCGAGCGCGCCCATCGAGGAGACGCCCAGGGCGCCGGGATCGGCCAGCGGATTGCGCGTGTAGCCCTGCATGGCCGCGCCGGCCATGCCGAGCGCCGCGCCGACGGCGACGGCCAGGATGGTGCGCGGCAACCGCAGCTCGAAGATGATCGACCAGCGCGGATCGGCGGGGTTCAGCCAATCGGATAGCGGCACCCAGACCCGGCCGGCGGCCATGCTGACCATGGACAGCAGCACCAGTAGGCCGCCGAGGGCGATGAGAGTCGCGCGTCTTTTGCTCATGCTCCCCTCCGCTTGGCCAGCGCGTCTCCGCGGGCCTTGGCCAGCATGCGGGCGGTCTCGATCAGCACCGGGCCGCCGCAGAAGGTCAGCTGCTGGGGGAAGGTCGCGCGGTGCATGCGGGTCGCGACCCGCGACAGGGCCGGATGGGTGAGGACACGGTCGGCCCAGGTCGGGGCGCCGGGCTCGGCCTGTCCGGCCAGCAGCACGTCCGGCGGATCAGCGACCAACAGTTCCAGCGGCACGTCGCCGGTGCGCTTGAGGCCATAGCGGGCGGCGGCGTTGTCGAGCCCGCAGCGGCGCATCATCTCGTCCATCATGGTGCCCGGCGCGGTCGCAAAGCCGCCGGCCTGGTAGGTCAGCGCCGAGAGCCGCGGCGTGCCGGGCGGCGGCGTGGCGGCGGCGAGCGCGGCGCGGACCTGGGCGACCACCGCCTCGCCGCGTTTGGGGCGATGGACGGCGCGGGCCACCTGGCGCACCTGATCGAGGCTCTCCTCGACCGTGTTGGGGACGGCGAACAGTTCAGCGCGGATGCCCAGGCGTTTCAGCGCCGCGCGGGTGGCCGGCGAGGAGTGGCGGCCGGTCAGCACCAGGTCGGGCCGCAAAGCCAAGACCTCCTCGGCGCTCTCGTAGGTGAAGGGATAGGTCGCGCCGGCCGGACCGATGCTGGAGGAGCTGGGCTCGTGCGAATAGTGGCTGATGGCGGCGATCTGGGCGCGGTCGGCGACGTGGACCAGGATCACGTCCAGGCAGGGATTGAGCGAGACCACGCGCCGCGGCTCACGCGCCGTCGCCGCCCCGCCGAGGCCCACCACGGCGCCCGCGGCGAGCGCCGAACGCCGGGTGAGCATCCAGCTCAAAAGTCGATGCCCCGCTGAGCCTTGACGCCCTGCTCGAACGGATGCTTGACCAGGGTCATCTCGGTGACGAGATCGGCGATGGCCAGCAGCTCCGGCTTGGCGTTGCGGCCGGTGATCACGACATGCTTGTCGCGCGGGCGGGCCTGCAGGTCGGCGACCACCTTGGCGATGTCGAGATAGTCGTAGCGCAGGGCGATGTTCAGCTCGTCCAGCAGGACAAGATCGAGCTCCGGATCGTGCAGCATCTCCAGCGAGGTCGCCCAGGCCGCCTCGGCCGCGGCGATGTCGCGGGCGCGGTCCTGGGTGTCCCAGGTGAACCCCTCGCCCATCACCTCGTAGCGGACGCTCTCCGGGAAACGCTTGAAGAACTGACGCTCGCCGGTGATCCACTTGCCCTTGATGTACTGGACGATGCCGACCTTCTGGTTCCAGCCGAGGGCGCGGGCGACCATGCCGAACGCCGCCGTCGACTTGCCCTTGCCGTCGCCGGTGTGGACCAGCAGCAGGCCCGACGCCTCGTCGGTCTTTTCGGCCATCATCGCCTCGCGCTCGGCCTTGAGCGCCTGCATGGCGGCCTTGTGTTCCTGGTTCTTGCGGTCTTCGTCGTCGCTCATCGGCGGGAGCCCTCCAGGGCCGCCTTGAGGCGCGGCCAATCCTTGGGTTTCGGCAAACCGAACCTGAGCCAGGTCGGCTGATCGGGAAAGGGGCGGGTGAGCACGCCGCGGCGGGCGAGCGCCTCAAACCGCCGTCCGGCGTCCGGTGCGGCGGCCAGCCGGAACAGCGAGGTCCCGCCCAGCACCTCGAAGCCGTTGGCGCCGAGCAGCGCGTCCAGGCGCGCGGCGTCGCGGGCCAGGCGCAGGCGGGTGCGCTCCCGCCAGGCGTCGTCCGTATAGGCCGCGAGCCCGGCGGCGATGGCCTCGGCGCTGACCGGCCAGTCGCCGAACTGGGCGCCGATGCGTCCGGCCAAGCCCGGCTCGGCGATCACGAAGCCGAGCCGCACGCCTGGCAGGCCGTAGAACTTGCCGAACGAGCGCAGGACGACGGTGCGGCCCGCGCGCCTGCCTCCCCCCTCCCCCGTCGTGACGGGAGAGGAAAAGAGACGCGGTGCGACACTCAGTTCCGGGACGGTCTCGACGAAGGCCTCGTCGACGATCAGCCAGCGATCGCCGAGGTCCGGCCCCCGGACATGCGCGCCATCCGGATTGTTCGGATTGACCAGCACCACCGCCTCGGCGGCGCTATGGCGCGCTTCGTCCCAGGAGCCTTGGGAGACCCGCGCGCCGGCCAGCCGCCAGGCCTCAGCGTGTCCGCCGTAGGTCGGCGAAACGATCGCCGCCGAGCGGGCGCCCAGCACCCGAGGCAGCGCTCGCAGCGCCGCCTCGGTTCCCGGGGTCGCGGCGACGCGGTCGGGCGAGACCCCGAACGCAGCGGCGGCGGCGGCCTCGAGCGCCGCCACCTCCTCCGGGTCGGGCAGACGCCGCAAGGCGGCCGGATGGGCCCGCCGGGCCGGATAGGGCCGCGGGTTGATCCCCGTCGACAGGTCGAGCCAAGGCGCGGGCGCGTCCGGGAACGCGCCGCGCGCCGCGGCCAGGCGGCCGCCGTGGCGGAGGAAGGCCCCCGCCTCGCGATCAGAACCGGGCGCGGACACCGGCATAGATCCCGCGACCCGGCGAGCTGTAGTTGCGGGTCGTTTCGTAGTCGTCGTCGAAGGCGTTTTCGACGCGGCCATAGAGCTCGAAGGTCTCATTCACCGGATAGGAGGCCCGCAGGTCGAGCAGGGTGTAGCTCTGCAAGACGTAAGTGTTGGCGGCGTTGTCGAAGCTGTCGCCGACATAGCGGATCGAGCCGCCCAGGCTGGCCCTGTTCTCCCAAGTATAGGTCGCCTGGATATTGGCCTGGTGCTCGGGCCGGCGGGTGAGTTGCTTGCCGCGGTTCACGTTGCCGGGGGAGTCGTTCTCGGTGTCGGTCCAGGTGTAGTTGGCGCTGAGCGCCAGCGGGCCAAGATCGGCCGAGCCCTCCAGTTCGACGCCGTGCGCCTTGGTCTGGGCGGTGTTGGCGTAGTATCCGAAGCGCTGCACGCCGCCGACGAAGCAGAGCGGATTGGTCGTGGTCGAGGTGCAGGAGAAATAGTCGATCTGGTTGTCGGTCTCGCGGCTAAAGTAGGTCGCGCGGACCATGAAGCGCTCGGCGAAGCGCTGCTCGATCCCGGCGTCCCAGCCGTCGGCTTCCTCCGCCTCCAGGGCGGTGTTCCCGTACTCCGAATAGAGCTGGTAGAGGGTCGGGGCCTTGAAGCCCTGGCCGAAGCTGGCCCGCAGCACGGTGTTCCCATCGTTCAGCGACCAGGCCGCGGCGAACTGGCCAAGGGTCGCGTCGCCGAAGGTGTCGTGGCTGTCGCGGCGCAGGCCGGCGGTCAGGGTCAGGCCCGAAACCACCTCGCCCTGGACCTGGGCGTAGATCCCGTCGATGCCGGCCTTGGCGCGGGTCGCAGGCGGGTTGGGCGCGAAGGCGCTGGGGGAGGCCGTGCGCATGCTGGCATCCTCGGTCTCGCCGCCGAAGGTGGCGGTCCAGGCCTCGTTGATCGTCCAAACGCCTTGATACTCCCAGCGCTTGTTCTCGCCGCGGGCGTCGAATGTGGTGGTGGTCACCGCCTGGTCCGGGTTGGTGTTCTGGCGGTCGGTGCGCGTGTAGCCATAGGCGAGCCGGTTGGTCAGGGCGCCGCCGAACAGGGCGAAGTTCACTGCGCCGTAGCCGACGAACTCCTCGGTCTCGCCGTACTCGCGGGTGTCGCCGAAGCTGAAGGTCGGCGGCGGGAAGCCGTCGAAACCGTTGCGCCCCTTGGAGTATACCCCGCGCAGGTCGAAGGACAGCGCCTCGGTGGCGGTGAACACCGCCCGGCCGCTGACGCCGGTGTTCTCATAGCCGTCCTTCTCCTGGCCGAGGCGGTAGGAGGAGACGCCATCGGTGTCGTAGCGGCCCGCGGCCAGGCGCCAGGCCAGGCGCTCGGTCTTGCCGCCCGCGCCGGCGCGGAAGTAGCTGGTTCCCATCGAACCGCCCTCCGCGGCGAGGTCAGCCTCGAACGGCTCGGAAGCCTCGCGGGTGATGATGTTGACGACGCCGCCGATGGCCTGGCTGCCCCACAGGGTCGACTGGGCGCCGCGCAGAATCTCGATACGGCCGATGTCGCCGGCCAGCAGGTTGGCGAAATTGTAGCCGCCGCCGGCGGTCGAGGGGTCGTTCAGCTTTACCCCGTCGACGACGACCACGGTCTGGTCGCCCTCGGCGCCGCGGATGCGCACCGAGGTCGAGCCCCCGACCCCGCCGTTGCGCGAGAAGCTGACGCCCGGCGTGGTGGCCAGCAGACTTGAGACGTCGACCGTCTGGGCGGCCTTGATGGCGGCGGAGTCCAGCACGTAGAGGCTCTGGCCGACCTTGTCGGCTTCCTGCGGCGAGCGGGTGGCGGTCACCACCAGTTCGCCGACGCTGGCGACGGCGACCGGAGCGGCGCTCTGGGCGAGCGCGTGGGTGGAAAGGCCGCAGAGCGCGGCGGTGGTGGCAAGCAGAACAGTCTTCATCGGGTTATCCCCCTGACGCATGACGACATGACCCGCGCTTGCACGCAGGTCGACGGACGCCGTCTCTCGGGAAAACTCCCCGTTCGCGCGCTCCCACCGAGCATGCGAAGGACGACCGCGTCAGGCAGGTCTCCTGGCTCACGGGTCACAGCCGATGCGCGCCGCCTTCCCAGACTTCCGTCCAGTGGCTTATGACGCGCGGGCTCGCCGCTTACAGTTGCGGGGGCAGCCCAGGTTTCGCACCTGAGTTCCCTATTAATCCCCTTCCGGGGAACCTGTCGCGGGGCCTGCCTAGGCTCTGCCATGCGGAGCGTCAATCCAAATGAGCCTGACCTTCGTCCTCGGCGGCGCGCGATCCGGCAAGACCAGCTATGCGCTGCGTGAGGCCTGGAAGCGTCCTGGAAATCGCCATGTGATGATCGCCACGGCCCAGGCGCACGACGCCGAGATGGCGGAGCGGATCGCCCGTCACCGGGCCGAGCGTGGCGAGGGGTGGACCACGGTGGAGGCGCCGCTGGACCTGGCCGGCGCGGTCGCTGCGCTGGGCGCGAGCGACGTGGCGGTGATCGACTGCCTGACGCTGTGGTTGACCAACCACCTGCTGGCCGAGGCCGATTTGGGCCAGCAGGTCGCCGAGTTGACGCGCGCGCTGGCCGCCAGCCCGGGGGCGCTCTACGTCGTCTCCAACGAGGTCGGCCAGGGGATCGTGCCGGACAACGCCCTGGCCCGCCGGTTCCGCGACGAGGCCGGCTGGATGAACCAGGCGGTGGCGGCGGCGGCCGACCGCGCGGTGCTGGTCGCGGCGGGACTGCCGCTGGTGCTCAAGGGCTGACGGGTCTTCGGCGGAGCTAGGACTTGCCCGCCTGGCGTGCGTATAAATTTTGACCGCCCGCTGTTTCCGAGAAGAGGCGCGCCGGGCCCGGATATCGCCGCTGCAGGGGCGCTCGCATGTCGATGTTCAATCTCGTCGTGACCGCGCTGCTTGTCGCGACCGCGCTGCTGTTCGCCGGCGTGTGGGCGTTCCAGAACTACGGGATCTATCGCTTCAGCCGCGGCGACGAAGGCCGTCCGGCCGACGACGTGAAGACCGTCCAGTTCCGCTCCAGCGACGGCCAGGTGATTGGGGCCCGGCTGGCCATGCCGCAGCCGGGCAAGCCGGTGATCATGAGCTTCCACGGCAATGGCGCGGGCGTCGACGCCTCGTTCGAGCGGCTGCGGGCGCTGCAGGAGCAAGGCTTCGGGCTGGCGATGATGGAGTATCGCGGCTCCGGCGCGACCGGCGGCAAGTCCAGCGAGATGAACTTCGCCCGCGACGCGCTCGCCTTCTACGACCAGCTCGACGACCTGATGGGAGAGGCGGTTCCGGCGAACCGACGCGTGCTGCACGGCTTCAGCCTCGGGGCCGGGGTGGGCAGCCGCCTGGCGGCGGCGCGGCCGTTCGAGGCGGTGGTGTTGGAAGCCTCGCCCTACCGCACCTGCCAATATTATCAGGACGCCTACAAGGGCTTCCCGTTCTGCCAGGTGATGTGGGCCGAACGTTATGACATCATCGACCACGTCCAGGCGATCGGCGCCCCAAAGCTGTTCGTTCACGGCGCGTTGGACGAGTCCCTGCCGGTCGCCCGCGCGCGCCGGCTATACCAGGAGGCTCCCGGTCCGAAGGAGTACCTGGAAATTCCGAACGGCCATCATGCCGACTTGGCCAGGTTGGGGCTGACCGATGCGATGGAGTCCTTCATCTCCAGGGTCGTCGCGCCGCCCTCCTGAGGCGTGATCCGGCTCTCGATCAGGTTCGCCAGCATGCGGACGTTCTGATCCTTGAGCATGCCCATATGGTCGCCTTCGACCCACGGCGTCTCGACGGTCGAGGGATTGGAGACCGCGCCCCAGCCGAGGGTCGGGTCGAGCTCCAGGGCGCGGCGCGCCAGCAGGCGCCGCGGCCGGGTGCGGAACAGGGTGACCGGCGCGCTGATCTTGCCGCCTTCGTACTTGCGGGCCGCGGCCATCCAGATGTCCTGCATGACCTGATAGCGCGAATGCGACAGGCTGGGGTTCTTGATGAAGGTGAGCCGGCGGCCGCGCATGATCCGTCGACGCACGGCCCTGGCCCGCCGCTCGAAGAACAGCGGCAGCCCCTCGATCCGCAGCATCTGGAACTCGTCGAGCAGCCGCTCGCCCATCCCGAGCTTGACCGGCGGGCGGAACTCCTTGGCGAACCCCGGCGCATAGGTGTCGAGCACGAACAGCCGGTCGACCTGCTCGCCGGCCTCTTCAAGCTGGCGGGCCATTTCGAAGGCGGTCAGCGAGCCGCCCGAATAGCCGGCCAGCAGATAGGGGCCGGTAGGCTGATGCCGGCGCATGTAGCGAATGTTCGCGGCCGCCATCTCCTCGATGGTCTCGTGCGGGGTGTGGCCGAGCACGCCGCGGGTCTGGAAGCCCACCACCGCGCGGTAGAGCCCAAGCTGCGCGCCGAGCTCCATGAGGTTGTTGACGTTGCCGCCGACGCCGCCGGCGATGAACAGCGGACGGTTGTCGCCTTCCGGTCCGGGATGGATGACCGCGCTGGTGTCCCACTCGGCGTCCGGATTGGTTTCCGTCGGCGGCGCCGGGCTCGTGGCGTCGAGCAGCGCCGCCAGCGCGCGCAGGGTCTGGTTGCTGAACAGGGTCGAGAGCGGCAGGTCGTGCCCGAACTCGCTGCGGACGCGATCGAACAGCCGCACCGCAAGCAGCGAGTGCCCGCCCATCTGGAAGAAGTTGGCGTCGGCCGAGATCACCTTCACGCCCAGGACGGCGGACCAGATCTTGGCCAGGCGGACCTCGGTCTCGCCGCGCAGCGTGGCGTCGGCGTCGTCCTCGGCGCCCTGGCTGCGCAGGGCCGGCAACGCCCGCCGGTCCGGCTTGCCGTTGGCGTTGAGCGGGATTTCGTCCACCGCCACGAAGAAGGACGGGATGGCGAACTCCGGCAGGCGCGCGGACAGGAAGCCCCGCAGCTCGGCGGCCGGCGGCGCGGCGCCCTGGGCCACGAAATAGGCGGCCAGCACCTTGTCCGTCTGTCCCTCCGGCACCGGGGCGGCGACGACCGACTGGCGAATGGCCGGATGGGCGTCCAGCGCCTGCTCGATCTCGGTCAGCTCGACCCGGAAGCCGCGGACCTTCACCTGGGTGTCGGCCCGTCCGAAGAAGCGCAGCACGCCGTCGCCGGGGTTCAGCACCAGGTCGCCGGACCGATAGAGCTTCAGGGTCGGATCCCAGGGGGCGGTGACGAATTTCTCGGCGGTCAGCTCCGGGCGGTTCCAGTAGCCCAGCGCCAGGCCGCGCCCGGCGATGCCCAGCTCGCCGATGATGCCGTCGGGCACCGGGTTCAGGTTCTCGTCGAGAATGTAGGACTGCGTGCCGGGGATGGCGCGGCCGATGGGCAGCGCCATGCCGCGGGACAGATCGGCCTGGGTGACCTTGTGCGCATTGGTCACGCAGCTTTCCGTCGGCCCGTAGCCGTTGATGACGACGACGTTCGGGCACGCGGCCATGACCCGTCCGACGTGGACGGGCGAGACGATGTCGCCGCCGACGATCACCTGCTTCACGCTGGCGAAGGTCTGCGGGCGGACGTCGGCGATGGCGTGGAACAGGCCTGAGGTCAGCCAGAGGGTGTTGACCCCGTGGCTCTGGATGGCGTCGGCGAGCTGCGAGATCGACAGCGTCCCGTCCGGCGGCACGACGAGCGTCCCGCCATGCAGCAGCGAGGCGAACAGGTCGATGATCGAGGTGTCGAAGGCGAAGGCCGAGGAATGCAGCGTGACGGTCTTGTCCGACATTTCCAGCCAGTCGGTGTCGCACAGCATGCGGATGATCGAGCGGTGCGGCAGCACGACGCCCTTCGGCGTCCCGGTCGTGCCGGAGGTGAACATCACATAGGCGATGGACTCGCCGGTGACCTCGACGGCCGGCGCGGCGGCGGGCGCTTGCGGGAACTCGCGCCAATGAATGATGCGCACGCCCTCCTGCGCGGCCGCCGGGCAATCGCCGAGCAGCACCGTGATGCCGGTGTCGCGCGCCATGAAGCGCAGCCGGTCCTCTGGCAGGCTGACGTCGAACGGCGCGTAGCCGGCGCCGGCCTTCAGGACGCCCAGCACCGCGACCACCAGCGACAGCGAACGGTGGGACGAGATCCCCACCAGCTGCCCTGGGCGGACGCCCGCCCCGGCCAGCATCGCGGCCAGCGCGTCTGACCGCTGGTCGAGCTCGGCATAGGTCAGGGTCTGGTCGCCGAAGCGCACGGCGACCTTGCCCGCGTGCGCGGCCGCGACGCCGCGGAAAACCTCGGTCACGGTCTGCGGCCCGGCGGCGCCCGGATCGGCGTGCTCGCCGCTGGCCGGGGCGACCTGGCGGCCATGCGACAGCAGGGCGGCCATCGGCCGGTCCATCGCATCCGGCGTCTCGGCGATCGCCCGCAGGAGCGCCAGCACGTTGCCGGCATGCAGCTGGATGGTGGCTTCGAGGAAGAGGTCGGTCTTGTAGTTCCAGGTCAGTTCGACCCGGCCGGGCGCGTCGAACTGATTGAAGAACAGATCGAAGAACTCGTGGCCGGTCGAATTGACCTCGATGCGGACGGGCGCGGCGCCGAGGGCGATGTTCTCCAGGTCGGCGAGGCCGTCGATATTGACCACCACCGGCGCCAGCAGGTGGCGCGCGGAACTGCGCGGCGCCTGCAGGTCGCGCACCAGGGCGCCGTGCGTGTAGTTCTGGTGCTCCACCGCCTCGAGCATGTCCCGGCGCGCCTGGCTCAGCAGGTCGCGCAGCGAGGCGCCGCGTTCGATGGTGGCGCGCACGGGCAGGAAGCTGACGCCGTGGGCGACGATGTCGTCCAGCCCGTGGGCGATCTGACCGGCGACCGGGATGCCGACGGTCACGTCGGGAGAGCCCACCATCATCGACAGGTAGTAGCGGAAGCTGGCGAAGATCAGGTTGCGCAGCGGCGTGTCGGCCCGCTGCGCCACGCCGCGCAGGGCCGCTTCCAGCTCGGCGTCGAGCCGGGTGACGACCCGGGCCGCCGCGGTCGTCGTCGTCGCCGGATGCGGCTTGTCAAACGTCAGGTCCATGACCGGCAGCGAGCTGGCGTACTTGTCCAGCCAGAACCGGCGATGCGTCTCGGCCTCAGCCGATCCGCGCCATTGCGCCTCGGCCTCGACAAGGTCGCTGACGCCCTGGGCCGGCGGCAAGGCGGCCGCCCTCCCCTCGAGCGCCGCGGTGTAGAGCACGGCGAGGTCGCGCATCAGCACGCCGGCCGACCAGCCGTCGCAGACCATGTGGTGCACGATGAGCACCAGCTCCGAGCGCCCCTCCGGCAGCCGCAGCGACAGCACCCGCAGCAGCGGACCGCTGGCCAGGTCGAACGGCGCGCCGGCCGCATCGCGCAGCAGCGCATCGCGCTGCGCCTCGGCGAGCTGGCCGCCCAGCCGCGACAAGTCGTTCTCGCTCAGTTCGAAGCCGCCCTGCGGCCCGATGGTGAGCGTCGCGTTTTCGAGGTCGAAGGATGCGCGCAGCACCTCGTGCCGATCGACCAGCGCGTTGAGCGCCGTGCGCAAGGCGGGCAGCTCGATGGCGCCTGCGACGTGCATCGAGAAGGACAGGTTGTAGGCGATGAGTGTCGAGCGCTCGACAAGGATGCTGCCGGCGATCTCGCGCTGGCCCTCGGTCATGGCGACGCGCCGGGGCTCCAGGCTCCGCGGGGCGGCGGGAAGCTCGCTCGGCGCGCGCACGACCTGTTGGGGCGGGCTGGCGCCGGCCCCGAGCAGGGCTGCGAAGGCTTCCAGCCGCGGCGCCTCGAACAGCTTGCCGAGCGGCAAGGACACGCCGAACTCCTTGCGCACCCGGGCAATCATCCGCACCGCGTTCAGCGAGTGGCCGCCGAGCGCGAAGAAGTCGTCCTCCGGCGCGATGCCGGCGACGCCCAGGATGTCGCTCCAGATCGCGGCCAGCCGCGCGGTGACCGGATCGGCGATCTCCTGCTGCGGCCGGTTCTGGCGTTGCGGTTGGCCGGCCTCCGGGGTCTCCAGCATCGCCAGCCGGAGCAGGTCGATCGAAACCGGCGACACCACGATCTGACGGGCCGGGTGGTCGAAGACGCGCGCGAACAGCTCGGGCGCCTCCAGACGCCGGATGCCGGTGGACAGCACCTGGCTGCTGACGCTCTGACGCGGCTGCGCCCCCGCCAGCCGGCCGTCGGCGATCGCGCGCAGGGCGAAGTCGTCGAGCTGCACGAGCACCTCGCCGTCCGCGCCGCAGATGGCGACCTTGAACGAGGCGTAGCGCCCCTCCTCGCTGGCGATCAGTTCGCCATGGGCCACGAGACGGTCCGGCAGCGGCCCGAAGACCTGCATGCGGCCGATCGACATCGGCGCATAGAGGCCGCCGTTCAGGGGGACCAGAGCCAGGCCGACGGTCGCGGCCATGTCGAGCAGGGCCGGATGCAACGGGTGCAGCGCCAGGTCGCCGTGGAAGGCGTCGGACAGCGCGAATTCGCCGACGACCCGCTTCTGCGCCATGCGGATATCGCCGACGCAGCTCCAGCGCGGGCCGAAGTCGATCAGCTTGTTCTGCACCGGCTGACCGCTGACGACAGACACCGGCAGATCGGAAGCGTCGAGCGGCTCCGGGCGAGACGGCGGAGACTCCAGCGCGACGATCCGGGCGCGCATGTGCTCGAGCGGCTCGGCGCTCATCGCCGCGCGGCTCTCGACGACCAGCTCATAGCCGTCCGGCGCGGGATCGAGCCGCAGCACGACGCGGCGCGGCATGCGCTCGAAGGTCATGGCGGTGGCGAACTGCAGCGCGTCGAGCACGAACGGACGCTGGGCCATCACCGCGTTCGCCGCGGCGTAGGCGAGTTCCATATAGGCCGAGCCCGGCAGCACCAAGGCGCCGTTGACGACATGCTCGAGGACGCGCCAATCGGTCTCCGGATCGATCACGCTCTCGAACAGGATCGAGCCGTCGGCGACGTCCTTGCGGGCGCCCAGCAGGGGATCTCCCGCCGCCACCGAACCCGCGCCATAGGCGCGCGCGGCCATGCCGGTGTCGCGCCATGCGCCCCAGGCGATCGAGAACCCGTCCTTGCGGCTGGCCGCGATGGCCTCCAACGCGGCGTTAGCGCCCGCATAGGAAGTCTGACCTGCCCCGCCCAGCAGCACCGAGGTCGACGACACCACCGCGAAGAAGTCGAGGCTGCCGTCGGGGTAGAGCCGGTCAAGGGTCAGCGCCCCGATGAGCTTCGGTTCCATGACGGCGAGCGCCGCGGCCAGCGGCTGGAGCGCCAGGGGCGCATCGTCGAGAACGCCGGCCGCGTGAACGACGCCGTTCGGCGCGCCGAAACGCTCGGCCGCGCTCTCCAGCGCGCGCGTGGTGGCCTCGGGATCGGCCAGGTCGACCGGGACGAACATCACCTCGCCGCCGAGCGCCTCGATTTCGGCGCGGAAGCTCGCGTCCTCCTCGGCGTGGCGCGACAGCACGATCAGCCGCGCCTGCGCCTTCTCCGCCAGCCAGCGGACCATCTCGCGGCCGATGCCGCCCGTGCCGCCGGTGATCAGATAGACGCCGTTCTTGCGCAGGCGCTGCGGCAGGTCCCGCGGCTTGACCACCGGAGCGGCCTTGCGCGAGCGGACGAAGCGGCCGGCGCGCAGCGCCACATGATCAGAGTCGCCCGGCGCGGCGGCTTCCGCCAGCAGCGCGTCCAGACCGGCGCCTTCGCCGACATCGACCAGCACCGAGCTCAGGCCCGGGATCTCGCGCGGGGCGACCCGGACCGGGCCGAGCAAGGCGGCGGCCTGCGGATTGACGAGCGGCTCGCCCGCGACGCTCGCCGCGCCCTGGGCGACGAAGGTCAGGTGCGTCGCCTGCTCCAGGTCGGCCTGCTGCAGCAGCCGGGCGAGAAGATAGGCGCCGGAGAACGCCGCGTCGGCGAGGGCGGGATCGAGCCCCCACAGATAGAGGATGCGGGACGGCGGCGAGGGCAGCGCGTTGGCCAGCGCCTCGAAGTCGTCCTGCGCCTGCGGACGCAAGGTGAAGGCCTCGCCGGATCGGCCGAACGCCGCGCCGGCGCGGACTGTGGCGAGGCGAGCGCCCGCGGCCCCCAGCCTCTCAAGCACCGCCTCGGACAGCGGATCGGCGCCGGCGAAGACCAGCCAGTCGCCGTCCAGCCTGGGCGGCCCGCCGCCCCGCGCCTGCTCGCTCCAGCCGAGCTCCTCGAACCATTCGGGAATGTCTGACCGACGGACAAGCTCAGGGGCTTCCTCGGCGGCTTCGCGGGCGGCGCCCCGACCCGGCTCGACCCAATGGCGATCCTTGGCGAAGGCGTAGGTCGGCAGCGAAACGCGCGCGCCGCCCGCAGGGACGGCCAGCGACCAGTCCACCTCGGCGCCGTTGGCCCAGACCCCGCCGAGCGCGGCGAGCGCGACTCCGGTCTCGTCGGTCGCATCGCGCGGACGCGGCGAGGAATAGAGCACCGCGCGCGGCGGAACCGGCACGTCGCAGGCTTCCAGCAGGGGGCCGAGCGTCTGGCCGGGCCCGACCTCGATGACGATGCTCGGCTCGCCCGCCAGGACCGTGCGGGCCGCGTCGGCGAAGCGCACCGTGTTGCGCAGGTGCTGCACCCAGTATTCGGTGGAGCTCAGGTCCTCGTCCTTGGCCCAGCCGCCGCGCATCGACGAGGCCATCGGCACGGTCGGCCGTTCGAAGGCCACGCCCTCGAAGCCGGCGCGGAACGGTTCGAGCTGGCCGTCCAGCTGCCGCGAATGGGCCGCGACCTCGATATGGATGCGCCGCGCTTCGACGCTGGTCTTGGCGAGGTCGGCTTCCAGCCGCTCGATGTCGGCGACCTGGCCGGAGACCACCGTCGTTTCGGGGGTGTTGACGGCCGCGATATCCAGCCGGTCGCCGAGATGGGGCTGCACGCGCTCCAGGGACAGCGGGACGGAGGTCATCGCGCCGGCCGGCGCGGCGTCCATCACCTTGCCGCGCAGGGCGACGATCTTCAGTGCGTCGGCGAGCTTCATGGCCCCCGCCGCAACCGCCCCGGCATACTCGCCGACCGAGTGGGCGAGCACGGCGTCGGGCTTCACGCCCCAGGACAGCCAGAGCTGGGTATAGGCGTATTCGAGAATGAACAGCGCCGGAATCGCGTAGCTTGAGCGTTCGAGCTTCGCCTTGGCTTCGGCGTCGTCGCGCTCGCGGCGGAACATGATGTCATAGAGATCGGCCGGCGCGGTCGCCGGCAGGGCGGCGAAACAGGCGCGCACGGCCTCGCCGAACACCGGGAACGCGGCCAGCATTCCGGCGCCGGCGCCCGGATACTGCGCGCCGCCGCCTGGATAGAGGAACACGATGCGCGGGGCGCTGTCCCCGGCGCTGCCCTGCTGGCGATAGGCCGAACTGCGCGCACTGACCGCCGCCTGCAGTTCCTGCGCGTTGCGGGCGGCGACCGTGAAGCGCTCGCCGAACGCGCGGCGGCCCTCCCGCAGCGTGAAGGCGACGTCGCGCAGGTCCGGGACCTCGCCGCCCAGCCAGCCGGCCCAGCGCTCGCGGGTGCGGTCGAGATCGGCCCGGGTGCGGGCGCTGAAGGAGAACAGCTTCCAGGCCCCGTCATCGGCCTGGGCGGCGCGGCGCGGCGCCTCCTCCAGGATGACGTGCGCATTGGTGCCGCCGACGCCGAGCGAGTTGACCGCCGCGCGCAGCGGGCCGCCGGGCTCCCAGGCGCCGCCCTGGGCGACCACATGGAACGGGCTGCCGTCGAAATCGAACCGGCTGTTGGGCGTGGAGAAATTCAGGCTGGCCGGCAGGGTGCGGTGACGCATCGCCTCTACGACCTTGATCAGGCTGGCCGCGCCGGCGGCGGTATCGAGATGGCCGATGTTGGTCTTGACCGACCCGATGCCGATCGCGGCCTTCGGCGCGGCGCCATAGACCTGCTGCAGGGCGGCCAGCTCGATCGGATCGCCGATCGGCGTGCCGGTGCCATGCGTCTCGATGTAGGAGATGTCGCCCGGCGACACGCCCGACAGCGCCAGCGCCTCGGCCGCGGCCTCGGCCTGGCCGTCCACCGAGGGGGCCAGGTAGCTGGCCTTGCCCGAGCCGTCGTTGTTGACGGCGCTGGCCAGGATCACGGCCTTGATGTCGTCGCCGTCGGCCACGGCGTCCTCGTAGCGGCGCAGCACCACCAGGGCCGCGCCGGAGCCGAACACCGTCCCCTTGCTGTCGTCGTCGAAGGCGCGGCAGAGGCCGTCCGGGGATAGAATTTCGCCTTCGCTGTAGCGGTAGCCGACACGGTGCGGGAGCTCGATGGTCACCCCGCCGGCGAGGGCCATGTCGCATTCCATATTGAGCAGCGAGGAGATCGCCGTGTGCACCGCCACCAGCGAGGTGGAGCAGGCCGTCTGTACCGCCACCGACGGACCGGTCAGGTTCAGCAGGTAGGACAGCCGGGTGGTCAGGAAGTCCTTGTCGTTGCCGGTGTGGCGCAGCAGGAACAGGCCGATTTCCTCGACCAGGTCCGGATTGCTCAGCAGGTTGAACGGCAGATAGGCCTGCATGCCCGAACCGGCGAACACGCCGATGCGGCCGTCGAACTTTTCCGGCACGTAGCCGGCGTCCTCGAAGGCCTCCCAGCCGCACTCCAGGAAATGCCGATGCTGCGGATCGAGGATCGAGGCCTCGCGCGGGGAGAACCCGAAGAAGCCGGCGTCGAAGCATTCCATGTCCGGCAGGACGTTGGCCACCCGCACATAGTTCGGATCAGCGAGCTGCTGGCGGCTGACGCCGCGGGCCAGCAGCTCGGCGTCGGTCAGGCGCTGCGCGGCGTTGCGCGCATCGCGCAACATCGCCCAGAACTCTTCGACATTGCGCGCCGCAGGAAATCGCCCCGCCCGTCCGACGATGGCGATCCGATTGCCGGGCGCCGCGCTCGCATCATGTCGATCCACGTCCCCGCCTCCCCGATCCTACCTGCGACCCATTCTGGCCAGCCTTGCGGCGGCGCGGGCCGCGCCGCGGTCGGCGGCGGAGTTGGCCGGGGCGGCGTCGCTCGAGAGGTGCGCGGCGATCGCGCGGACCGTCGGGAACCGGAAGATGTCGGTGATGGCGATGTCGCGGGCCAGATGCTGCTTCATGCGCCGCTGCACCTGCACGGCCAGCAGGGAGTGCGCGCCGAGATCGAAGACGTTCTCGGTGACGGAGATCTCCTCGAGGCCGAGCGCGTCGCGCCAGATCGCCGCCACCGCCGATTCCATGTCGCCCGCGGCTGCAACCATCTCGCCCCGTTCGGAGGCGGCCTTGGGAAGCGGCAGGGCCTTGCGATCGATCTTGCCGTTCGGCGTCATCGGCATCCGCTCAAGGATGACGATCTGCGAGGGCCGCATGAACTCCGGCAGCTTGTCGGCCAGCCGCGCCCGCAGGTCGCGCTCGCTGGGCGGCGTGTCGCCCGGCGTGACGTAGGCGAGGAGCCGCACGTCGTTCTCGCCGAACTCGGCCATCTTGACCGCAACCTGGCGGACCGTACCCGACTCGGCGATCACCGCCTCGATCTCGCCGAGCTCGATGCGGTGGCCGCGGACCTTCACCTGGTTGTCGGTCCGGCCCAGGAAATCCAGCGCGCCGTCGCGCTGCATCCGCACCAGATCGCCGGTCCGATACCAGCGCTGGCCGTCGCGTTCGACGAAGCGTTCGGCCGTCAGTTCGGGCCGCCGCCAATAGCCGCGCGATACGCCGGCGCCGGCGATCCACAGTTCGCCTTCGACCTGACGCGGGGCGACCTGGCCGCCGGGCGCGCGCACGCTCAGGTCGGTATTGGCGATCGGCTCGCCGAGCGGCACCCGCTCGCCCACCGCGTCGAGCCTGGCGACCGACGACCAGATCGTCGTCTCGGTGGGCCCGTACATGTTGAGCAGCCGCCCGGAGAAGCCGGCCCGCAGCTCGCGGGCAAGGTCCGGCGGCAGCGCCTCGCCGCCGACCATCAGGCATTCGAGCTGCTGCAGGGCCCGTCGGCCCGCCGCGTCGGCGGCGAGATAGGCGGCCATCGACGGCGTGCACTGCAGGTGGGTGACGCCGTTCTGCAGGATGTCCTCGGCCACCGAACTCTTGTGGCCGACGCCGCCGTCCTTTTCGAGCTCGCTCATCAGCGTGCGGATGTGCTTGAGGTTGGCCAGCACGGTTTCGGACTCGATGCCGAAGTCGATCAGGCAGGCGATCTCGTCGACCCCCGCCGCCGTCACCTCGCGCACGATGTCCTTGGCGGTCTCCGGCGTGCCGAACAGGCCGGACTGGCGGTAGTACCGCTCGAAGGCGTGATCCAGCAACGCGTCGAGTTCTTCCGGCGTCAGGTCCTGGCTCTCGAGGATGTCCTGCGGGCTGCCGCCCGCGGCCTCGGCGCGCGACACGAAGGTCGGGAAGGTCCACGAGGCGCGGCGCACCAGGTCGACGGCGCTGTTCAGGTAGGACTTCATCGGCTGGCGCGCGGTCGCCAGCACGGTTTCCTCGTCTTCGGAGACGAAGGTGTGGAGCATCAGCACGACGTGGCCGGGCCCCTCGAAGCCCGCCTCGGCGCGGGCCTGCCGGTAGCCGGCGATCTTCGCCTTGAGCTCCTCGATCGACTGGCCGAGCAGGTGGGTGAGCACCCCGCACCCGAGGCGACCGGCCTCGGCGAAGGTCTCGATATTGCCTGCCGCGGTGATCCAGACGGGAATTTCCTTCTGCACCGGGCGCGGATGGATGTTCACGGCGACCGGCTTGCCGTCCGGGCCCGGAAACTCCATCGCCTCGCCCGCCCACAGCCGGCGAAGCGTCTCCACGGTTCCGAGCGCGATCGACTTGCGGTCGGCGAAGTTCTCGGGCCGGAGGATGAAGTCGTTCGGCTGCCAGCCCGAGGCGATCGCGATGCCGACCCGACCGCCGGACAGGTTGTCGACCAGCGCCCAGCTTTCGGCGATCGACACCGGATGATGCAGCGGGGCCACCACCGAGCCGGCCCGCAGCTTGACGTTCTTGGTCATGCCGGCCAGGGCGGCAGAACTGATCGCCGGGCTGGGATAGAGGCCGCCGAACTCGTGGAAGTGGCGTTCCGGCGTCCAGATCGCCTCGAAGCCGTTCTCATCGGCGAAGCGCGCGCCCTCGAACAGGACGCGGTAGCTGTCGGCCCCGCCCGACTGGGCGGCGAAGTAGAACAGCGAGAAGGCCGGCAGGTCGGCCTGGCCGCCGCCGCCCTGCAGCACGATGGTCGCCCCGCGGGTCAGCGTCCAAAGGAGCTCGAGCACGGAGATGTCGAACGACATCGAGGTGACCGCCAGCAGCCGCGCGCCCCGTTCGAGCGGCACGACGCGATCCATGCCCGCGAAGAAGTTGGTGACGTTGCGGTGCTCGATCATCACGCCCTTCGGCCGGCCCGTCGAACCGGACGTGTAGATCAGGTAGGCCAGGTCGCCGGGCGCGCCCTGCATGGCGGGCAGGTCCTGCTCGGCCGTATGCGAAACCACGCGCGCCGGATCGAGGAAGCCGGGCACGACCGCGCCGGTGTCCGCCACCACCAGCGCGGCGGCGGAATCCTCGAGCATGAAGGCGATGCGGTCGGCCGGATAGGACGGGTCGAGCGGCAGATAGGCCGCGCCGGTCTTGAGAACGGCCAGGATCGAGACCACCAGGTCGGCGCTGCGGCCAAGATAGAGCCCGACCACCGAGCCGGCGCGCGCCCCGCGCGCGGCCAGGGCGCCGGCCAGGCGGGTCGCCCGCGCCTCGAGCTCGGCGTAGGTCAGCTTGCGGCCGCCGTCTTCGACGGCGACGGCGTCTGGCATTTCGCGCGCCATGGCGGCGATCAGGGCGTGGATCGTGGCCGGGTTCTCGCCCGGTCCGGCGGCGGAGGACGCCGAGACGTCGCCGCCCAGCGGCAGGGCGGCCAATTCGGCCTGCGGGGCGCCGAGGAATGCGTTGCAGAAGGCGCTGAAGTCGGCCGCCATCGCGCCGAGGACGTCGGGCGCATGCAGGCCGGCGCGAATGCTGATCGCCGGCGGATCGATGCTGAGCGTCAGGTCGGCGCCGGGCGCGTTCGGCCGGCCGGCGACCACCACGGCCAAGGCCGCGAGCGCCGCTTGCACGGCTGCCTGACCCTCTAGCCGCAAGGGAAGGTCGGCGGCCATCGGCGCCTCGGCCTGCGCCCGCGCCAAGGCCTGCGCAAAGGCGGCGAGCGCCGACTGCGCCGTGCCGGCGGGGTCGAGATCCACCGTGACCGGGAACCGGCGCGACAAGGCCGGACCGGCCGCTGCGGCCTCCATCGCCAGCGTCACGCGCGACTGGCCGGTCAGCGCGACCAGCCAGGCGGCCCAGGCCGCGCCGAGGGCCTGCGGCGACACCTGTCCGACAGCGAGCGGGGCCTGCCCCGGCCCCGCGGCATGATCGCGAGGGAACGGCGGAAGCAGCGGATGGGCGTTTTCGAGGGCGTCTTCCCAGAAGCCTTCGGAGGCGCCGACGCCGCGCAGCGTCGAAGCCTCGACCGCGGCCGGCGCCGGCAGCACCGCGCCCACAGCCACGCCGAGCGTCATGGGATCGAGCGCCTCGCCGGCCATGCCCGACAGGCCGCTCAGCACGATCGCGCCGTCGCCGGCCATTACGGTGATCGAGGTCTCGTCCAGGGCCAGGATCTGACCGGGCTCGCCCCCGCCCTCTCCAGCCCGCTCAAGCTTGCGGACCGCCACGAGCCGTTCGCCCAGCAGCAGCTTGGGCAGGCCGAGCGCGTTGCGGCGGGCGCCGAAATCCAGCGCCCGAACCGTCCGGCCAAGCTCGAACGTCGGTCGCCTGAAGTCCAGAATTCCGAAATGAGCCGGACGCTTGGCGCGCCCGTACCAGCCGCGCGCGCCGCTCAGCGGCGTGGCCTCCAGCCGCCCGGCGGCGAGATCGGCCAGCAGCTCACGGAAGGATTCCTCGCCCGCCTCGTAGCAGCGAAGGTTGAGGCTGAACGTCGTCTCGTTCGGCGCCATCGCAAAGCGGCGGGACTTGAGCACGCGCCCAGCATCGACCGCCGCAAGCATCTCGTGCCACGTCACGGCGTGCTCGTCCGCGCCTTCGAGGATCGCCCAGGCCGGCGTGTTCAGCCCCCCGCGTTCGGGCAGCGGACCGTCGTGGAAATTGATCGCCATCACCCGCGCGGCGGCCAGGGCGTCGGGGCCCAGCACCGAGAGGTTCGCCACGCTGAAGAGATAGTCGGCTCCGCCGGCCGGCAGTTCCGGCCTGTCCGGCGTCCCCAGAAGGACGTGGCCCTGCTCCTGCGCCCAGGCGATGATCTGCGGCGCCGCGGACACCACCCCCGCCACCTGCCCGCCCGTCTCCAGGAACGCCTCCGCGCAGCGGATGAGAAGCGTGCCATCCCCAACAAAGTAGGCGTTTGGTCTCGACATGTGGAACCGCCCAAGGTTCGGCCGTTCTGGCCGACAAGGATTTCCTGCGACAGGAGAGCTTATCTAGCTACATACTGAAAAGACTAGCTAGTGCGATGCCTAGGAGGCAGCGCGAATGTTACGCGGCGTAACAAATTTTTTGCAATTGAATTTCGACAACGAACTAAGAACAGATAGGGGTTAATTAAAGACTTCCGAAGCCACTGCACGTCTAAATGAATGCTGTAGACGGAGAGGCCGGGCGCGGTCAGCTGACCATGATGGGGGGAGCGGCGTCATTCTGGATTTGATCCAAATTGATCTTTCCGGCGCGGCCACGACGGGGCTTGCAGCTTGCCTTTCGCCAGACGAGCTCGCCAGAGCTCAGTCCTTTCATTTCGATCACCTGCGGCGGCGCTATGTCGTGGCGCACGCCGCGCTGCGAAGCGTTCTGGCCGGCTACCTGACCCGTCCTCCTTCCGAAGTGACGTTCATCGTAAACGACTGGGGAAAGCTCAGCGTCCCGGGCGGGCCTTACTTCAGCCTGGCGCATTCGGACGATCTAGCGGTGATCGCGGTGGACCCCGAGCGTGAGGTCGGCATCGACCTGGAGACCGGATCGATCGGCCTGACCCGCGATGAGGTGACCCACGTCCTGTCGCCCGACGAGCTGGCGGACCCGCGCGAACGCGACCTGGCGCAAGCTGATCTCCTGCGGCTCTGGGTCCGCAAGGAAGCGGTCCTGAAATCGCTCGGCAAGGGCGTCGCCCACGACCCGCAACGCGTAACGGTCGGGTTCCATTCGGTGGACTTCGACCGATGGCGGGAGGTCTCGACCGTGGACGACGGCGCGCGGCACGACTTTCACATGCTCGACATCCGCATGGAGGGGGTGACCTGCGCCGTCGCGCGGCGAGACCATCCCCTGACCCGCGGCTCCATCGCCCTGCGGAGCTGGAGCCCGACGTTGCAGGCGTTCTGACCCCCGACGCGCGGCTCATCGAAGGCCGCCCGGCATGTCTCATCAGTTGCTACTTAAGGCGCCTTCGCTATCATGGCGTGCAGTAGGGGGCGTCATGAAGAGTTCCGTCTTGGTCGAGACCGACCAGCCGCTGCTCGGCTCGGAAGCCGTTGCGGTCATGCAGCTTGCAAATGACGATAGAAAAAATCTCGACGTCAACGAGACGCTAGAGAAGCGCGCTTCAAAAAAACTGAAGAAGAAAGCCATCGCCATCGCGATCGGTTGCTGGGCGGCAGTTCCGATAAGCATCAGTATCGGCGCCTGGATGGGTCACAATTCCGTAATCACCATTTTTTCTAGTCTCATTCTGGCGACTCAATCCACCTGGATTGCCCGCTTCTGGGTCGACGACCAATGAACGTCTTCGTCACCTCCGCCAAACTCCTGATCTTTCCGGCTGCGATCCTCGTCGCCGCGGCCACCATTCCGACGCTGATGGCCTGGCGCTTCCTCTTCGAGAGGGAGAAGTTCGACGCCGAGTGGGACACCTAAAGCCCGACGTCGACGCCGAAGCGCGACGCAACCCAAGGCCGCCTTCGCCGACCGCTCCAGAACACTGACCTTAAGTCATTGAAAATTTGGAGCGGGCGATGGGATTCGAACCCACGACATTCAGCTTGGGAAGCTGACGCTCTACCCCTGAGCTACGCCCGCGCCGGGCGCGCCGACGAAAGAGCGGGCGCACCAAGGCCTTCCATCTAGCGATTCCGCGCCCGCGGCTCAAGCCGCGGCGTCGAGTGGCGGAAGATTCGCGGAATAGTGGCGGGATACGCGCGTTGCGCGCGGAATCTTGCCCGCTTTCCGCGCGTTCCACGCGCCATGGTGCGGGCGTTACAATTCTTCATAGTAAATTCTTGCTAACCCTGTTGCGCCGAATGGTCGCAGGCGGCTATGTGCACGCCCCAATAGCGCCAGGACTCTCGACACAATGAAAGATTGTTCCCGGGGTCGGGCGCACCAGTAAGCTGGAGTACCCTATGAAGAAGCTGTTTGTCGGGGCTGCGCTCGCCGTCTCGATGTTGGCCGCCGCTCCGGCCGCCAACGCCGCGCAATACATCAACCTGACCGACCCGGCCGCCGACGGCTCGATCACCGGCGTCTTCGGCGACACCGCCGTCGCGGGCGGCGGCTTCTCGCACGTCTTCGACTTCATCTTCCCCACCAACGGCGCCGGCGGCGCGACCATCAGCTCGATCCTGACCCTGGGCGCCCCCTCGACCAACATCAACTTCACCTCGGTGAAGCTCAACGGCGTCGAGCTGGACCTGATGTCGAACGGCAATGTCGAGTTCCGCTCGCTGTTCAACCTGCCGATCACCGCCGGCGCGCAGAAGCTGGAAGTCTTCGGCTGGAGCGGCGGCAACGGTTCGTACAGCGGCACCCTGACCTTCGGCTCGGCGGTTCCCGAACCGGCCACCTGGGCGATGATGATCATCGGCTTCACCGGCGCCGGCGTCGCGATCCGCGCCCACCGCCGCAAGGGCGCCCTGGCCATCGCCTAGGCCCGCGACCATCCGACCGCATCAGGACCCGCCGGCCCCGCGCCGGCGGGTCCTTTTGCTTTGACGCCTCGCCGCCCTCGCCGCACGATGAGCGAAACAAACCTTAGGGAGGCGGCGATGGCCGACGGCGAGATCCAGGCGAAGGCCAAGTTCACGGCCATGACCGAGGGCGTCCAGGACGACTGGGCGGCCATCATGAAGGCCGCCGGCCCGTTCAACCGCGCCCTGCCCGACCGGCTGATCAGCCACCTTAAGATGCTGCAGGACGACGACGGCGGCTATCCGGTCGACCGGCTGGAGCACTCGCCGCAGACCGCCACCCGAGCGTTCAAGGACGGCCGCGACGAGGAATACGTGGTCTGCGCGCTGATGCACGACATCGGCGACATTCTCGGGCCGGCCAACCACGCCGAGATCGGCGCGGTGATCATGAAGCCCTACGTGTCGGAGCGGAACCACTGGATGCTCGACAAGCACGGCATCTTCCAGGGCTATTACTTCTTCCACTACCTCGGCCTGGACCGAGACATGCGCGAACAGTTCCGCGGCCATCCGGACTTCGAGTACACGGCGCAGTTTTGCCACCTGTACGACCAGAACAGCTTCGACCCGGCCTACGAGTCGATGCCGCTGGAGGCGTTCGAGCCGATGCTGCGCCGGGTTATGGAGCGGCCGAAGCGGTCGATCTACAAGCGCGAGGAGGCGTAAGCGGGCGCTGCCCCCTCCCCTTCTGAGGGGGCAAGCGCTGCAAGCCCCCTCAGCTTCGCTGACAGCTCCCCCAACGGGGGAGCAACTGCGTCAAGCGTCCATGTCCAGCGAGTAACCGGCGGAGCGCACGGTGCGGATCGGGTCGACCATCGCCTCTTCCTTGTTGAGGGCCTTGCGCAGCCGCCCGACGTGGACGTCCACGGTGCGCGCCTCGACATAGACGTCTGAGCCCCAGACCGCGTCGAGCAGCTGCTCGCGGCTGAACACCCGGCCCGGATGCTGCATCAGGTAGTCAAGCAGACGGAACTCGGTGGGGCCGAGGTGAATCTCCTTGCCGGCGCGCTTCACCCGGTGGGCGACGCGGTCGATGGTCAGGTCGCCGATGTGGACGCGATCCTCGGCCAGGCCGGGCCGGATGCGGCGCAGCACCGCGCGGATGCGGGCCGACAGCTCGCTCATGGCGAACGGCTTGACGATGTAGTCGTCGGCCCCGGTGTCGAGGCCGCGGATCCGGTCGCTCTCCTCGCCGCGGGCGGTGAGCATGATGATCGGCACGTTGCGGCTTTCAGAGCGCTGGCGCAGGCGGCGGCAGACCTCGATGCCGGAGATCTTCGGCAGCATCCAGTCGAGGATGATGATGTCGGGCAGCCGCTCGGAAACCAGGGTCAGAGCCTCCTCGCCGTCGGCGGCCACGACCACGTCGTAGCCTTCCTTGTCGAGGTTGTACTGCAGCAGGGTCGAGAGGGCGTCTTCGTCCTCGACCACCAGAATGAAAGGCGTCAAGTCAGCAGGCTCCTAGGCGCTCAGCGCGTCGGTCTTGGGCCGGTCGGCGGAGATCATCTCCTCGCCGGTGATTTCGTAGTGGATGATCTCGGCGATGTTGGTGGCGTGGTCGCCGATGCGCTCGAGGTTCTTGGCGACGAACAGCAGGTGGGCGCAGGCGGTGATCGTGCGCGGATCGCCCATCATGTAGGTCAGCAGCTCGCGGAACAGGCTGTTGTAGTGCTCGTCGACCTCGTCGTCGCGCGACCAGACCGCCAGGGCGCGGTCGAGGTCCGAGCCGGTGTAGGCGTCCAGCACGTCCTTCAGACGCCCCAGCACCAGGCGGCCCATGCGCTCGATCGAGCGGGTCAGGGGACTAATCGGCTCGGCCTCGTTGAGGATCATGGTGCGCTTGGCGATGTTCTTGGCCAGGTCCCCGCAGCGTTCGAGGTTCGAGGCGATCTTCATCGCCGCCACGGTCTTGCGCAGGTCGTTGGCCATCGGCTGGCGCAGGGCGATCAAGCGGATCGCCTTGCGCTCGATGTCGGCCTCCAGGACGTCCAGCCGCTCGTCGCGGCCGACCACTGACTCAGCCAGCGCCTGGTCGCGCTTGACCACGGCGTCGAGGGCGTCGCCGACCTGGGCCTCGGTCAGCCCGCCCATGCGCGCGCAGTCGGCGGTGAGGGTGTTCAGTTCGTCTTCGTAGGATTTGACGATGTGCTCGTTCATGTCCCTGCCCCTAGCCGAAGCGGCCGGTGATGTAGTCCTGGGTGCGGCTGTCGCGCGGGTTGGTGAAGATCTCGCCGGTGGGCCCGGCCTCCACCAGCTTGCCCAGGTGGAAGAAGGCGGTCTTCTGCGACACCCGCGCGGCCTGGGCCATCGAGTGGGTGACGATGACGATGCAGTACTGGTTGCGCAACTCGTCGATCAGTTCCTCGATGCGCGCGGTGGCGATCGGATCGAGGGCCGAGCACGGCTCGTCCATCAGGATGACTTCCGGCGAGACGGCGATGGCTCTCGCGATGACCAGGCGCTGCTGCTGGCCGCCGGACAGGCCGGTGCCCGGCTGGTGCAGGCGGTCAGCGACCTCGGCCCACAGACCGGCGCGCTTCAGGGAGGATTCGACGATGGCCTCCAGTTCGGCCTTGCCGGTGGCGATGCCGTGGATGCGCGGGCCGTAGGCGACGTTCTCGAAGATGGTCTTGGGGAACGGGTTCGGCTTCTGGAACACCATGCCGACGCGGGCGCGCAGCACCACCGGGTCGATGGAGCGGTCGTTGACGTCCTCGCCGTCCAGCTCGATGCGGCCGGTGACCTTGGCGCCTGGGATGGTGTCGTTCATCCGGTTGATCGAGCGCAGGAAGGTCGACTTGCCGCAGCCCGACGGACCGATCAGCGCGGTGACCGAGTTCTCCGGCACGTCGAGGGAGACGTCGAACAACGCCTGCTTCTCGCCGTAGAAGACGCTGACGTCGCGGGCGCGGATCTTGACCGGCGCGCTGGGCAGGGCCGCATGACCGCGGTCGACGGCGATGTGGATAGGGGCGGCGGCAGTATCGTGAGCCATGGCGTCATCTCGCTGGCTGGGCATGGGAAACCTCGGGAAACTCAGGCGCATCGTCTCACCATCGCCGCTCGAAGCGGCGTCGCACGAGGATGGCCGCCAGGTTCATGACGATCATGAAGACCAGCAGCACGAGGATGGCGGCGGCGGTGCGTTCATGGAAGCCGCGCTCCGACGCGTTCTCCCAGATGAACACCTGAACGGGCAGGACGGTGGCCGCGCCGGTGAAACCTTCCGGCACGCCGGGCACGAACGAGACCATGCCGATCATCAGCAGCGGGGCGGTCTCGCCCAGGGCGTGGGCCAGGGAGAGGATCGAGCCGGTCATCACGCCGGGCATGGCCAGCGGCAGGACGTGGTGGAACACGGTCTGGGTGCGCGAGGCGCCGACCCCGAGCGCAGCCTCGCGGATCGAGGGCGGCACCGCTTTCAGGGCCGAGCGGGTGGCGATGATCACGGTCGGCAGCGACATCAGCGCCAGCACCAGGCCGCCGACCAGCGGCGAGGAGCGCGGCACCGACAGCCAGTTGATGAACACCGCCAGGCCGAGCAGGCCGTAGACGATCGACGGCACGGCGGCCAGGTTGTTGATGTTGACCTCGATGAGGTCGGTCCAGCGGTTCTTCGGCGCGAACTCTTCAAGATAGGTCGCCGCCAGCACCCCGATCGGGATCGCCAGTGTCGCGGTGACCAGCAGCATCATCAGCGAGCCGACGATGGCGCCCAGCACGCCGGCCTGTTCCGGCTCGGTCGAGTCCGAGCGGGTCAGGAAGCCGATGTTGAAGCCGGAGCTGACGGCGCCGGAGGCCTTCAGCTTGTCCATCCAGTCGAGCTGCTGGTCGTCCAGCTTGCGCTCGTCCTCGGGTGTGGCGCGCTTGATCTGGCCCTTGAAGTAGAGAGCCGCGTCGGACTTCACCGGACCGGTGACGGTGACCGTCTTGCCGATCAGATTCGGGTCCTCGCGCACCATCTTCAGCAGCTGGAAGCCGAGGTCGTTGGACATGATCTCCATGACCTTGCCCGACGTGTTCCCGAACTCGTCGTCGGTCTCGCCCAGCTTGGCCAGCACCGAGTTGGCGACCAGCATGTCGTAGTTGGAGCCGGTGGGATCGGCCCGGTCGATCTTGCTGGGGTCCAGGTGCACCGGGACGGTGATCTGGTAGTCGACGAAGGTCGAATAGCCCTGGGTCACGATCCGGCCGAGCAGGATCGCGAGGAAGGAGAGCGCCACGACGATGGCCAGGCGGCCATAGAGGCGGAAGCGCACTTCCTGGGCGTGGCGCTTCTTCAGCCGCGCCTCGACGGTCTGGCGCAGGCTGGTCGCAGAGGGCGTCAGGGCGGCGTCAGTCATACTGTTCCCGGTATTTCTGCACGATGCGCAGGGCGACGATGTTCAGCATCAGCGTCACCGCGAAGAGCGTGAGGCCGAGGCCGAAGGCCGACAGGGTCTTGGGGCTGTCGAACTCCTGGTCGCCGGTGAGGAGGGTCACGATCTGGACGGTCACGGTGGTGACGGTATCCAGCGGATTGAGGGTCATGCGGGCCTGCAGGCCAGCGGCCATGGTGACGATCATGGTCTCGCCGACGGCGCGGGACACGGCCAGCAGCAGGGCGGCCATGATCCCCGGCAGGGCGGCCGGCAGGACCACCTTCTTGACCGTCTCCGAGCGGGTCGCGCCCATGGCCAGGCTGCCGTCGCGCAGCGACTGCGGCACGGCGTTGATGATGTCGTCGCTGAGCGAGGAGACGAACGGGATGAGCATGATCCCCATCACCGCGCCGGCGACCAGGGCCATCTGGTTCTGCACCTGCATCAGGTACTGGGCGAGGCCGTCGAAGCTACCGCCGGCCAGTTGGGCGCCGATCCAGTTGAAGAACGAGCGGAACAGCGGCCCGACGGTCAGGGCGGCGAAGAAGCCGTAGACCACGGTCGGCACGCCGGCGAGGATCTCCAGCAGCGGCTTGACCACCGAGCGGGTCCAGGAACTGGCGTACTCCGAGAGGTAGATCGCCGAAAACAGGCCGATCGGGGCGGCGACCAGCATGGCGATCATCATGATCAGGAAGGTGCCGACGAACAGCGGCACGGCCCCGAACGCGCCGGCGCCGGCGAACTGGTCGGCGCGCATGGCGATCTGCGGGTTCCACTCGGTCCCGAACAGGAACTCGTGCACCGGCACGGCCTGGAAGAAGCGCCAGCTTTCCCAGACCAGCGAGGCGATGATCCCGGCGGTGGTCAGGATGGCGGTGACCGAGCAGACGATGAACAGGCCCGCGACCCAGCCCTCGACCTTGTTGCGGGCGCGGAACTGCGGGGAAATGCGCGGATAGGCGATGAACACCCCGGCCAGCGCCAGGATCGCGCCCAGGCCGATGGAGCCGTACTGGATCAGGCCGGCGATCTGCTGCGACTTGGCGGCCTTGTCCTCGAGCGCAGTCTTCAGCGCCCCGTCATAGATGGTCTCGCTAGGCGTGCCGCCGTGGGCGATGGCGCGCGCGTCATCAAAGAAGACGTCCTGCTGAGGGGCGGTCAGTTCCTGCACCGCGGCCGGGGGATCGAGGCGCAGCAGGCCCTCTTCCAGTCGCCCGCCGAACATGGCGAAGAGCAGGATCAGCAGGGCGGCGGGCACGCCGGCCCAGAGGGCCGCATAGCTGCCGTAGTAGCCGGGAAGCGAGTGAAGCTGCGCGGGCTTGCCGCCCGTGGCGGCGACGGCGCGGCGGCGGCCGGCCATGTAGGTGGCCAGCGAGAACAGCAGCAGCGCCGTCAGGGCGATCCAGGTGAGCATCGAAGGTCCATGCCGTTGCGCGAGCCGGACATTCGGACGGCTGATCGCCGCCCTGCCCGCCCGGGCCGGAAAGTGACCGCCTTATGCTTTCGGGCTGCGACAGTTCGATGACAGTTTCATTACGATGCGCGGGCCGGCCCTATCACATCCGTCAGCTAGGCGCGGCGCCGAGAACTCCGCACCCTCCACCTTGGATAGGCCGCACGCGCACGACAGAGGCGCGGCGCCGGAGGAGGAAGAGACATGCCAGGACAATTCAGCCTGCGCGGACTGCTGGCGCTGAGCGTCAGTGCGGCCGCGCTGTTTTCGGCCGCGCCCGTGGCGGCCCAGTCGTCAAGCCAGTCATCGGGGCAAGGCGCCACCGAGATCGAAGCGGTCGTCGTCACCGCCCAACGCCGGGAAGAGACCGCCAACACCGTCGGCATGGGCATCCAGGCCGTCACCGGCGAGACCCTGGAGAAGCTGCACGTCACCAACGTGAAGGACCTGAGCACCTTCGCGCCCAGCTTCAGCGTGTCACAGAGCTATCAGGGGGTGCCGACCTACACCCTGCGCGGGATCGGCTTCAACACGATCAACATGTCGGCCACCTCGACCGTCGGCACCTATACCGACGAGGTCGCCTACGCCTATCCGATGATGAACACCGGGCCGATCTACGACCTGGAACGCGTGGAAGTGCTGAAGGGCCCGCAGGGCACGCTCTATGGCCGCAACACCACCGCCGGCCTGATCGACTTCGTCACCCGCAAGCCGACCGAGGACTTCCAGGCGGCGATCACCGGCGAGATCGGCAACTACAAGACCCACAACTTCGAGGGCTATGTCAGCGGCCCGATCGCCGATCGCGTCCAGGGCCGCCTGGCGTTCCGCACCGAGGACAGCGACGAGGGCTGGCAGATCAGCAACACGCGCGGCGAGCGCCAGGGCGAGGTCCACCGCTATGGCGCCCGCGCCTCGCTGGCGCTGCAACCCGTCGACACGCTATCGATCGACGTCTCGCTGACCGCCTGGCGCAACAAGTCTGACACTGTGGCCGCCCAGGGGATCGGCTTCACCCCGGCCACCACCGGCAGCCCGTTCAACGCCCCGGGCCTGGCCGGCTACATCGCCGCCAACGCCCCGACCAAGGCCGACCAGGCCGACTGGGCGCCGCTGTCCGTGCGCTCGGCCGATATCGGGGTCGGGATCGGCATCGGCGGGCCGCTGCGCGAGAACAACGACTTCTACGCCGGCAAGGTGAAGATCGACTGGGACCTGGGCGGCGACATGCAGCTGGTCTCGCTGACCAGCTACAACAAGCTCGAGCGCAACGCGAAATTCGACTGGAGCGGCGCGCCCTACGAGATCCTGATCCAGCACGCCCAGGGCGACATCGAGTCGATCGCCCAGGAAATCCACCTGGAAGGGTCGGGCGAGAACGTCTTCTGGCTGGTCGGCGGCTATGTCGCCCGTGACCGCATCCTCGATTCCAACCGCACCCTGCTGGGCCAGAACGCCAACGTCACCCTGATCCGGACGGTGGGCCAGCCGCTGCTGGCCACGCCGTTCAACTCCGGCGGCTACACCTCGACCCAGCTGAACCAGTCGTTCCGGACCTATCAGGACATCGGCCGCATCGAGACCGACACCTGGAGCCTGTTCGCCAACGGCGACTACCGCTTCAACGAGCAGTTCAAGCTGACCGCCGGCATCCGCTACACCCAGGACAAGCAGGACTACGCCGGCTGCTCGCGAGACGTGAACGGCAGCATGCTGCCCAACGTCAATGTCGTGAACCGGGCGCTGTTCTTCCCGGCCTACGGGATGGTGGCTCCGATCGGGCCCAACGACTGCAACACCTTCGATCCGGCCAAGCGCGCCTTCGGCCTGGTCACCTCGACCCTGGACGAGGACAACGTCGCCTGGCGGGTGGCGCTGGACTGGACCCCGGCCGAGGGCGTGCTGGTGTTCGGCTCGATCTCGCGCGGGGCCAAGGCCGGGGCGACGCCGATCAATGCGGCCAACATCTCGACCCAGAACGCGCCGGCGACCCAGGAACTGCTGACCGCCTACGAGGTGGGCGTGAAGGCGGCGCTGTTCGAGCGGCGCGTGCAGGCCAATGTCAGCGCCTTCTATTACGACTACGAGGACAAGCAGCTCAGCGTCTATTTCGCCGACCCGATCTATACGGCCCTCTCCCGGCTCGCGAACGTGCCGGAGTCGGAGGCCTACGGCGTCGACGGCGAGGTGACCTGGCGCGCGACGCAAAGCCTGACCCTGATCGGATCAGCCACCTTCCTGCACACCGAGGTCAAGAACTATATCGGCATCAACGCCGCCGGCCGGCCGATGGACTTCGACGGCAAGCCGTTCCTCTACAGCCCGAAATTCCAGGGCGGTCTGACGGCGCTCTACAGCCGCGACCTGAGCGAGAATCTCGGCCTGCAGGCGGCGATCGCCGGCCGCTACCAGTCCAAGTCGCACGCCGACCTGGAAGGCGACCCGCGCTTCGTGATCGAGGACTACGGCGTGCTGAACGCCAGCCTCGGCGTGCATGCGTTGGACGACCGCTGGGAGCTGTCGCTCTGGGGGCGCAACCTGACGGACGAGTATTACTGGAGCGCGGTCAGCAGCAACGCCAACGTCGTGGTCCGCTTCCCCGGACAGACCCGCACCTACGGGGCCTCGCTGACCTTCAAGTTCTAATGCCGGCAAGTTCTAGAGCCGGCGCGTTCTAGCCGGATTTCCCCGCCGACTGATCCCCGGGCGCCGTCCCGGGGATTTTTGTGTCCGTCAGGACGCCGGTTCGGCCTTCACCATCGGGAAGTAGGCGGTGAAGGTCGCCCCCTCGCCCTGGACGCTCTCGACCGCCAGTCCGCCGCGGTGGCGGTTGACGATGTGCTTGACGATGGCCAGGCCGAGGCCCGTGCCCGAGCGCTCGCCGCTCTTCTGGCCCTCGACGCGATAGAACCGCTCCGTCAGCCGCGGCAGGTGCTCGCGCGCCAAGCCGACGCCGGCGTCCGACACCCGAAGCGCCGCATAGAGGTCCGAGGCGCGGTCCGGCGTCAGCAGCGAGAAGCGCGCCGCGCGCGGATCGCCGACCGCCGCCGCCGCGCCGGCCGACACTCCGCTGCGCAGCGAGATCCGCACCGCCTTGCCGGTCGGCGTGTACTTGATGGCGTTGTCGACCAGGTTCTGGATCACCTGGATGATCTGGTCGCGGTCGCCCGCCACCATGACCGCGCCGCGTGCCGGCAGGTCGACAGGCTCCAGCCGCACCCCGCGGTCGCGCGCCAGCGGCCCCAGCGAGTCCAGCACGTCCATCACCGCCATGATCAGGTCGACCTCGCCGTGCGGGGCGATGTGCTCGTTGAGCTCGATGCGGCTCAGCGACAGCAGGTCGTCGATCAGCCGCGACATCCGCTCGGCCTGGGCCTGCATGATCGACAAGAACTTCTCGCGCGCGCCGGCGTCGTCCTTGGCGTGGCCGCGCAGGGTCTCGATGAATCCCGACAGAGAGGCCAGCGGGGTGCGCAGCTCGTGGCTGGCGTTGGCCAGGAAATCGGCGCGGGTGCGTTCTGCCCGGCGGATGTCGGTCTCGTCGCGCAGCACCAGCAAGGCCAGCGGCGCGCCGTCGGCTGCCTGTCCGACAGGCTTGGCGATGGCCCGCATGACGCGTTCCTGGGCGCCGCCCATCTCATAGACGGCCTCGGCCTCGACCTGCCCGAACAGCGCCTTGTCGACGGCTTCGAGCACGTCCGGGTCACGGATCACTGTCACCAGCATCCCTGCGTCATATTGTACGCGGAGGGTTTCCCGGGCGGCGGCGTTAACCAGCACGAAACGCCGCCCTGTGAGGTCATCTGGTTCATGGGCGGCGATCACCAATACTGGGTCCGGCAAGGCGTCGATCAGGCTCGCATAGGGCGGCGCGTCCTCATGCGTGGCGCGCTCGAAGGCGCTGGCGCTGGGCGTCGGCATGCCCACGCGCTCGGCCACGTGCCAGGCCGCCAGTCCGGTGACGCCGCTGACCACCAGCAACATCCATGACACCGCCTGCGCACTGGCGCCGACCAGCAGGGCGAAGCCGAGGATGGCGACCACTCCCGCGGCCCCAGCCGTCAGAACAGGTCCGACCGAGCCGAGCCAGGCCGGGAGAGCTGACCGCGAAGACGACGGCGGAAGCGCCAAGGCGAATCGATCCTGCAACACGACGAACAACCAAGCCCGACCCTTATGTCACCGGGATGACAGCGACCCAAGCGCGGGGCTGCGATCGATGCGCGCTGTCAGGAAATCTACGACCGCTTCAAGTCAAACTCGATTTTTCCGATGGGAATTATCGCGTCTACATGCGGTCGAGTTTGAACGAACTCCAACAAGAACGAGGGGCAAGAACCACATGACGTGGAAAACCAAACTCATCACCGGCGCGGCGGCCATCGCCTTCGCCTGGCCTGGACTGGCGGCCGCCGACGAAGCGACCGATGCGCGCATCAAGGCGCTTGAGGAGCAACTGTCGGCGCTGCAGTCGCAGATCGCCGACCTCAAGCAGTCGACGGCCAACAACATCGCCGACGTCCGCAAGGAAGCGACCGCCACGACGGTGTCGCTGGCCAACGGCCGTCCGACCATTTCCACCGCCGATGGGGCCTTCACCGCTTCGTTCCGCGGCGTGTTCCAGCTCGACGCCGCCCATTACGACCAGGACGCCGCCGGCCCGCTGGCCACCGACTTCCGCCGCGGCTCGTACGGCGACGCCAGCGAGAACGACCACGCCCGCGACCTGTCGGACGGCGCCAACTTCCGCCGCGCCCGGATCGGCATCGAGGGCAAGGCCTTCGGCGCCTTCGACTACAACTTCCTCTATGATTTCGGCGGGTCCGGCACGGAAGAAGCCGGCAAGATCAGCGCCGCCTGGGTGCAGTACGGCTTCCCGGTCGCGAACCTGAAGCTGCGGATCGGCGCCTTCTCCCCGCCCTCGGGCCTGGAAGAAGCGGTGTCCACCAACGGTTCGCTGTTCGTCGAGCGCGCCTCGCCGTCCGAAACCGTCCGCGCCATCGCGGCCGGCGACGGCCGCACCGCCGTCGCCCTGCTGGCCGGCGGCGACAACTGGACCGGCACCGCGGCGATCACCGGCAACATTATCGGCACCTCGAGCTTCGATGAGCAGACCGCCTTCGTCGGCCGCCTGACCTATGTGCCGTTCCGCCGCGACGACAGCCTGATCCACATCGGGGTCAACACCTCGATCGTGTTCAACCCGGCCGCCGGCGGCCCGGACGTCACCGGCGCCCCGGCCACCACCAACATCCGCCTGCGCGATCGTCCCGAAATCCGGGTCGACGGCACGCGCCTGATCGACACCGGCAACATCGACGCCGACGGCCTGACCGCCATCGGGGCCGAGTTCGGCGCCCAGTGGAAAAACCTCTACGTCCAGACCGAGTATTTCGACATCGACGTCGACCGTAAGGGCGCGCTGAGCGATCCGGACTTCTCCGGCTGGTACGCGCAGGCCGGCTGGACCATCACCGGCGAACCGCGCCGCTACAGCGCCGGCACCTTCGACGCCCCCCGCCCGGCCAAGCCGTTCGACCTCAAGAAGGGCGCCTGGGGAGCCTGGGAGCTGGGCCTGCGTTATTCGGTGCTGGACCTGAACTATCTCGCCGGCTCGCCTGGCACGGGTCCGGTCGCCTCGGCGATCCGCGGCGGCGAACAGGAGATCTTCACCCTGGGCCTGAACTGGTACGTCAACAACGTGCTGCGGTTCCAGGCGGCCTTCCAGGACGTCTCGGTGGACCGTCTGTCCCCCGGCGGCACGGCCTTTGGGACCGGCGCAGCGACCCCGCCCGCCGGCGCCCAGGTCGGCCAGGACTTCAATATCTACTCCCTGCGCACGCAGTACGCGTTCTAACCCCAACGGCAGGGGCGGCGCGGCTACGGCCGGTCGCGTCGCCTCGGCCACGAGACCCAAGGACCTCGACCCATGAGCCAGAACCGACAAGACCTGTCCCGCCGCGGCGTGCTCGCCGCAGGGACCGCCGGCGCCGCGGCCGTTGCCGCGCCGGCCCTGCTGGCCGGCCCTGCCGCCGCCCAAGGCAAGAAGGCGATCACGCTGCTGAACGTCAGCTACGATCCCACGCGTGAGCTCTATAAGGACATCAACGCCGCCTACGCCAAGTACTGGAAGGACAAGGTCGGCCAGGACCTGACGATCCAGCAGAGCCATGGCGGCTCAGGCAAGCAGGCGCGCTCGGTGATCGACGGCCTGCAGGCCGACGTCGTCACCCTGGCCCTGGCCAGCGACATCGACGAGATCGCCGCCAAGGCCAAGCTGCTGCCGGCCAACTGGCAATCGCGCCTGCCCAACAATTCGACGCCCTACACCTCGACGATCGTGTTCCTGGTCCGCAAGGGCAATCCTTGGAAGATCAAGGACTGGGGCGACCTGGTGAAGCCGGGCATCGACGTCATCACCCCCAACCCGAAGACCTCGGGCGGCGCGCGCTGGAACTACCTGGCCGCCTGGGCCTGGGCCCAGAAGAACGGCCGCAATCCGCAGGCCTTCGTCGAGGAACTGTTCAAGCACGTGCCGGTGCTCGACACCGGGGCGCGCGGCTCGACCACCACCTTCGTGCAGCGGGGCATCGGCGACGTGCTGCTGTCGTGGGAAAACGAGGCCTACCTCGCCATCGAGGAGCTGGGCCCGGGCAAGGTGGACATCGTCTATCCGTCGATGTCGATCCTGGCCGAGCCGCCGGTGGCGCTGGTCGACAAGGTCGTCGACCGTAAGAAGACCCGCACCATCGCCGAGGGCTATCTCAACTTCCTCTACAGCCCGCTGGCCCAGGACCTGATCGGCAAGAACCACTACCGCCCGCGCGACCCCGCGGCGGCGGCCAAGTGGGCCAAGAAGTTCCCGAAGATCCCGCTGGTCACCATCGACGACGCCTTCGGCGGCTGGAAGAAGGCCCAGGCGACCCACTTCGGCGACGGCGGCGTCTTCGACAGAATCTACAAGCCGCGCTGATCCCTCTTCCGCGGACGTGGACCAACCAGGGCGCGGGGCGAGAGCACCCGCGCCCTACTTCGTGAGCGCAACCGGCGCTGCGGCAGGCCGTTCTGCGGCCATGGCTCTCAATCTCGCCGACATGGTCGGAACCGCAGCGGCGCTCTGCTCGATGGCCAGCTTCACGCCGCAGATCGTCAAGATCTGGCGCGAAAGGGACGCCTCGTCGATCAGCCTGCGGATGTACGTGGTGACGGTCAGCGGCTTTGCGCTTTGGATCGGCTATGGCGCGTTGACCGGCAGCTGGCCGGTCATCGCGGCCAACAGCGTCTGTCTTCTGCTCTCGGCCGTGATCCTCGCGCTGAAGTGGCGCTTCCGCGACGGATAAGCGCGCCATAGTTGGCGCCGCGGGCGGCCCTCACTAGATTGCGCCCGCGCTGCACCTTCCGCGCGTTTTCAGATACGCGCCGCCGCATCGGCGGGCCGACGGCGCGGCATGGGACCCTTGTATGTCGACTGAGAGATTCGCTCCCGCGGAGGCCGCCCTCAAGGCCGGTCGCGTCGAAGAAGGTGTGGCGCTGATCGAGGCCAGTCTCCGGGAAGATCCCCAGGCGCCGCTTCACATCTATCGCAACTTCACGGCCCTGCTGATCCGTCACAAACAGTACGAGCGCGCCGCAACCTGGACGACCCAAGCGGTCGATCGCCATCCCAAGGACATCGATCTCTGGAACATCCGCGGCGTCGCGCTGCGCCGCCTGCACCGCTATGACGAGGCGCTGTCGGCCCTGGGTCGCGCCGCGAAGCTGGACCCCAAGAACAAGTCGGTCCTGAACAATCTCGGCAACGTCTACAACGACCTGCGCAATCCGCAGGCCATCGACGTGTTCACCAAGCTGGTGCGCCAGACGCCCAGCGACGCCGACCTGCAGCGGGCCCTGGGCCGTGCATACTGGTTCGCCGGCGATCTGGAGAAGGCCGAGACCCGCCTCAACCTGGCGACCAAGCTGAAGCCCGGCGGGGCCGACGCCTGGCTGGACCTGATCGGGGTGACGCAGGAGCTGCGCACGCCCGAAGCGGCTGATGACGTTCTCACGCGCGCAGCGGCGGCCAGCCCTGATGACCTTCGGCTCGTCGAAGCCCGCGGCGTCTCGATACGCCGCGGCGGCGAGGCGCGCCGAGCCGAGCAGTTTCTGCTCGATGCGATCGAGCAGCATCCCAAGGCCGCAAACCTCTACTTCCAGCTCGGGACCACGATCACCGACTATGATCGCCCGCGTGCGAACACCTACCTTGAGAAAGCCGTCGAGCTCGCCCCCGACGACGTGAAGTATCACATCATGCTCGCCGAAAGCCTTGGGCGCTCGCGGCACGGGGACGAGGCCGCGAACCTGGAGCGCGGCTATCGGATCATGATGGACGTGCTGCCGCGCATGCCGATGGAAGCGTCCAACCTCAAGATCGCCTACGAGCTGATGACGCGCGTCGCCGACTACGACAGCATGGCCCAGCTGGGGACCTTCGCGCAGATCGGCCGCACCTGGGCCGAGGCCGGCCGTCACACCGCGCTCTTCGCTCACCTGGCGCGCGCCGACGCGCCGGAGGATCGGCTGGAACTGATCGAACAGCACCGCATCTGGGGTCGCAAGGTCGAGGAGGCCGTCGCCCGGCGGCCCATCGCACATCCCGCGCCGCGGGCTCCGAACGGCAAGATCCGCGTCGGCTTCATGTCCTCGGACCTGCGCGGCCACCCGGTCGCCTACTTCGCCCTACCGCTGTTCGAGCACTACGACCGCGATCGCTTCGAGGTCTATTGCTACTCGTACTACCAGGGCCAGGAAGACCAGACGCAAAAGGCGATCACGGGCATGGTGGACCAGTTCCGCTGGGTCCCGGAGATCACCGACCGCAACGCCGCGCAGATGATCGCCGACGACCAGCTCGACATGCTGATCGAACTCGGCGGCTCGACTCACATGAACAAGATCGGGGTGATGGCCTACAAGCCCGCCCCCCTGTCGGCGAGCTGGGTGGGCTATCCGCACTCGGCCGGCCTGAAGGAAATCGACTACCTAGTGCTCGATCCGTACATGACGCCCGAAGACCGGGCGCTGGTGATCGAGAAGCCGCTGGTGCTGCCCAAGGCTTGGTACACCATGGGCCCGAACGCCTTCCGCGAAGACCCGCAGGCCGTGGCGCAACCGCCGGTCGAGCGCAACGGCTACGTCACCTTCGGCTCCGCCAACAATCCGTACAAGTACAACCGCCAGGTCATCGAGGCCTGGGCCAGGATCGTCGCGGCGACGCCGAACTCAAGGTTCCTGTTCGTCCGCCCGGAAGGCGGCTCGGAGATCTTCCAGAGCAACCTGCGAGCGATCTTCGCGGCACACGGCGTCGGCCCCGAGCGGATCGTCTTCGAGGTCGTCCGCGGCCGTCACCTGCCGTACTACAACGACATGGACATCTCGCTGGACGCCTTCCCGCAGACCGGCGGAACGACGACCTGCGAAGCGCTGTGGATGGGCGTTCCCGTCGTCGCCAAGCGCGGCCCGGCGGTGTTCGAGCGCCTCAGCTACTCGGTGCTGATGAACGCCGGCCTGGGCGATCTCTGCGCAGAGACCACCGAGGAGTATGTCGACATCGCCCTGAAGCTGGCCGCCGACCCCGCGCGGATCGGCGAACTGCGCCGCGGCATGCGCGCCCGCCTGAGAGCCAGCCCGCTGGGCGACACCAAGCAGTTCGCGGCGGACTACTTCGCGATGATCGAGAAGGCCGTGAAGGGCGAGGTCTGACCTCGCCTCAGGCCGGCGCGCTCAACAAGCCGCCGGCCGCGACGCGCCGATAGTAGTCCGCATAGGCGTCCCAGAAGCCGCCCTCGTCCCAGCCGGCCCCGAGGCACGGCTCGTCGTTGATCCGCACCAGCGGTTCGCTCAGCTGCGGCTGCGCCAGGACGTCGACCTCGCAGGCAAGCCCCAGGCGCGGCCCCATCTCGGCGGCCAGCCGCCGCGCGAACGCTTCCTGCGTACCGACGAAACCTGACGGGCGGGCGATCCTCTCCTCCGGCCCCGCCGCGGCGAGCAGCGTCTCCGCCAGCCCGACATAGGCCTGCGCTAGCAGCGGCACGGGGATGTTGTCGCGAACATAGCGTGGCGTGCGCACGATCCCGGCCTGCCCCTCGAACCAGCGCTGCATGAGGGACCAGACCATCCGTCCCTCCTCCCAGGGTCCGAACGGTCCGGCGACGACGAACCTCCCGAACCGCAGGCCGCGCCACCGCGCCATGTGCCGGAGCGCCTCGTTGGTCAGGGATTTCGAGAGGCCGTACGGACTGAGGGCCAGGCCGCCCCCCTCGGGGCCGCCCTCGCCGGCCTCGAAGGCCGTGCCGGTGGCCACGACCGCGCGACCGCCGGCGGCCGCGAACGCCGTCAGCACCGGCTCGAAACCGGCGATGTTGCGCACGAAGCCGTCGACAGCATCGTAGCTGGCCGATCGATAGTTGGGGATATCGGCGGCGTGGTGGGCCAGCAGGTCGTGGCCGCCTTGGGCCAGTTCCAGGAACGCCGGCGAGGCGATCGGCGCCTCGAAGACCACCTGAGTGCTGGCCTCCAGACGCGCGACCCGCTCGGCGCGCAGGCCTTGATAGGCCGCCTTCGGCCGGGTGACCGCGGCGGTGACCTGGTGGCCGGCGTCCGCCAGGGCCTGCGCGACCCAAAGCCCGCTGAACGAGCTGCCCCCGGTGAGCAGGATCTTCGCCATGTCAGGCTCCGAGGTCAGGATAGGTCGCGTCACGCTCCGAGATCACGACAGGGCTGACAGGCCAGCCGATCGCGAAGGCCGGATCGTTCCAGCGCACGCCGCGGCCGTGCCCCGGCTCGAAGATCTTGTCGATCTGGTAGAGGACGTCGGTGTCGTCCTCGAGGGTGACGAAGCCGTGGGCCATGCCCTTGCCGATCAGCAGGGCGCGGCCGTTGTCGGCCGAAAGCTCGGCTCCGGCCCAACGGCGATAGGTCGGGCTGTCGGGGCGCAGGTCGACGGCGACGTCGAAGATCCGCCCACGGGCGACCCGCACCAGCTTGGCCTCCTCGCGCGGCGCCGCCTCGTAGTGCATGCCGCGCAGAGTGCCGGCCTTGGCGTTGCGCGACAGGCTGGTCTGCTGGGGGACGAACGGATGCCCGGCCGCAGCGAACTCGTCCGGGCAGTGCAGGCGTGCGAACGCGCCGCGCTCGTCGCGCATCAGGTCCAGGTCGACGATCACGACGCCGTCGATCTCGGTCGCCGTGAACCGCATCAGCCGACGACCTTGGTGTCCGGCGCGGCGGTCACGAACTGTCCGCCCCAGTCGCGGATATAGGCCAGCTGGCCCATGATCTCGTCCTTCAGGTTCCAGGGCAGGATGACCACGTAGTCGGGCTTGAACTCCGCGATCATCGCCGGGGCGTGGACCGGAATGTGGGTGCCCGGCAGGAAGCGGTCCTGCTTGTGCGGATTGGCGTCGAACGCCGCGACGATGTCGTCTGGGGTCACGCCGGCATAGTTCAGGAAGGTGTTGCCCTTGGCCGCCGCGCCATAGGCCGCGACGCGCTTGCCCTCGGCCTTGGCGGCCGCGAGGAAATCGAGGAAGCCGCGACGGACCTCCTCCACCCGAGCAGCAAAGCCCTCGTAGCCGGCCGGCTCGTCGAGATGGGCGGCGTGCTCGCGGGCGCGCAGATCCTTCAGCGCCTGGGTCTCCACGTGGCTCGACGCCTCGTGCGCGCAGAACAGCCGCAGCGAGCCGCCGTGGGTCGGCAGCAGCTCGACGTCGAACGGGCGCAGGCCGTTGGCGCGCAGCACCTTCTCTACCGCCAGCAGCGACAGGTACGAGTAGTGCTCGTGATAGATGGTGTCGAACTGCACCTTCTCGATCAGGTTCAGCAGGTGCGGGAACTCGAAGGTCAGCACGCCTTGCGGCTTCAGCACATGCTGGAAGCCGGCCACGAAGTCGCCGATGTCGGGCACGTGGGCCAGAACGTTGTTGCCGGCCATCAGGTCGGCGGCGACGCCGCGCGCCTTGAGGTCCCGGCCGGTGGCGTCATTGAAGAACGCGACCTCGGTCGGCACGCCGCGCTCCTTGACCGCGACTTCGGCGGTGTTGGCGGTCGGCTCGATGCCCAGCACCGGCACGCCCATCGCCTTGAAGTGCTGCAGCAGGTAGCCGTCGTTGGAGGCGACCTCGACCACCAGCGACTGCGCGCCCAGGCCGAACCTCGCGGCCATGGCCTCCGCATAGCGCTTGGCGTGCGCGACCCAGCTCTCCGAATAGGCGGAGAAGTAGGCGTAGCCTTCGTCGAAGATCGCGTCAGCGGCGACCGGATCGTCGGCCTGGACCAGGAAGCAGTTTCCGCAGACGCGGGTGTGCAGCGGGTAGAAGCCCTCCTTGCCGGACTCCAGCTGGGCCTTCGTCAGATAGGAGTTGGCCAGCGGCTGGTCGCCCAGGTCGAGAAAGGTCTGGGTCAGCGGGGCGCGGCAGAAGCGGCAGGTCGGAACAGTCATCAAAGGCTTTCGTATCGCGAGATCTGATCGCGCATGAGGGCCAGGGCGTCACCGCCGTCAGCCTGGGCGCGGTACCAGTCCATGGTCCAGTCCACCGCCACGGGCGCATCCAGGCGGCTTTCGAAGGCCAGGACCTGACGGGCCAGGCTGGCGTCGATGCCTAGGGCGCGGGCCTCCAGCGACTGGGGATCGGGTTCGTGACGCCAGGGCTTGGCGCCCAGCGCCTGGGTGGCGCGGGTAGCGAGTTCGCCGACGGTCACCTCCGGGCCGCCCGGACGCGGGCCGAAGTTGAGCGCGCGCGGCGCGGCCGGATCGCTGGCCAGCCGTTCGAGATAGACCAGGTAGCCGGCGACGCAGTCGAGGACATGCTGCCAGGGGCGGGTCGCTTCCGGATGGCGCAGCACCGTCACCCCTTGCGCTTGACCGGCGCGGACGATGTCGGCCACCAGTCGATCGCGCGAGAAGTCGCCGCCGCCGATGACGTTGCCGCCGCGGGCGGTGGCCAGCGGCACGCCGGCCGTTTCATAGTAGCTGCGCGCGAAGCTCTGGGTGACGATCTCGGCCGCGGCCTTGGACGCGGAGTACGGATCCTTGCCGCCCAGGGCGTCGGTCTCCTGGAAGGCCCGGCCCTGTTCGTTGTTGGCGTAGACCTTGTCCGAGGTGATCACCAGCACGGCGGCCAGGGCCGGCTGTGCACGCAGCGCCTGCAACAGGTGGGCCGTGCCCATGATGTTGGCGGCGAAGGTCGCCACCGGATCCTCGATCGAGGTGCGCACGATCGGCTGGGCCGCCATGTGCAGCACCAGGTCGAAGTCCCGCATCCTGACCAGCGCCTCGACGGCGGCCTGGTCGCGCAGGTCAACGACGTGCGACTCGACGAGACCGGCGATCCCGGCCTGATCGAACAGCGCCGGCGTCTGGTCGGGCGCCAGCGCCAGGCCGGTGACCCGCGCGCCCATCTGCGCCAGCCACACCGCCGCCCAAGAGCCCTTGAAGCCGGTATGGCCGGTCAGCAGGACACGCTTGCCGGCCCAGAAGTCGGGGTTGGGCCGCGTCACTTCCAGAGCCGCCAGGGCGCCTTGCCCGACGCCCAGAGCGCTTCCAGGTGGTTCTTGTCACGCAGGGTGTCCATGGCCGCCCAGAAGCCGTCGTGCGGGCGCGCCATCAGTTGACCGTCGCGGGCCAGGCTTTCCAGCGGTTCGGCCTCAAAGACCGTGGCGTCGCCGGCGATGCGGCCGACTACTTCCGGCTGCAGCACGAAGAAGCCGCCGTTGATCAGGCCGTTGTCGCCGGGCGGCTTCTCGATGAAACGTTGGACCGCGCCCTCGACAATCTCCAGGGCGCCAAACCGGCCAGGCGGCGACACCGCGCTGACCGTCGCCTCCTTGCCATGCGCCTGGTGGAAGGCGAGCAACGCGCCGATGTCGATGTCGGCGACGCCGTCGCCATAGGTCAGGAAGAACGGCTCGTCGGGGTTCAGGTATTGTGCGACCCGCTTCAGCCGCCCGCCGGTCATCGTCTCCGCCCCAGTGTCGACCAGGGTGACGCGCCAGGGCTCGTGATTGGTGGCGTGGTATTCGACCGCCCCCTTGGCCAGATCGACGGTCAGGTCGGCGTTATGCAGCACGTAGTTGGCGAAGTACTCCTTCACCACGTAGCCCTTGTAGCCAAGGCAGACGACGAAATCGTTGAAGCCGTAGTGCGAGAACAGCTTCATGATGTGCCAGAGGATCGGCCGGCCGCCGATCTCGATCATCGGCTTGGGCTTGAGGTGGCTTTCTTCGGAGATGCGGGTGCCGAGCCCGCCTGCCAGCAGGACGACCTTCATGCCAGTGCGCCTTCGCGGCCCGCGCATCGGCGCAGCGCATCAGTGTTCGTCTTCAAAACAGTTCCGCCTTCAGTCCATTCGCCCGAGCCCGGGGCGCACTTCTCATATCGTGTGTCGAACGCCCGATGAAGTCGTGTATGCCGGTCGCAGGCGACGCAGCATGATCGCCACGTCTTCCTGGAGGCCCGGTTGCGTCCGTCGCTGGTGAATTTCGTCGTCGTGGGCGTGCAGAAGGCCGGAACGACCGCTCTGTTCGACTACCTGCAGGACGATCCCGCCTATGGCCTGCCCGACGTCAAGGAGGTGCACTTCTTCGACGACGAAACGATCGATTGGAGCGCGCCGGACTACGGCCCCTACCACGCGCGATTCGACTGGAGCGACCCCACGCTGATCCGCGGCGAGGCGACGCCGATCTACATCTACTGGCCGCGCAGCCTGGAGCGGCTGGCCGCGTACAACCCCGCCGCCAAGATCATCCTCATGCTGCGTGATCCCGTCGAGCGCGCCTGGTCGCATTGGCGCATGGAAACCTCGCGCGGCGTCGAGACTCAGCCGTTCTCATGGTGCATTCGGCAGGGACGCGCGCGGCTCTTCGATGCGCAGCCCTGGGGGGTGCACAGGGAGTTCTCGTACGTCGAGCGCGGGTTCTACGGCGAACAGATCGAGCGGCTGCTGGACCTGTTTCCGCGTGAGCAGGTCCTGTTCCTGACGGCCGACGAACTGCGGGCCGAACCAAGCCCCACGCTCGCCCGTGTGAACGCGTTCATGGGCGCGCCGCCCCCCGCTCCGGTCGAACACCGCGAGGTGCACGTCGGCCAAGACGTCGGCGGCGACCTTGATCCGGCCGATGTGAGCTTTCTTCGGGAGCTCTACGCAGCCGACCATGAGCAGTTCGAAGCCCTGACGGGAATCCGTTTTCCCTGAGCCAGGTTTCGGACTGCCGGAGCCACAGGGAAGCGCGCCCCCGCTGGCCCTCGGGGCGCGGCTGGCGTCCGCCGGCCCTTGCTGGCTGCGCGCTACAGTGACGGTCACAAAACCGTTAGCACGCATCCCTCCGCGCCCGGGATGCTTTGACCGAGCAAGGCGCTGAGTTATAGTCAAGTGTCAGCCCTGCTCTCCATGGCTGTGTCGCTTCGGCCGGACAAGGAAACCACTGGTTTCTTTGTCCGGCCTTTCGATTCCAGGCGTCACCCAGCGTCGGATTGGGACGACTGCCCCCGACTTCACCCCTGCGACCGTCGACAACATTCCAGCGTGCGCCTCGCCGTTCATGCTTGGACGCGTCAATCGACGATGGGGCCGCCACTAGGGGTGAGATCGATCACCTGGAACTTGGCCATCCAGAGCAGCCCACGCTCGACGAAATTCCGGCGATGGGCGGGGAAGTGCTTCAAGATGGCGCCGACGGTCTCGCACCCGTCCGCGACGTGGTCGAACGCTTCGTGCATTTCCGCAAGCGGCGGACGCGGCCAATCGCCGATGGTCGCCAGGCCGCTGCTCAGCCGAGCCTCGGCGATCTCCCATGTCATTCCCGGCGAGGCGGCGACGCCGGTCCGGGCGGTCAACGCCTCGGTCGGATAGCTCTCGAACAGGGTGAAGGGGTCCATGCGATAGGGGTTTACGCTGGACGTGGCCTGACCGGCGGCGGCCTGACGGCGCTCGGCAAGGTCGCCCCAGAATGCCTGGTACTGGGGGATAATCCGCGACCAATCGAACACCTGGCGCGCCTGCTCGGCGGCGGCTGCGCCCATGCGAGCGCGAAGATCGGGATTTTCGATCAGATCCACCAGCGCCTCGGTGGCGGCGACGTGGTCGATCGAGGTCATCTGGGCGGCCGAGACGAGATAGCGCTCGTAGGCCAGCCAACCGTTGGCATGGTAGTAGGCCAGGTCCCCGCCGAGACTCGGCCTCGGCGCGAAGGTCCGGATCCGGAAGCCGTCGAGGCCGTGACGGACCGTGTCGCGATAGCCGTCCCAGTCCGTGACCACGCTCGGCAGACCCGCCGCCATCGCCTCGACCGGCGTCAGCCCAAAGGTCTCCTGAATGTTGTCGGAGAAGGAGATGAAGATGTCGGCGACCGACCAGATCGAAAATCGGGTGTCCGCGGGCCGGCCGTCGACCGGTCGGTAGTGCACCGACGGGCATAGCTCGGTCGTCCAACGATGGTGGGTTTCGGTATAGGCGTCGGTATGCCCCCAGCCGGAAACCACCCAGTAGATCGGCTTGCCCGTGCGCTTGGCGGCGGCCTCAAGGGCCATGGCCATCAGGGCGGGATTCATCTTGGCGGCCATGTGTAGTCGGCCGACATAGAGGACGACCATGGCGTCCTGCGGAATGTCGAGCCGCTCGCGCCACGTGCGCCGGTTCTCGTCGGTCCGCGCGAAGTCCTCGACGTTCACGCCCAACGGGATGGTGGCGATTTGGGGGCCGGGAAAGCGGGCGGCGCCCAGCCGAGATCCAAGGTAGTCGCGCATCGCCTGGATCTGCGTCTCGACGCTGGTGCGGACCGCACGAGAGGTCGTGATCAGGCCATCCCAAGGCTGGACCGGGGCGACGGACATGTTGGCCAGGATGTCCATGGTCCCGGCGCTGGCGGTGGTGTGGGTCACGCCGCAGAGGCTGTAGCTGGCGTCCCCGAGCGGCTGACGCCGCCACGCCTGGGCCGGGATGTCAGCGGCCGGATAATAGAGGCAGCCGGGCTGCGCGAGCTGCCGCAGGCTGCGCTCGCCGATCCATCGCCGGACCTGGCGCGGGGGCTCGACGCCCTTGAGCATGGCCTCGCCCTTGGCGGCCCCGACGTTCAACGCATCATAGAGCCATAGCTCGTCAACCTGCGCGTGCCGCAGGAAGCCGCGGAGGAAGCTCTCTCCGGCGGAGTGGCGCCCCATCAGCCGCTCGCGCGAGGTGTCGAAACTGTCGGCGTGAAAATAGATCGCGGCGTTGGACATGCCACCTGCGGTACCCGAGCGCCCCGAGTCCGCCAAGCCCGAGCCAAAGAAAAAGGGCCGCCCCGGAGGGCGGCCCTTCGTAGTTCTAGACTGTCGTCGACTTAGATGAAGTCGCCAGCCTCAATGTCGTTCAGCGTAAGGCCGGTCAACTTGATCGCGTTACCGACCGAGTTGTTGTTGCCGCTGTCGGCGAAGATGAAGGTGTCGCCACCCGTAACTTCGATCACGACGATGTCGCGCGTGCCCGCGGCGATCAGAGCCTTCGCGTCCGACAGGGCCGCAGCGTAGCTAGCCGCAGTCTGCTCGACGTAGTTGGTCGCGGTCGCCAGGACGCCGACCGAGATCTCGTCAACGGTGGTTTCGAAATCGGTGATCGAGTCCACCGAGGTTTCCGAAGCCGACGAGCTGTCGCCCACGCCGAAAACGAAGCGGTCAGCACCGAGGTCGCCGGTGAGTTCGTCAGTGCCGAGACCACCGATGATGGTGTCCGCGCCATCGCCGCCGTCGATGGTGTCGTTGCCTTCACCGCCCGTGATGCTGTCGTTGCCGAGACCGCCGACGATATCGTCGTCGCCGGTACCGCCACGAATAACGTCGTTGCCGTCGCCACCATCGATGACGTCGTTGCCGTCGCCACCCGCAAGGGTGTCAGCGCCGTTGCCGCCGTTGATGTTGTCGACGCCAGCGTCGCCCGTGATCGAGTCGTCGCCAGCACCACCGTTCAGGATGTCATTGCCGTCGCCACCGATGATGACGTCGTTACCGCCGCCTCCGGTGATGTTGTCGACACCCACGCCGCCGTCGAGCGTATTTGCGCCCGTGCTGTTGGTGTAGTCGATGGTGTCATCGCCTTCACCGCCGGTGACCTTGTCGTTGGAAGCATCAACACCAACCGCCATGTTGATGGTGTCGTTGCCCGTGCCGCCGTCAATGACGTCATTGCCGAGGCCGCCCTGGAGCGAGTCGGCACCCAAGTCACCGAAGATCTGGTCAGCACCGTCACCACCGACGATGGTGTCGGCGTCCTGACCGCCGAGCAGGGTATCGTTACCCGCCCCGCCGTTGATGCTGTCCGCGCCCATATTGCCGTGGACGTAGTCGGCACCGTCGCTGGCGCTGATGGTGTCGGCGTCCTGACCGCCGAGCAGGGTGTCGTTGCCGACGCCGCCGACGAGGCTGTCCGCGCCCTTGTTACCATGGACGTAGTTGTTGCCGTCACCCGAGCTGATGGTGTCGTTGCCATCGCCGCCGAGAAGGCTGTCGCTGTCGGTCGCATGGCCGGTGATGTTGTCGTTGCCCGCACCACCGTCGATCGAGTCCGAGCCGCCACCCGCGTTGGTGATGGTGTCGTTACCGGCGCCGCCGAGGACGGTGTCCGCCCCCTTGCCCGATTCGATGGTGTCGGCGTCGTCGCCACCGTCGATCGAATCGTTATCGTCGCCGCCGTTGATGCTGTCGGCACCTTGGCCGCCCAGCAGGGTGTCGGCGCCAGCGCCGCCATCCAGCGTGTCGTTATCCAGGTCGCCGGAGATGTAATCAGCGCCGAGATCGCCGCCGATGCTGTCGCCGTCCTTGCCGCCGAGGAGGGTGTCAGCGCCTTGACCGCCGACGATGGTGTCGGCGCCCGCGTTACCGTGGGCGTAATTGGCGCCGTCGCCGGTCTTGATGTTGTCGGCGCCTTGGCCGCCGAGCACGGTGTCGTTGCCCGCAGCGCCTTCGAGGCTGTCCCCGCCCGTGTTGCCCTGCAGGAAGTCGTTGCCGTCACCGCCGAGGAGCGTGTCGTTGCCGTCGAAGCCGTACAGGGCGTCAGCCTTGCCGGTGCCGGTCGACGAGGTGGCGCCGGCGTCGCCGACGTAGAGCTTCGAACCGTCGGTGAGGACGATCTCACCAACGTTGTTGCCCTTGCCGTAGATGCCATCGCCGAAGGTCACCGAGCGGGTGCCCAGGGTGAGGACGACCGTGGCGGTGCTCGGATAGGCCCCCGCCGCGACGAACGAAACCGAGACCTGAGCGGCGTTCACGCCAGCAGCGAAGGTCAAGGTGTCGGTCGACTTGAACGCCAACGCCTCTTCGGCAGTGATCGTATCGAAGTTGTAGTTAGCCATGCTTCTCTCCAGTCTGTGTCACATGGACCCCCGAAACGCCTGGCCACCATTTTCCAATGGAGCGGTCCCAGCGGTCCTATCCTTGCGTCACAACAAGGTCGTGGCGAAGGTTAAACGAGCCCGAGGAATGCGTATCGGAACCTCGGTTGATGCGCAACACCAAAAACGGGTGCAAACCCCGTTCGCGGCTGCGTTTCCTGCACACCAATTGTTAACGGATCAGTCCTCGCGCAGAGCGTCCCGGATGGTGTCGGTGAGCGGGCTGACCACATAGGACAGGATCGACCTGTTGCCTGTAACAATCATGGTTTCAGCAGGCATGCCGGGGCTTAGCTTGTCGCCCTTGGGCAGCTTCACGAGCTCCTGCGGCGGGATCTTCAGGTCGACGCGGAAGTAGCCCTCGCCGGTCTTTTCATCGACCAGCTGGTCGGCCGAGACCGTCATGACGGTGGCGTCGACCGGCGGCGTGCGGCGTGAATTGAACGCCGAGAGTCGGACTCGGGCCTTCATGCCCGGCTTCACGACGTCGACGTCCTGCGGCTTGATTCGGCCGGTGACGATCAGCGGCGCGTTCGCCGGAACGACGCTCAGCAGCCGCTCGCCGGGGGCGACGACGCCGCCGATGGTGAACTGCGTCAGGTCGAGCACATAGCCGTCGGCCGGCGAGCGCACGGTCGCGGCGTTGAGCATCTGACGGGCGGCCGCCAGTTTCGGCGTCGCTTCGGCAAGGCCGGTCTGCATTTGGCGCAGGCCTTCGGCGGCCTGGGTGATGCGTTGTTCCTTCAGCGTGGTGATCTGCAGCTGAGTCTCGCCGATCTGTTCACGCAGACGGGTGATCTCGGCGATCAGCTGGCCCTTGCGGCCGGCCAGGTCGGCCAGCGAGCGCTGGTAGCGCAGGATCAGCGTCTTGGGCGCATAGCCTTTCTCGTAGAGCGTCTGATAGCCGGCGAGCTCCTCGCGGGTCAGTCGGTCCGATTCCCGCACGGCCTCGACCTGCGCCTGGACGCCGCCGATCTGGGTCTCGAGCTGCTGGAGCTTCTGAGCCAGCACCGCGCTCTGAGTGTCGAAATACTGCAGGCGCGAGGTGAACAGGAACTCCTGGTCGCGGATGATTCCCGCCACTCGCGGATCGTTGGCCGCGCGCGCCGTCAGTTCGGCCGGGATCACCATCGACTTCTGGTTCGTCGCCTCGGCCTGGAACCGCGCCAGCTGCGCGGTCAGGGTGTCGTACTGATTCTGCAGCACGTCCGCGCTGGCGCGCGGCTGCACCTCGTCGAAGGTCAGCAGCACCTGGTTCTGCTTAACGTGCTGGCCTTCCTTGACGTTGATCGTCTTGATCGTGCCGCCCTCGCGGTGGCGGATGGTCTTGCGGTTGTCTTCGACGCGCACGATGCCGGGCGCGACCACGGCGCTGTCGACCTTGGCGACCGCGGCGAACAGGGTCAGGCCGACCACGAACACCCCGACCACCGCCGCCCCGGCCATGATCGGCCGGCGCATGCGCTGGGCCAGGACCGGATCGAGCGGGACGAGGTCCTTGTCGTCGAACTGCGGCGTGACGTAAGGCTTCGGCGCGTTGAAATCCATTTTCATCGGCCGGCCTCGATCGCACGGGGAGCCGCGGGCTGCACGACCCGCGCCATGACCTGTTCACGCGGCCCGAACATCTCCATCCGGCCGTCACGCAGCATCAGCATCTTGTCGGCCGAGCGGAACACGCTCGGCTTGTGAGAGACGATGACGATCGTCGAGCCGCCGGCCTTCAGGGCGTCCAGCGCCTTGACCAGCGCCTCTTCGCCTTCAGCGTCCAGGGCGGCGTTGGGCTCATCGAGCACGATCAGCCGCGGATTGCCGAGCAGCGCGCGCGCCAGGCCCACGCGCTGGCGCTGGCCTGCCGACAGCACGTGGCCAGATTCGCCCAGGTCGGTGTCGTAGCCGCTCGGCAGCCGCAGGATAAGCTGGTGAACCCCCGCCACCTGGGCGGCGCGGACCACCTGCTCGTCGTCCACATCGGCGCGGAAGCGGGCGATGTTGTCGCGAATGCTCCCGGAGAACAACTCGGTGTCCTGCGGCAGATAGCCGACGTGGCGGCCGAAATCGCTGCGGTCCCAGCTGTAGACGTCGGCGCCGTCGAGCCGGACGTTGCCGCTGTTCGGCTGCCAGATGCCGACCATCAGGCGGGCGAGCGACGACTTGCCGGCGCCGGACGGGCCGATGATGCCGAGCATCTCGCCCGGTTCGATCTTGAAATTAACGCCCTGCAGCACGAAGCGCGTCGCGCCCTGCGGCGCGAAGTTGACGCCTTCGACGGACAGCTGGCCCAGCGGCTTGGGCAGGGTGGTCGAGGCCTTGGACGGCCGGTAGTCGGCGAACAGCGAGTTGAGCCGCTGGTAAGAGCGGTAGCCGTTGGTCAGCGCATCCCACGACCCGACCAGTCGCTCGATCGGCTGCAGCGCGCGGGCGGCCAGGATCATGTTGGCGAACAGCAGGCCCGAGTGGATCTTGCCCTTGACCACCAGGTAGGCGCCGATGGCGATGATCAGCACCTGGATCGCCTGGCGCACGAACTTGCTGATGTTGCTGATGACGCTGGCGCGCTCGCTGGCGCTGGCGCTGCGCTCCATGGTGACCGAGCGGAAGGTCGCCCAGCGCGAGCCGAGCGGCTCGACCATACCCATGGCCCGCACGACCTCGCCGTTGCGGAGCGCCGCATCGGTGAAGGCATAGCTGCGCAGGGCCGCTTCGTTGGCCTCCTTCAGCGCCGGCCGCGTCGCCCGGTCCTGGAACAGGGTGATCAGGAACAGCAGCACCGCCCCGCCAATTGTCACCAGACCGATGATCGGGTCGATGATCAGCAGCACGATCATGAACACCGGCATCCACGGCAGGTCGAACATCGTGCCGAACGCCGGTCCGGTCAGCATCTGACGGAAGCTGTCGAGGTCGCGCAGCGCCTGCGAGCGCGCTGACGGATTGCCGCGGATCACTGTGTCGAACAACGCCGAGAACACCCGGCCCGACACCCGCTGGTCCATGATCACGCCGTAGTTGATCAGCACCTTGGCCCGGAAATCGTCGATCAGGCCCGAGATCAGGAAGGCCAGCATGACCATGAAGGTCAGGACCAGCAGCGTCGGCACGCTGTAGCTGGACAGCACCCTTCCGTAGATTTGGAAGGTGAAGATCGGCAAGGCCAAGTACAGCAGGTTCGAGACCAGGCTGAACCCGCCAGCGTAGGCGAGCGGCTTGTAGCCCTCTTTAATCGCCCGGGTGAGCGGATTGTCGGGCATATCCGCGAACGGATTGAAGATCTTCATGCGCGCCGCGCCGTTCCGTGGATGGTCGCCGCCGATGGCCGCGATGACGATGGCCGAAATAGGTGCTCGAAGTCCAAGGCGGATTGCGCCAAAAACGCGCGACACATGATCGGGCCTCTTAAGGATGTCAATGGCGCTCGCGCCGGCGAAAATTCGCGCCGCACGTGTCGAAGTTCTAATCGCCGTCGCCCGAGGCGCGAGGAGTAGGGATTGCCCAGGGTCGCCATAATCGGGAGCTGCATTACCCGCGATGTGTGGCCGATCGTGGGCGAAGCGCCGCCGCAGGACCTGCTCTATATTTCACGAACGAGTCTGGCGAGCCTGTTCGCCCCGCCGCTCAACGGCGTGGTCGTCAGTGAAGACCCGCCGGCGTCTCTCGGCGTCTCCACCCATCGCGCCATGGTCGCCGATATACGCAAGACGGCGCTCGCCCAGTTGGTCGCCTATCGCCCGACCCACCTCATCTTCGACTTCATCGACGAGCGTTTCGATCTGCTGGCGGCGCAGGGCACACTGGTCACTCACAGCTGGGAGCTGGATGCCAGCGGATACCATCGCCAAGCGCCTTTCAATGACGCGCACGCCATCAGCCGCACCAGCGCGGCCTGCGACCTCCTCTGGCGACAGGCGCTACGCCAGATGGTGGACGTCTTGGACATGACGCCGCTTGGCGAGGCTCAGCTCATTCTCCACGAAACTCAGTGGGCGTCGCACTATCTGGACGAGGCCGGTGGGCGCCAAGCCTTTGGCGATGTCGAGATCTTTGGCGGCAAGCTAGCCGCCATCGCCGACTACAATGCGATCCTCAGCCAGCAGCAGGACGCCTTCTCTGCGGCCCTGCCACGGGCAAGGCGCGTCTGCGCGCCGGGGCCGCTCCAGCTTGCCGACGTGCGCCATCGCTGGGGTCTGAGCCCATTCCACTACATTGAGGACTACTACCGCGCTGTCTGGCGCGAGTTTCAGGCGCTTGGGATCTAGCCTCGCCCCCTGCGAGCCCACAGCTCAAGCGGCGTCAGGTCGCAACTCGCATAGTCCGCAGCGAGGTCAAGAAAGCCTGGCTCCGGACGCCCCAGCCACGGCTCGCTGATGCGCCAGGCGCCCCCCTCAAGGTAGTCGACCAACGGATTGCGCCCTGGTTCAAGCCCATCGACGCGCAGGGCGACATATCGCTGCGTGTCGAACCAGGGCCCCGGACTGCGCCCCTCAAGGCCCCCGACCAGCAGGAAATGGACGAGGGGCTCGGCCGGGGCGAGTTCGGGATATGTCTCGCGATACCAGGTCGGATCGAACAGTGGATGGGGCCGCAGGCCGGCGTCGGAGCCGCTTTTGAGGTAGTGGATCAGCGAAGGCGCGTCCGCCTGGGCGACCTGTTCGGCGTAGTAGTCGGCTGCGAACAGCCGATGAGGACTGAGGCCGCGCGCTGCGCCCTCGCGTTCGTAGTGGGTGATCGGGTTCTCGCCGCTGGCGATCAGGTCAGGCGCCTGGCGCAGATAGTAAGCGATATCGAACAAAGGGTGCGGATCACGCCCCTCGCCCGCCCCCACGCGCACGAAGTGTTCGAGCGGCGTCAGGCCGGTCTCGCCCAGCGCCGCCGCGTTCTGCGCCCGATAGAAATCGGTGTCGAACAGCGGATGCGGATCCAGGTCCTCGGCGGCGCCATGCAGCAGGTAGTGCGGCAGCGGGCTGGTGCGCGTGCCGACGAGATCCGGCCGCGCCCTTAGATACCAGGCCTGATCGAACAGGGCGGACGGCTGGACCGATGCGTCGCCCCCACGCCGGGCATAGGCAGCCATCGCGCTCAGCCCGCCCTGCCCGCCGGTGCGCCACAGGCCCGATCGGGCGATGATTGCTGCGCGCCCGAAGGCGCCGAGGCGCTCGAGCGCTGAATCGATACGCCGCGCGATCCGGTTGTAGCGACGCGGCCGCGCAAACGGCCGAGCAACCGCGCAGTACCCCGTGAGCGCGAGTTCGCGGGCTTGGGCCTCGAGCTCCCAGCGGGCGAGCATCGCCTCGGCCAGGGCCCCGCCCAGGCGCGTTCGACTAAGGCCGCTCTCGGCCGAGACACGCTGACTGGCGCCTTGAAGCGTCGCACATCGGCGCAACAGCGCTTCGATCTTGTCGATCAGCTCGCCGGTCTGAGTGTTTTCGAGCGCCGCGGGGGCCCCATTGTCGGCCGCCATGATGGCCCGACCCTCCTTCTATCTCGTCATTCGTGTCAGACTTGGGCGTCCGCCTGTCAAGCGGCGGGACGCGCCGTGAGTCCCTGCGCGCGCAGCCAGTCCAGGAACCCGCCCTCCGAAGCATCGAACGGGTCAGGAAACGCCATCCGCAGATCGGCGCGCTCGCGCCAGAGCAGCCTATGGGCTCTCTCGATTTCGGTCCCGTCACCGTACTGGTCATAGGCCCAATAGCGATCGGGAATGGCTGGATCGCGCGCCGCGTCGACCTGCTCCTTGTACCAGCGCCAGATCTCATAGACGGCGTGGCTGTCGCCCGCATAGCGCCTGGTCATGACGTCGCCGGTAGGCCCGAGCTTGGTGAAATGCCAAAAGCGCAACGGCGCGCCGTTCACCCTGATCGCTCCGTCCTGGCCGATTGCAACCTTGCGCTGGCTGAGATTCCAACTCGCGACGTTGTAGCCGGGGTCGCGCACGATCCCGACCCGATCGAAGAACACCGGCACGTGATCGCACCACTTCTGGTCTACGAACAACCCCGCCGGGATGTCGTCGTAGCAGTACTCAAGCAACCGGTCGTTCCACCACTGCGCAAAACGAGCTCCCTCTCCGCCCGCCTTCACCGCCACAAAGCCGAGATTGAAGATGCCCGTGCGCAAGGTCGCCAGGTCGTTGTCGAAGATCGCCTGATGATCCTCGTTCGGAACAAGCAAGTGCGGCGTGAGCAGGATGTCATCCCGCTCAAGCTGCTCGATCAGCGGCGTGAGGTCCGAGAAGAGCGCTGTATCCGGATCAAGATACATGACCACGTCTGCGCCCGAGCCGCAGGCGTCGAGCAGGAACGGCCCCTTCACCGCGGTGCAGACCTCGACCACATCGTGCTTGAAGAGCCAGGACTTGAAGTCAGGGATCAGCGTGTCCGGATGAACCACCCGATCGAACGGCTCGTCCTGCAGCCGTAGCTGAAAGCCCGGCGGCGGCAGGTCGGTAATGAGCGCGACCAGCTCCCAATCGGGATGAAAACGCCGCAGGCTGGCGAACAGCACGCGCGCCCGGTCAAGATAGGCGTAGGTGAAGCTGGAGAAGCAGAGAACCTTCATGCTGGCGCCAGCTCCGCCGCAAGCCTGCTGAACTTCAAGTCAAAGAGGCCGGGCCGGCGCACAGAGCGCGACAGCTGAAGGATCTCGCCGGTCTCGAACAAGGCTTCGAGGGCCTGCTCGTCTGGCAGCACCAAGCCATGCTCGCTATCGGCGGCGAAGGCCGCGACGTTCCCGCTTTCCGGACTCGTGACGACCGCAGCGCCAGCAGCAGCAGCCTCATAGGCGACGAAACAGAAGGTCTCCAGCCACAGCGACCAGACCAGGGCGACGTCGATGGAAAGATCGATCATGGCCTGGCGCATGGCCAGCGGCTGGTCGACCGTCACCGCAACATGATGGTGGCGGGCCGTGGTCCCGCTCGCGGGCCTGCTCGCCAGATGGAAGAATTCATAGCGGGGATCAGCCGCAAAGCGGTTGGCCAGATGATTGAAGATCGGCCAGCCCTTGTGGATCGACGGCGTGCCAGGAAAGGCGATGCGAAGGGGTCCGTCCCTCATGGGCGGCGGCTCTCCGGACGGAACAAGAGTCGCGTGCGGCAAGACCAACGCTTCGCGCGCGCCGAAATCACTACCTTCACGCCACGTGTCGAGAGCCACCTGCGAGGGCGCAATCACCGTGAGGTCCAGACGCGAGAACAGCAACTCGTGCTCCCGTAGCTGCCCGCTGCGCGCAGCGCCGTAAATGCAGACGCCGCATGCAGCGCTTTGCGGGGGAGGCGCGCCGCAGCTCTCAACGTCATTGCGCATGAGATGCACCCCCGCGCACAGCGAGCCCATGTCATGCAGCCAGAAGTAGCCGGCGTTCATGCCCGCTGCGCGTACGATGTCGACGACGTCGCGACTTGAGTGCCCAAGCATCTGATGGATCGCGAAGCTGCGCGGTCCTTCCGCGTGATAGCTCTTCAGCGCTCTGGAGATGTCGTGGGGCACAAAGGACCCGACGGTCTCGCCGTTCAGCAGGACCCCCATAGGCGTACGCGTGGCGCCGCTCCGCACCGTCGGCCATCCGTTGGCGGGGAACACATGCAGATGGTTGACGCCCAGCCGCGCGAACTCGGCCGCCTCGCGCTGCACGCAAAGCTGGGATCCGCCGACCGAGCGGCTGTAGTCGTCATGGCTGAAAGTCAGGTGCAGTCCGCGCGCAGGCGCGTTCGCCAGCGCCTCCACCAGGACCCCCAGTTGCGTAAGTTCGATGGGCCGGGCCCAACGCCGAGCGTCGGCGAGGCGGCCCTCGAAGCTCTGCAAGCGGCCGAGCGCCGCCTGCCGGAACGTCAAATCCAGCTTCAGCGGTCTGCGCTCGTGGCGGCCGGTCATCACGTAGTGCACAAAGGGATGCACTCCGCTGGCCGATACGTCCGGATTGAGCTCCAGATAGTCCGCCACCGAGAACTCGAAACTCGGATCGCGGCCCTCGCGCCAGCCGTGGCGCAGGAAGTGATCGAGAGGATCGATGCCGACCTTCGCCAGGTCCGGGTTCATCGCCTGATAGAACCGCGCATCGAAGTGCTCGGCAGCAGCGCTCCGCTCGGCCGCAGTGATGGGCACATCGCCGTTCGCCAGAGCTGCAAAGTAGGCATCGGCGAATTGCGACCGTGAGATCGCTCTGCCCTCGCGATAGCCGCTCCGAAGGTAATGCACGAATGGATTGACCCCGGCCTGGGCCACGTCAGGGTTCTGATCGAGATAGGCGTCGGTCGAAAACCACGGCGCGGGATCGCGGCCCTCGCGCCAGCCGGCCGCGCCGTAGTGCCCGGCTGGGTCGATATCGGCATAGGTCAGGTCCGAATGGGCCTGGCGGTAGAAGTCGAAATCCATCGCCACCACCAGCAGACGGTGGGCGCGATCTGGTGAGGCCGCGGCGGCCATGTGCGAACTTTCCGTGCGACTCCAAGCCTGGGTTTGCATCAGTTGCGTCCGTCGATCAACCGCGTCAGCCTTGCAGCGGGGCGCAAGCGGCCATACAGCGGAGCGCCAGAGCCTGGCGGTTCCGGTTTGAAATCGCGGCGAGAACGCCGGTTCGGCAATCAGCCCAGGACCGACGAGGACGTCCGAAGCGAGACAAAGGCGACATGCAGCAGACCTTTCAGCGGACCGCCTACCTGGTCCTCGGCATGCACCGCTCCGGCACCTCGGCGACCGCCCAGCTGCTGGCCCTGGCCGGGGCCGAACTGCCCGACAACGTGATGCCGGGCGACGAGCACAACGCGAAGGGCTACTTCGAGCCCTGGAAGATCTCGGTGTTCAACGACCAGCGCCTGCGCGCGGCCGGCAGCGCCTGGGACGACCCCTTCAACCTACCCTACGCGCCGCTGTCGCCGGACGCCGAGGCCGACTGGACGACGCGTGCGGTCGACCTCTTCAAGGCCGAGTTCGGCGAGGCGATTCATCCGCTGCTCAAGGACCCCCGCGTCTCGGTGTTGCTGCCGATGTGGCGCACGGTGCTGGAGCGCGCCGGCATAGCCGCCCGCGTGGTCATCCCGGTTCGCCATCCCCTCGCCGTGGCCGGCTCGCTGGCCCGCCGCGACGCCTTCCCGGTCGAAAAGTCGGTGCTGATCTGGACGCTGTACATGCTGGCCGCCGAGGCCGGCAGCCGCGACCTGCCGCGGGCCTTCGTGTCCTACGACGGTCTGCTGGCCGACTGGCGGGCCGAGGTCGCCAGGATGGAGCAGGCGCTGGGCGCCCCGCTTCCGCGCCTGACCGATCACGCCGCCAAGGCCATCGACGGCTTCCTGACCAAGGACCTGCGCCACAACGACGGCATGGGCGCGCTGGCCGACGTGCCGATGGTCGGGGCCATGGTCCAGGAGGTGCTCGACTGGTTCACGGCCGCCGCCGCGGGCGAGGCGCCCGACCGCGCCCCGCTGGAGCGCGCCGCGGCCCAGATCGCCCAAATGAAGTCGCAGATGGGCGTATTGGTCACGCCTGTGACCAATACGCTCGATTCGACCCGCGCCGAACTGCTCTACCAACGCCAGCTGGGCGAGGTGCGTGAGCAGCAGATCAAGGCGCTGGAGCGCGACCTGGCGATCCTGCGGCAGGAGCGCGCGAAGATCGAGGCCATGGTCGACACCGCCCTGGCCGGCCGCTAAGCACCGCGCCCGAGAATACCGACCGTGGCCAACGACACTCACCCCCCCGTTCCCGACAACACGGCCGAGGCCTTGCTCGCCAAGCGCCGCGACCTGCATCGCGCCCGGCGCGTGGTGGCCGAGGATCGCTGGAACCGCTTCCGCAAGGCGGCCGCCCGCCGGGTCGGCCTGGCCGACAAGGGCCCGACCGAACAGCGCATCGACCTGATGCTGGCCCGCGCCAAGTGGCCTGGCCGCGCGGCGCTGATCGCCCGCTCGGGGGTCTGGGACTTCAAGCTGCGGACCGGCCTGGGGCGCGACGGCGGCCAGGCGCGCGACCTGATTGGCTATGTCCGCGCCGGCCCGGACGGCGGCGTCAATCCCAAGGCCCTGTTCGACCAGGCCTGGTACCTGGAAAACAACGACGACCTGCGCGGCTCGCACTGGGCGCCGCTGGCTCACTACCTAGTCGCCGGCGACCAGGAGGGACGCGCCCCTCACCCGCTGTTCGACCTGAAGGACTATCGCAGCCGCCACGCCGTCAAGGTCGCCGCCACCGGGCTGACCGCCCTGCAGCACTACCTGCACAAGGGGGTCACCGAAGGCTACGACCCGCATCCGCTGTTCGACGTGCGCCACTATGTCGGCCAGGCCGAGGAGGTCGCCGACAGCGGCGAGAACCCGTTGGTCCACTACCTGCGCGAGGGCTGGCGCAAGGGCTACGAGCCGCACCCGCTGTTCAGCGGCGCCTGGTACCTGGCGATGAACCCCGACGTGGCCGAGGCCGACGTCGCGCCGCTGCTGCACTATGCGACCAGCGGCGCCAGCGAGATGCGCAGCCCCCACCCGCTGTTCGAGCCGGGCTGGTACATGGACCGCTATCGCGACGCCGCCCCGATGGGCTCCAGCGCGCTGGCCCACTTCCTGGCGCACGGGTTCGAGGAACGCCGCGACCCCAGCATTCACTTCGACACCGCCTTCTACCTCGACCAGCAGGCCGAGATGCCGGCCGCCATGCATCCGGTCGTCCACTACCTGACCGAAGGCGCCTTCGAGGGCGTCTCCCCGGCGGCCGACTTCAACGAGATCGCCTACCTGCTGGAAAACCCGCAGGCGGCCGAACAGCCGGTCTCGTCGCTGGAGCACTGGGCCCTGAGCCGCACGCCCAAGCCCGAGCCGGGCGCCACCGTGGCGCGCCCGCAGGGTGAGGCGGGATTGTTCGAACAGCTGCGCGCCGCGGGCCGGGCCCGCGACGCCGGCGCCTATGACAACCAAGCCTATCGCGACCTGAAGGCGGCCCGCAAACGCATCCGCGAGCGGGCGATCGGCGACGTGCGCGTCAAGCCCTTCGACCTGATCAAGGTCGAGGCCCGCGACATCGACAAGGCCGCCGCCGGCCTGGCCTTCGCCGCGCCGCAGGCGCCGCAGGTCTCGATCGTCATCCCGGCCTACAACAACCTGACCTTCACCCTCGAATGCCTGGCCGCGCTGCAGGCCTGCGGCGACCTGGACGAGGCTGAAGTCATCGTCATCGACGACGCCTCGAGCGACGACACCGCCAGGGTGCTGGCCAAGATCGCCGGCCTGAAGCTGATCTCGAACCCCGAGAACCTCGGCTTCATCCGCACCTGCAACCGCGCCGCCGACGAGGCGCGCGGCGAGTTCTTGGTGTTCCTGAACAACGACGTCCAGGTGCGCCCCGGCTGGCTGCCGGCGCTACTGGCGCCGTTCGCCGAAGAGGCCGACGTCGGCGCCGTCGCCCCGAAGATGCTGTTCCCCGACGGCCGCCTGCAGGAGGCCGGCGCCCGCATCGGCGTCGACGGCGCTGCGGAGATGATCGGCCTGTTCGAGGACCCGCAACTGCCGCGCTGGAACGTGCGGCGCGAGGTCGACTACGCCTCCGGCGCCTGCCTGATGGTCCGCCGGACGGTGTTCGGCGAGCTGAACGGCTTCGACCTGACCTTCGCGCCGGCCTATTGCGAGGATGCCGATCTCTGCTTCCGCCTGCGCGAGCGCGGTCTGCGGGTGATCTACGAGCCGACCTCGGCCATCGTCCACCACCTGAGCGTCACCGCCAATTCGATCGACAGCGGTTACAAGCACCGTCTGGCGACGCGCAATCAGCAGAAGTTCGTCGAGCGCTGGGGCGAGCGGCTGGAAGCCCTGAACCGCGTGCGGACCATCGCCTTCCACCTGCCGCAGTTCCATACGGTGGCCGAGAACGACCGCTGGTGGGGTCCCGGCTTCACCGAGTGGACCAATGTCAGCCGCGCGCTGCCGAACTATCGCGGCCACTACCAGCCGCACGTGCCGGCCGACCTCGGCTTCTACGACCTGTCGAATCCCGAGGCGATGCGCCGTCAGGCCGAGCTCGCCAGCCGCTACGGGATCGGCGGCTTCTGCCACTATTTCTACTGGTTCACCGGCGGGCGTCGCATCCTCGAGACGCCGCTGGAGCCGCTGCTGGACGGCGGCGCGGACGATTTCCCGTTCTGCCTCTGCTGGGCCAACGAGAACTGGACCCGCACCTGGGACGGCCAGGAGCGCGACGTGCTGCTGGCCCAGACCTATGCGAGCGGCGACGCCGAGGCCTCGATCGCCGAGATGGAGCCGTTCCTGCAGCGGCCGAACTACATCCGGGTGAATGGCAAGCCGCTGGTGCTCATCTATCGCCCGGGCCTGCTGCCCGACGCCAAGGCCTGGGCCGACGCCTGGCGCGACCATTGCCGCCAGGCCGGGATCGGCGAGATCTACCTGGCCTTCGTCGAGAGCTTCGAGAAGGCCGGCGGCAAAACCGATCCGGCCAGCATCGGCTTCGACGCCTCGGTGGAGTTCCCGCCGGCCGGAAACGGCGCGCTGATCCATCCGCCCGGCCCGCTCTACAACGCCCGCTTCGAGGGCCGCGTGAACGACTACCGCCAGATGGTCCGCAACTATCTCGGGACCGAGCCGCTGGGCCACAAGCGCTTCCGCGGGGTGATGCCGTCCTGGGACAACACCCCCCGCCGCCAGGACAGCGGCTGGAACTACCAGCACGCCACCCCCGGCGCCTTCCAGGCCTGGACCGAGGCGATGTTCGAGGAGACCCGCCGCCAGAACTTCGGCGACGAGCGGATCGTGTTCATCAACGCCTGGAACGAATGGGGCGAAGGCGCCCACCTGGAGCCCGACCAGCGCTTCGGCCATGCCTGGCTCGAGGCGATCAAGAACGCCGCCGACGCCGACCTGCTGGACAAGTCATGACGCCTGAAGACCTCGTCCTCGTCGGCCATCCGTTCTCGGCCATCGGCATGGCCGAGCATGTGCGCTCGGCCTTCCGCGCCTTCCGCGCCGCCGGCGCCACGCCCGGCGTCATCGACATCTACGGCATGGACCGGAACAAGGACCCCGATTTCGAACGGGAGTTCGCCGGCCACATCGTTCCGAAGCTGAGCCCCAAGGCCAACCTCTTCTGCATCAACGCCGACGAGGTCGACCAGGCGATGGGCGTGCTCGAACACCTGGGCTCAGGCCCGGCTTTCGAAAGCGCCTACAACATCATCTATCCGGCCTGGGAGCTGGCCAAGTACCCCGCGCCGTGGGCCAAGGTGCTCGACCGTTTCGACGAGGTCTGGGCGCCGTCGCAGTTCATCCAGGGCGCGGTCGCCGCCGCGACCACCCGACCGATCACGCACATGCCGCTGTCGGTCGAGCTGACCATGTCGTCGTTCCTCGGCCGCCGGCATTTCGGCATTCCGGAGAACGCCTTCGTCTGCCTGTTCTTCTTCGACTTCTCGTCCTACGCCGAGCGCAAGAACCCGTTCGCCATGCTGGAGGCGTTCGAGAAGCTGGTCGCCCAGCGTCCGCATGCGCCCCTGCATGCGGTCGTGAAGTACAAGGGCGGCGACGACGGCAATCCGGCCCGCAAGGAGCTGGAACGGCGCATCCGCGCGATGGGCGGCCAGATCCAGGCGATCACCCGCCAGCTCAGCGACAACGAGATCAAGAACCTGGTCCGCTGCTGCGACGCCTTCGTGTCGCTGCACCGGTCCGAGGGCTTCGGCCGCGGGCCGGCCGAGGCGATGGTCATGGGCCGCGCGGCGGTGGCGACCAACTACTCGGGCAATCTCGACTTCATGACGCCCGACACCAGCCTGCTGGTCGACTGCAAGCTGATCCCCGTCGCCCCGGACGCCTACCTGTTCGGCGAGGGCCAGGTCTGGGCCGATCCGTCGGTGGACCACGCCGTGGAGCTGATCGGCGGTCTGCTGGACGATCCGGCTTGGACCCGGGCGCTCGGCGAGCGCGCGCGCCGCCACATCCGCACGAACTTCAGCGCCCGGGCGATCGGCCTGCGCTACGTGGCGCGGATGGAGGAACTGGCCGCCGCCAAGGCGGCCTGAGCCGCCCGCTTCGGCGGAGCATTCTCTAGAGCGTGACAACTTCAAGTGGAAGCCGGTTGAAGCGGCCGTCACGCTCTACGCTTTTGGAGATAGACCCTTTTTGTCCGGTTCAGGTGATTCCCCCTGAACCGGAAAGGGTCTAGCGCTGGGCGATGGTGGTCGGCCCCACCGGGGCCTGGGCCAGCGCGGTCACGCCGGGGTTCTCGGTCACCGCGACCTGATGCACGACGAAGCCGCCGCCGGCGGCGTCGTCCGTGTCGACCCGGATCTGATCGATCAGCGAGTTGGTCCAGTCGTCGCCGCCCATCTTCAGCTTGGCCATGTCATAGACCAGCACGACGGTCTCGTTGACCGCAGGGTCGGCGCCGTCGCGCGGCTTGGCCTGATACTCGCCCGCCTCGCCGTGCTCGGCGGTGGAATAGAAGATCGAACCGTCCCAGTCGGCGCCGGCGCGGGTGCGGGTCAGGCGCACGAGGACCAGCGAATAGCGGCTGCCGTCGAGCGCCAGCCCCTTGGGCGAGCGCAGCATGGAGTCCGCCGCGCCGTTGCGCAGGTCGATGCCGACGGGACTGGCCGGCAGCACCTCGCCGCCGCCGGCGACGAAGCCCTCGGTCGAGCCGTCGAAGGTCCAGAGCCGACCGGCCTTCAGCGGCGCGCCGTTGATCTCGAAGCGTTGGGCGGCGTCGTTCCAGGCCACGGCCTGGGCCCGCAGGTTCTCAACGCCCCTGACCGGCTCAGGCGCCGTGGCCGCGCGCGCCCACGGCGCCGGCTGGTCGCAGGCCGAAAGGGTCAGGGCGATAGCCGCCGCACCCGCAATGTTGAGGATGGCTTTCATACGATACTTCCGAGCGCCCCCGGGGGGGAGGATTGGGCGGCCCACAGCCCAGATAGATAGCCGCCCCGGCTCTCGCCAGGGTCGCAGCGAAGATACTGCATCGAGTCGCCCGACCGTCGTCTGGCGCCGATGACGGTTGCCAAGCTGGCCGGCGGCGACTACCCCGCCCTCATCGCAGTCAGTCAGGTCGGGATCAGATCGCCCCTCATGCGTCATGAACTGGTGCGCGCCCGCGCTCCCCTTCGTCTCGGTTTCGGCGGCGGCAGCACGGACGTCTCGCCCTATTGCGACGAGCACGGCGGGGTGGTGCTGAACGCGGCCATCGACCTCTTCGCCCACGTCACCGTCCAGGCCCGCGACGACGGCCAGGTCCGCCTGGTCGCCGCCGACCGCGACCAGACCTGGCAGGCGAACGCGGTCGCGCCACTGCCGACCGACGAGCCGCTGCGCCTGCTGAAGGGCGTCTACAACCGCTTCATGGCCGATCATGCCGGGGGGCGCGCCCTGCCGCTCACCCTGGTCTCCTACGCCGACTGCCCGCCCGGCTCGGGTTTGGGCTCATCGTCCGCACTCGTCGTCGCGATGGTGGAGGCCATGCGCAGGTTCATGGGACTGTCGATGGACGCCCATGCGGTCGCCAGGCTGGCGTTCGACATCGAACGGCGCGAGCTGGGCCTGGCCGGCGGCGCGCAGGACCAGTACGCGGCCGCTTATGGCGGCCTCAACCTCATGCGGTTCTTCGACGCCGCGCGGGTCGAGGTCGAGAGCGTCGCGGTGCCGGACAAGGTGATGAAGGAGCTGGAGGCCAGCCTGGTGCTCTACTTCACCGGGGTCAGCCGCGAATCCGCCGCGATCATCGACGAGCAGACCGCCAACATGCGCAGTCACGCCCCCAAGTCGATCGAGAGCCTGCACGCCATCAAGGCCAGCGCCTTCGAAATGCGCGACGCCCTGGTGGCCGGCGACCTGCCGCGCTTCGGCGCCCTGCTCGACTCCGGCTGGAGCCTGAAGAAGCAGACCGCCCACAACATGTCCTCGCCGATGATCGACTCCGTCTACGAGGCGGCCAAGAGCTTCGGGGTGTTCGGCGGCAAGGTGTCGGGGGCCGGCGGCGGCGGGTTCATGATGTTCCTCGTCGACCCGACGCGGCGCGAGGGGCTCAAGCGCCTGCTGGGCGGCTTCGGCGGCGTGGCCCAGGCCGCCCGTTTCACCTCGACCGGGGCCGAATCCTGGGACGTACGATAGGATCAAGACCTTGAAAGAACTTTCGAAATCCATCGTCCGCCGGATGGCCGACCCGAACTTCACCCGTCGCTGGTTCATCGGCGAGGGGCTGGACATCGGCGGCAAGCCCGACCCGCTGTCGCTCTACGTGCCGTTCTTCCCGGGCCTGAAGTCCGTGCGGGTCTGGGACTGGGAGGACGGCGACGCCCAGTTCCTCGAAGGCCTGGCCCCCGAGAGCCTCGACTTCGTCCATTCCAGCCACTGCCTGGAGCACCTGGTCGATCCGCGCCAGGGGCTGAAGGCCTGGTTCGGCGCGATCAAGCCGGGCGGCTTCCTGGTCGTCACCGTGCCGGACGAGGACCTCTACGAACAGGGCGTGTTCCCCTCGACCCACAACCGCGACCACAAGTGGACCTTCACCATGCTGAAGGCCAAGTCCTGGTCGGACCGTTCGATCAACGTGCTGGAGCTCCTGTCTGACCTCGGGCCAGCCGCCGACGTCGAGAAGGTGGCGCTGCTCAACTCGACCTTCCGCTACGACCTGCCGCGCTACGACCAGACCCTGACGCCGATCGGCGAATGCGGGATCGAGTTCGTGGTCCGCAAGCGCTCGGCCGCCGAGCTGGCGGCCGGCGGCCTGGTGCGCGACGTCGCCCAGCCCTCGCCCGCCGACCGCCGCCACTTCAACCAGTACCGGGCCGACCACGCCCACATGAAGACCAGCGCTCCGCCCTTCGAGGACGAAAGCGAGCTGTAACCTCCAGCTGGCGGCGCCGGAGCGGATTTTCCTTTGGATTCCACGCCCGGCGCCATGCTTGCGCCGTAAAATGCGACCTGTTACCCACCGGCGAGCGCCACAGATGGCCGGTGCGTCGGCGCGCTCTTGGTCGGGAGACTGAATGCAATCCGCACAACACATGGTTCGCACCGGACGGCGCGGCCCCATGCACGAGTTCAGCATGGCGTTCGCCGACCTGCGCGCCTCGCTCGACCGCATCGGCCTGGCCTGGTCGCTGGCCAAGCACGACGTCGTCTCGCGCTATCGCGGATCGATCCTCGGCCCGTTCTGGATCACCCTGTCCATGGGCCTGATGGTGGCCGGGATCGGCTTCCTCTACGCCAACCTGTTCAAGGTGCCGGTCAACGAGTTCATCCCCTATGTGGCGCTCGGCATCGTCGTCTGGGGTCTGATCGCCAACGTCATCCTCGAGGGCTGCCAGACCTTCGTGCAGGCGGCCGGCATCCTGAGCCAGAGCTCGCTGCCGATGTTCACCTTCGTGTGGCGCACGGTGATGCGCAACGTGATCAACCTGGCGCACCACCTGATCATCATCGTCGGCGTGCTGGTCTATTACGACCACTGGCGCCAGACCGACGTGCTGATGGGCGCGGTCGGCGTGCTGCTGCTGCTGGTCAACATCGCCTGGATCAGCCTGGCGGCCGGCATCGCCTCGGCCCGCTTCCGCGACATTCCGCAGATCGTCGGCTCGGTCGTGCAGTTCGCGATGTTCATGACCCCGGTGTTCTGGCTGCCCGGCGGACGGCTGCTGGATCACGCGGTGCTGGTGCTCAACCCATTCTATCACCTGCTCGAAGTCGTCCGCGCGCCGCTGCTCGGCAATGTCGTGGACCCGCGCACCTACATCTTCATGGTGGTCCTGGCCGTGCTCGGCTGGGCCGGAACCTTCACCACCTTCGCCCTCACTCGTCGACGGATCGTGCACTACCTATGAAGGGCCCCGAGGTCTCCATCCGGGTCACCGACCTGACCCTGCGCTTCCCGGTCTACGGGGTCGATTCCAAGTCGCTGAAGAAGCACCTGGCGCGCATCACCGTGGGCGGCAAGCTGGGCCGCACGGGCATGGGCGCGCCCGAGGTCACGGCGCTGTCGAACATCAATCTCGAACTGAAGTCGGGCGACCGCCTGGGGCTGATCGGCCACAACGGGTCGGGCAAGACCACACTGCTGCGCGCCCTGGCCGGCGCCTACGAGCCCGACGAGGGCACCATCGACGTGCACGGCCAGATCGCCGCCATGCTCGACCTGAACCTTGGCATCGACCCGTCGGCGACCGGGCTCGACAACATCCGCCTGCGCGGCCGCATCGCCGGCCTCTCCGCCAAGGAGATCGAGCAGCGCATGCAGGAGATCGGCGAGTTCACCGGCCTCGGCCCGTTCCTGGCCATGCCGCTGAAAACCTACTCGGCCGGCATGCAGGCGCGCCTGGCCTTCGCCGTGGCCACCGCCGTCCATGCCGACGTCATCCTGATGGACGAGTGGATCGCCGTCGGCGACGCCGACTTCCAGAAGCTCGCCCACAAGCGGATCCTGGAGCTGATGGAGCGCGCCGGCATCCTGGTGCTGGCCTCGCACGACCTCGAACTGATCCGCCTCTACTGCAACAAGGTCATGCGGATCGAAAGCGGGGTCGCCTCCAAGATCATGGACGTCAAGAAGCTGGACGAACTGCTGGCCGCCGCCTGACGCCCCGGGGAGCGACCTTGGACTTCATCTTCACCATCGTCTCGCGCAACTACGCCGCTCAGGCCGCCAGCCTGATGGAGAGCCTGGGCGCCATCGAGCCCGGCATCCGCCGCGTGGTCGTCACCACCGACGGCCCGATCGCCTTCAAGGATCCGGGCATCCGCACCCTCGACGCCGCCAGTGTCGTGCCGGACTTCGCGGCCATGTGCGCCTATTACGACGCACTGGAGCTCAACACCGCGGTCAAGCCGTTGTGCTTCAAGGCGCTGCTCTCGGAAGAGGGCGTCACCTCCGGCGCCTATTTCGATCCCGACATCTGGGTCTATCGCCCGCTCGACGCGGTGCGCGAGGGACTGGCCAAGGCGCCCCTGGCCCTGACCCCGCACACCACCCGTCCGCTGCGCGGCGAGGCCAGCCCCAACGACCACGTCATCCTGCAGTCGGGCTCCTTCAATCTCGGCTTTGCGGCCATGCGGGCCGAGCCGGAGATCTTCGACCTGCTCGACTGGTGGGCCGAGAAGCTGCGCTTCGACTGCCGCGTCGACTTCGCCGCCGGCCTGTTCACCGACCAGAAGTGGATGGACCTGGCGCCGGGCCTGGTCAGCGACCTGGCCATCCTGCGCACGCCGACCCTGAACCTCGCCTACTGGAACCTCGAGGGCCGCCAGGTCGCCCGCACGTCGGACGGCTGGAGCGTCGACGGCCAGCCGCTGGCCTTCTTCCACTTCTCCGGCTTCGACCCCACGCGGCCGGATCTGCTCTCCAAGCACCAGGACCGCATCAAGGTCACGCCGCGCTCGGACCTCGCCGCCCTGCTCGCCGACTACGCCCAGGCGCTGCTGCGCAACGGCCATGTCGAAGCCTCTGCCATCCCCTACGCTCACCGCGCCTTCCCTTCGGGCGAACTCGTCCCGCGCGAGACCCGTCGCCGTATGCTGGCCGCGGCCCGCGCCGGCGAGGATTTCGGGGGCGGCCTGACCTCGGCGGCCGAGGCCTGGGCCGCGGTGCGGCCCGGCGAGGTGCTCCGCGAGCCGCTCGGCGGCCTGCCGGACGGGCCCTGGCTGACGGGCTCGGCCGAACTGACCAGCTGGCTGACCAGCACGCCGCAGGCGCCGGCGGTCGGCGCCCTGACCCATGCGCGCCGCGACCTGCGCGACCGCTTCGCCGCCGACGAAGCGGGCCTCAAGGCCTGGCTGCTGGGCCCCGAATCGATCGACGGCCGCTTCTCGGCCCGGCTGGCCCCGCCCGAGGCCTTCGCCGAACCGGAACTGGCCCTGCGCGCCGCCCGCCAGGTGGCCGGCGACCTCTCCGAAGCCAAGCTGCGCTTCGCGGCCTACGGCCTGGCCCATCGCGCCGCCTGGCCGCAATGGGTGGGCACGGCGCTGCGCTCGGGCTTCAACGCCCCGGTGCGCGAACTGGCCCGCGGCATGCCGTTCCCGCGCCTGTTCCTGTCGATCTGGGAAAGCCGCGGCGACCTGCAGCGGCTGTTTCCGCTGACCACCTTCAAGGGCCGCTTCGGCTTCCTGCGCTGGCTGATCGGCGGCGGACTGGCCGAATACGGCGTCGACGTCGCCGCCCTGCCGCAGACGATCGACAGCCATCCGGTGTTCGAGCTCGCCCGCCTGTCGGTGCGCCGCGAGCCGGTCGAGGCTGGCCGCGCCCCGGCCGCCGGCGCCATCAACACCCTGCTGGCGGTCGAGCGCTGGACGCCCGACGCCGCCGGCGGCGAGGCGCTGGTGTTCGACGCCGGCGCGGGCCGCTTCCGCACGCCGCAGGGCGCGCCCGCCGATCCCCCCGCCCGCGTCGGCAAGCTGGTGTTCCGCACCGCACCGGGGCTGATCGCCGCCGACGCCGTGGCCCTGCTGGCCCAGGGCGTCGCCTGGGAGTCCGCCAGCGCATGAGTATGCTGTCCTCCGCCCGCGGCGCCTGGCGCGCGCTGACGCCCGAGCCTGTCCGCCGCCTGGCCCAGCCGATCCTGGGGCCGGCGCTGGAGGCCTATGTCCGCCATCAGGCCCGCGCCCCGCACGACGCGCAGACCACCAGCGGCCCGATCCGGGTGGTCGGCGACTTCGGCGGCTCCTACGGCATCGCCGCCTCGGCCAAGCTGGCCGTGCGCGCGTTCGAGGCGCTGGGCGCGCCGGTCGAAGAGGTCCACATCGCCGGCGCCAAGCTGGACTGGATCGGCGCCTCCGAGGCCGCCCGCACGCCCGGCCCCTGGATCTTCCACGTCAACGCGCCAGAGCTGCTGGCCGCACTGGCCTTCCTCGGCCCCAAGAACGTCCGCGGCCCACGTTACGGCTACTGGGCCTGGGAGCTGCCCCGCGCGCCGAAGTCCTGGCTGAAGGACGCCGCCTTCCTGGAGGAGGTATGGGTTCCCAGCGCCTTCACCGGCGCGGCCCTGACCGGCGCCAAGGCCCCGGTCCGGGTGGTGCCGCACCCGCTGTTCATGGAGGACTATCGCGGCGTCGTCCCCGCCCCGCGCGACGAGCGGTTCACCGCCGTGACCCTGTTCGACTTCAAGTCCTCGGCCGCCCGCAAGAACCCCGAGGCGATGATCGCCGCCTTCGCCCGGGCCTTCCCGGACGACCCCACCGCCCGGCTGGTGATCAAGACCCAGAACGGCGCTGCCTTCCCCGACTTCCTGGCCCGTCTGCGCGCCCAGGCTCCGGCCAATGTCGAGGTGCTGGACGTGGTCTGGCCCTACGCCCAGGTGAAGAGCCTGATCGCCTCGGCCGACGTGCTCATCTCGCTGCACCGGGCCGAGGGCTTCGGCCTGACCATGGCCGAGGCCATGGCGCTCGGCACGCCGGTGATCGGCACCGGCTGGTCGGGCAATGTCGACTTCATGGACGAGACCTGCGCCCTGGTGATCCCCTCGCAGCCCATCGCTGTGGACGACCCGCAGGGCATCTATCGCGGCCAGACCTGGGCCGACCCGGACGTCGAAGCCGCCGCCCAGGCCCTGCGCCGGCTGCGCACCGACCGCGACCTGGCCGCGCGGCTGTCGCAGGCCGGCAAGCGCCGGGTCGCCGAGCAGCTCTCTCCCCAAGCCTGGTTCGCCACTCTGCCCGACGGCGTGCAGCGCGCCGCCCTGGCTGCGGCCGGCGCCTCGCGACGGGCTCAGGCCTCGCGATAGGGCTTGGCGTAGGTGGTCAGCACGAACACCGCCGCCATCGTCACCACCGCCGCCGGGGCCAGCGCGTTCAGCACATCGCCTGGACCGTAGCCGACCGCCCGCAGCTGGCCGGCGATCAACGGCCCGACGATCGACCCGAGCCGCCCGGCCGCGACCGAGGCGCCCGCCCCCGCCGCGCGGAACAGCGGCGGATAATAGGCCGGCGCCAGGGCGTAGAGCACGTAGAGGCCGCCGATGACCGTGAAGCCGGCGGCGGCGGACGCGGCCAGGATCATCGGCAGGCCGGTCGCCGCGGCCAGGGCGTAGAGCGCGCCGGCCAGGCCCGCGAACACCGCGACCAACAGCCAACGATAGCCGACCTTGTCCGCCGCCCAGCCCAGCACCAGCGAACCGACCACCGCCGCGAGATTCATCGCGAAGGCTGCGGCCGCGCCTTCAGCCGCCGTGAAGCCCTTGGCCACGACCAGCAGCGGCAGCCAGTTCAGCAACAGGTAGGTGACCAGCAGGTCGAGCGCGAACACCGCCCAGATCAGGACCGTGGCCAGGCCCCGGCCGTCCGCGAACAGCCCCGTCAGCAGCTGCGGCGGCGGGCCGTCACCGGCGCGCGCGGGGCGGGTTTCGGGCAGCAGGAAGTAGACCACCGGCACCAGCATCAACGGCAGGGCGCCGCCGATCATGAACAGCATCCGCCAGTCCACGCCCCCGGCCTCGCCGACCTGGGCCGCAAGGGCCACGAGCGCCCCGCCGACCGGCAGGCCGCAGAACATGCTGGTGGTGGTCAGCGCCCGGCGGTGCGGCGGACTGATCTCGCTGGCGATGGCGATCAGGTTGGGCATCGCCCCGCCGAAACCGAGCCCGGTGGCCAGCCGCGCCAGGGTCAGGGTCTCGAAATTCGTGGCCAGGGCCGTGGCCAGCGAGAACATCCCGAACAGCGCCACCGAGCCCAACAGCACCGGCCGGCGGCCGTAACGGTCGGCTGCCCAGCCGCCGAACAGCGCCCCGATCACCAGCCCGATCATCGCCGCGCTGCCCGCCCAGCCGAGCTGCGCGGGGCCCAGGCCGAGTTCGGGCGCCATGTGCGGCGCGGCGACCCCGAACGCCTGGATGTCGTAGCCTTCCAGTGCGGCGATACCGAAGCAGATGGCGACGATCAGGCCCGGCTTCGCCGCACGCGTGCTCGCTCCTGTCATGGCCTATCTCTCCCCGGCGCACTGGATCTGCAGGCTGCCCGCCTTCGCTATACAAATCGTGTTCGCGAGCGTTCAGTAAACAGGAAGCGCTTGGACCGCCGCGTCAATGCCCCCAAGGAACTTGCGGCCGCCGCGCGGGGCTAGCCGTCAAGGCGATCCGGCGTGAAGCTGATCACGCCCTGGCGTTCCAGCTCGGTCAGGATCTGATCGATCTGGCTGCGCAGCTCCAGCATGCAGTTCGGGGTCAGGATCAGATAGCCGGACTTGACCTTGTGCTCCTCGCCCGCCTCGTCGGCGACGTTGGCTGCAAAGGCGAGCCGCGCGACCCCGGACTGGAAGCCGAGCCCGGCCATGGCGTCGCCGAAGATCATCGGCAGGTCGAACTCAGGCAATCCGGGCGGGCTGGGCATGGGGCCTGATCGCATGATTCCCAGTCCTGCGGCCAAGGCGCACACGATGGCTTGAATTTGCGCAAAACTACACAACGTCTATTCTTCGTTTCTTCGCGGAGGATCCTCCCCATGACCACCCTCGTCTTCGTCGCCCAGGCCCGCACCGCCCCGGCCGGCGGCTACAGCGCCAGTTTCCCCGACCTGCCCGGACTCGCCGTCGAGGGCGCCGACATCGCCGCCCTGGTCGTCGCCGCCCGCGAAACCGTGCTGAAGGAGCTGCAGCGCCTGGCCGACGACGGTCACGACTGGCCCAAGCCCACCGCCCTGGAAGCCGTCGCGGCCGAGGCCGGGGTGATCCCGTTCCTGGTCGACGTTGCGGTCGAGGACACGCCAGTGCGGGTGAACATCTCGATCGGCGAGCGGCTGCTGAAACGCATCGACCAGGCCGCCGAGACCCGCGGCATGAGCCGCTCGGGCTTCATCGCCTCGGCGGCGCGCACCGCCCTCGGCGAAAAGATCGGCGCCGGGACGGGCGCGGACTTCGACGCCATCGCCCGCAAGCTGCAGGACGAATGGTCTGTGCTCGGCCGCAAGATCACCGACAGCCTCGGCCCGGACTCAGCCTTCAACCGCAGCGTCAACGATTTCGACGCCAAGCTGACCGAGACCATCCGCAAGACCGCCGACAACATCTCGGCCGCCATGGCGCGCCGCAAGGAGGCCGAAGCCCGCAAGGACGAGGCCCCCAAGGATGGGGCGAGCCAACCCGCCGACGCGGCGATCTAGTCCGACATGGCGGCAGGCACGATCGCGACGACCGCGTCGCCAGACGCACTGAAGCTGCGCGACCTGAAGCGCATGCAAGCCATCGCCACCGGGCTGCTGGTGGCGATGGCGGTCGTCTTCGTCGCCGCCAGCCGCGGCGACGACTACTGGCCGTGGCTCGCCTATGTCCGCGCCTTCGCCGAGGCGGCGATGGTCGGGGCCTGCGCCGACTGGTTCGCAGTGACCGCGATCTTCCGCCGCCCCCTGGGGCTGCCGATCCCGCACACCGGCATCATTCCGCGCAACAAGGACCGCATCGGCCAGGCGCTGGGCGGCTTCATCGCCGACAACTTCCTGACGGTCGACGTGCTCGACAGCCGCTTGAAGCAGATCGAGGTCGCCCGCTGGGGCGGCGAGTGGCTGCGCCAGCCGCGCCATGCGCGGCGGCTGGCCAGACGGCTGTCCGGCCTCGTTCCCACCATCCTGAAGGTGCTGCCGCGCGACATGCTGCGCGAGACCGCCGGCTCGGCGGCGACCGCCGCCATCCGCGCCGTGCCGGCCGCCCCGACCGCCTCCAAGCTGCTGGCCGCCTTCTGGAACGAAGGCCGCTCACAGGCCGCCTTCGACTGGGGACTCGGCAAGCTGGCCGCCTACCTCGAAGCCAACGAGGAGACCATCCAGGAGAAAGTCGAGGCCAAATCCTGGAAGTGGATGCCCAAGTTCATCGACAAGATGATCGCCCAGAAGGTCACCACCGGCCTTGGCGAGCTGCTGGTCGAGATGCGCGCGCCCGACCATCCCTGGCGCCAGGAGCTCAAGGCCTGGATCGAGAGCTTCATCGACCGCCTGGCCCATGATCCCGAGCTGATCGCCAAGGGCGAGGACCTCAAGGCCAAGCTGCTGGCCGACCCGGCCCTGCGCGAGCAGGCGGCCGGCGTCTGGCGCGACATCGAACAGCGGCTGGTCGACGGCGACGGCGCGGGCCTGACCGAACGGCTCGAGCAGATGCTGACCGCGCTCGGCGAATGGCTGCACACCGAGGAGACCGCCCAGGCGCGGCTGAACGAATGGGCGCGGATCCTGGCCCGCCAGGTCATCGCCCCGCGCCGCCACGAGATCGGCGGCTTCGTCGCCCAGGTGGTGGCGAGTTGGGACACCAAGGGCGTGGTCGACAAGCTCGAGCTGCAGATCGGCAAGGACCTGCAGTACATCCGCGTCAACGGCACGCTTGTAGGCGGGCTGGTGGGCCTCGCGATCTTTTCTGCGAGCCGCGCCTTCGGACTCCAGTAGCGCCGTTCTCCCGCGCGCGCTTAGATGCGCCACCACGCGGAGAACTCGACATGGCCCAGTTCAAGGTGACCCCTCTGACCCCGACCATCGGGGCCCTGATCGAAGGCGTCGACCTCGCCCAGCCGGTCAGCGACGACCTGCTGCAGGCGATCCGCCAGGCGTTCCTCAAGCACCAGGTGGTGTTCTTCGAGGATCAGCACATCACCCCGGTCCAGCACCGCGACTTCGCCGCCCGCTTCGGCGCGCTGCACACCCACCCGCTCTATCCGGGGGTGCCCGAGGCGCCCGAGCTGTTCATCCTGGACAACCACAAGGACAACCCGACCGACAACGACAGCTGGCACACCGACGTCACCTTCATCGAGACCCCGCCGATGGCCTCGATCCTCTACGCCAAGCACCTGCCGCCGTCGGGGGGCGACACGATCTGGTCGAACATGAAGGCGGCCTACGAGGCGCTGTCGCCGGCCTTCCGCGAGTTCCTGGCCAGCCTCGACGCCGTGCACGACTTCGCCCGCGGCTTCCCCACCCGCGGGATCGTCGCCAACGCCGCGGGCGAGGACAAGCACGCCAAGGCCGCCGCCGAGCACCCGCCGGTGCTGCATCCGGTGATCCGCACCCATCCGGAGACCGGCGAGGACGGGCTGTTCGTCAATTTCGGCTTCACCGAGCGGATCAAGGGCCTGCGCCGCAAGGAGAGCGACGCGATCCTGAACATGCTGTTCGAGCACATCCAGAAGCCGGAGTTTCTGGTCCGCTGGCGCTGGAGCCCCAACGCCATCGCCTTCTGGGACAACCGCGTGACCCAGCACTATGCGGTCAACGACTACCTGCCCCACCGCCGGATCATGAATCGGGCCACCGTGCTGGGCGACCGGCCCTATCACCGCTCGCGGCTGCCGGCCGGGGTCAAGGCCGCAGCCGAATAGGCCCTAGCGCCAGTCCAGCAGCCCGAGCTTGCACATCCAGACGATGGACATGCCGAGCAGCTGCTGACGGTTTTGCGGGAACGGCGCGACCAGCTCGCGCACGCTCAGTTCGCCCTCTGCGATCAGCCGCGTCAGCATGGCCACGCTCTCCTCATGCGACGCCCTGGCCCCGGACGCGTAGTCGTCCAGCCGAATGGTCTTGGTGCGTTCGAGGTCGGCCAAGGTGATCCCAGGCCGGGCGACGACACGGGTTCCGGCGCCCAGCACCGAGGTCGCGAACCTCGCGAACGCGCCATAGGGCTCGGTCTTGGTCGGATTGCGCGTGTACTTCAGCTCTTCGGGCTGTGCGGCGAGCCGGATGGCCTCAAGCTCAGTGAGAAGTTCCTGCAAGCCCGCGACGACAACCTTCCAGTCGAAGGTTTCGCGAATGCGACGACGGCCGGCGTCGCGCATCTTGGCGCGCAGCTCCGGTGAGGCGATCAGATCGGCGATCCGCGCCGCCGCATCGCCCACATTGATCGCCGTGTGCTGGGCCACCGAGCCGACATAGGCCTGATAGGTCAGGCCCATGTGGAGATGGCGGTTCAGCAACCCCTGTCCCGCGCCGCGCGGCCCGCCCAGCGAGCGGACCAGGAACCCGTCGATCCCGTCGCGGATCGTGAAGCGATAGCCGTCCCAGTCGCTGGCCACAACCGGCATGCCAGCAGCCATCGCCTCCAGCGGCGTGATCCCGAAGGTCTCCTGGATGTTGTCCACCAGCGACAGGAATATGTCGCCTGCCGCCCACATCCTGCCGACCAGATCGCTGTCGTTGCCGTTCAGGTAGTGGACGCTGACCGACGGCGCATAGGCCTGAACCGTCTCCTGGTACATCTCGCGGTGGAGCGCGGGGTCCGGGAACCATCCGACCAGCGCGAAGTGCACCTTGACGCCGCTCGCCCGCGCCGCCTCTTCCGCCGCCCGGAACATCGGCTGCGGAAAGGCCTTCTCGAAGAAGGACAAGCGGCCGACCCACATCACCACGATGTCGTCGGGCCCGACGCCCATCTCCTCGCGGGTCGCGGCGCGCACGTCGGGGCGGTCGGCCAGGGCGGCGAAGGCCGCGCCCTCGACCCCCAGCGGCAGCAACGGCAGGTGCGGGCGGATCTGCTTGGTTCCGCCGTAGCGGTCGGCCAGGTAGCCGGTCCACTCGTCGAACATCTCGACCAGCGACTCCTGCACCACCGGCGAGGTGCAGATCAGCGCGTCCCAGGGCTGCATCGGCGCCACCGCCGCCTTGGCGATCATGTCGCGCATCGCCGGCGGCGCCAGGGTGTGGACCATGCCCACCAGGCTGTAGGCGTTCTCGAGCCCGACCTGCCGACGCAGCCAGGCCATGTCGGTCAACTCCGGCACCCCGCGCACAAGCGCGCCGGCGTCCTTGGCCGGGCCCAGGTCCAGTAAGTGGGTGGTCGCGACCTGCGGCCGTGCGACCTCGCCCGGGGTCAGGCCCATGACCAGGTCCGCCGGCGACACCTGCGCCCCCGTCAGGAAGTCGACCCGGTCGACGTCGGCGTAGCGCAGCACCGCCTTGAACAGCTCGACATTGGCGACGTCCTTGCCGAACGGGTTGTGCTTCGGCCGCACGCCGGCGGACGGATGATAAAGCGCGATACTGCGTGCCAAGGCGGCGTTCCCCGTTCGAAGTCGCCGTCTAAGCCGCGGCCCCTGGGCGGTGGTCTCGCACAGCCGCTGCGCCGAGCCAAGCGGCCTAGGGGTCGCCGCGCCGGAACGTCACGACCAGGACGTCACGATAGGCCGGGCGCGTCGGATCGACCGGCTCGATCGCCGTCACGCCGTGAAACACCCTGTGGTCGTCGATGAACACCGCGTCCAGCGGCTCCAGCAGGGTGAAGCTGCCCAGGGCGCCGCCGGCCGGATCGAAGATGTCGGTGACGCCGGCGGCGACATTCTCGCGGGCCGCCAGCATGACCAGCACCCAGTCCACGCCATCGCGGTGCGCGCCCTCCGGCGTCGGGCGCCCCGCCTCGCCGGCCCGCGCCTCGATGCGGAACTGGTGCATCTCGGTTCGCCACGGAAACCCGGCGTCCTGCCCGGCCACGGCCCCGAACACGTCCAGCGAGGCGTCGAGGATGGCGCGGGTCAGCGGCAGGTCGCAGACCTGCGGCGTGATCGGCTCGAACCAGCGCTCGACCCCGCCGTTCAGCCGGTTGTAATCCAGGCTCTGGAAGTGCGGCTGATGGGCCAGGCGCTCGATGCGGCCGGGCCGAGCCTCCAGCGCCGCATACCGCCGCCGCCGATAGCGCCCGCCGTCGGCCATGTACTCGTCCACAGCCAGGTCGTTCCAGCTCGCCGCCCACGCGGCCCAGTCGGCCAGCGGCGCCTCTCCCAACAGGCGGCGCATCTGCGGCCCGCGCACCCGCGCGAACCCGTCCCTGGCCACCTGCAGTCTGATCTCGTCGAGCAATGGCGCGCTCCTTAAGCGCACCGCAGCTATGCCGTTCCGGGCGACATTCAAGCCCGATCGCGTATCACGCGAGGCGTTTATTCACTGGGCCTGCTCGAAGGTCTGGGCGTTGAGCTGCAGGGTGGGCGGCGCGCCGCGCGGATCGATCCCCGGCGGCGTGGCGACCATCAGATACACCGTCGGCCCGGCGTCATAGCGCAGCTCGAGCGTGCCCTTGCGGATCGCATAGGCGCCGCGTCCCTTCTCGACCACCTGCGCCTCGCGCGCACTGGGGTCGGGGCCGAGCTTCTCCCAGGAGAGATAGCGCAGCAGCCCAGCCTCGCGGAAACGGCCGTCCGGACCAAGTTGCAGCGCGACGACCGCCTCGCCTTCTCACGGTCGAAAACCCCCCAGGTCCCGTCGAGACGCTCGGCGTCGAGCAGGTGCATCCGCCGATAGCTGATCGGCCGTTCCTGCTTGCGCAGCACGCCGGCGGCGTCGAGGCGGAAGGTGGTGTCGCTCCCTGAGGCGTCGTTGCGGAAGCGGATTTCGTCGCCCCGGCGCTCATACGTCCCGCATTCGGCGTAGCGACACTCGTAGTCCCAGTCGACCGCCCGCCCGAGCCCCTCGCTGGGAAAGCCGCGGAACGCGCGCCCATCGGCCAGGAAGGTGTAGTAGTCGGTGCGCACCCGCTCGCTGATCTGATCGGCGCGCAGGCCGAAATAGACGCCCTCCAGGCCCGCCCCGCCCTGCGGCGCGCTGCACGCCGCGCCCGCCCAGACGGCGGCGAACGCCGCCGCCCAGCCCAACACCGCCCGTCCGCCCGCCGCCATCACCGCCTCGCCGATCTGTTCGTCGAAGCTTGCTAGCGCGCACCCGGCGCGCGCGCCTCCGCCATTCGAAGGAAACCGCGTGATCGGCCGCAAGGTCGGCGCCGACCGCAGGACGCCTCCCGCTAGCCGCCCGGATGCAGACCCGGCGCTTCCTGGCCCGTCCGCGCGACATACTCCGCATAGCCGCCGCCGTACTGATGGACGCCCTGCGGCGTCAGTTCCAGCACGCGGTTCGACAGCGCCGCCAGGAAATGGCGGTCGTGCGAGACGAACAGCATGGTGCCCTCGAAGTCCGCGAGGGCCGCGACCAGCATCTCCTTGGTCGCCATGTCGAGGTGGTTGGTCGGCTCGTCGAGCACCAGCAGGTTCGGCGGATCGAACAGCATCTTGGCCATGACCAGACGCGCCTTCTCGCCGCCGGACAGGACGCGGCACGGCTTGTCGACATCATCGCCGGAGAAGCCGAAGCACCCCGCCAGGGTGCGCAGCGCGCCCTGGCCGGCTTGCGGGAAGGAACCGTCCAGCGACTCGAAGATCGTCTCCTCGCCGTCCAACAGGTCCATGGAGTGCTGCGCGAAGTAGCCCATCTTGACGCTGGCCCCGATGCTGACCGTGCCCTGGTCCGGCGCGGCGGCGCCTGCCACCAGTTTGAGCAGCGTCGACTTGCCGGCGCCGTTGGCGCCCAGAACGCACCAGCGTTCCTTGCGCCGCACCAGGAAATCGAGCCCCTCATAGATCGGTTGGGCGCCGTAGCCCTTGTGGATGTTGCGCAGCGCGACCACGTCGTCGCCCGACCGCGGCGGGCTCTGGAATTCGAACTGCACCGACTGGCGGCGGCGCGGAGCCTCGACGCGTTCGATCTTGTCGAGCTTCTTGACCCGGCTCTGCACCTGGGCGGCATGCGAGGCGCGCGCCTTGAACTTCTCGATGAACTTGATTTCCTTGGCCAGCATGGCCTGCTGGCGCTCGTACTGCGCCTGGCGCTGCTGCTCGCCCAGAGCGCGCTGCTGTTCATAGAAGTCAAGATCGCCCGAATAAGTGGTCAGCGAGCCGGCGTCGATCTCCACCACCTTGCCGATGATGCGGTTCATGAAGGCGCGGTCGTGCGAGGTCATCAGCAGCGCGCCGTCGTAGTTCTTGAGGAAAGCCTCCAGCCAGATCAGGCTTTCCAGGTCGAGATGGTTGCTGGGTTCGTCCAGCAGCATGCCGTCGGGCCGCATCAGCAGGATGCGAGCCAGCGCGACGCGCATCTTCCAGCCGCCGGACAGCAGGCCGACGTCGCCGTCCATGCGTTCCTGGCTGAAGCTCAAGCCCGCCAGCACCTCGCGCGCCCGCGCGTCCAGCGCATAGCCGTCCAGCTCCTCGAAACGCTCCTGCACCTCGCCATAGCGTTCGATGATGGCGTCCATCTTGTCGGCCTGGTCCGGATCGACCATGGCGGCCTCGAGCTGGGCCATTTCGGCGGCCAGCGCGCTGACCGGGCCGACGCCGTCCATCACCGCGGCGACGGCGCTCTGGCCCGACATCTCGCCGACGTCCTGGCTGAAATAGCCGATGGTCATTCCGGGATCGATCGCGACCAGCCCGTCGTCGGGTTGCTCCTGACCGGTGATCATCCGGAACAGCGTCGTCTTGCCGGCGCCGTTCGGGCCGACCAGCCCGACCTTCTCCCCCTTCTGGACGCCCATCGACGCTTCGATGAACAGAATCTGGTGGCCGTTCTGCTTGGAGATGTTGTCGAGGCGGATCATGGGGCGGCCTGCTAACGCGGCCGAGGCGAGAACGCCAGTCCTCTGGCCGCCGCACCCCCGGCGCGGACCCGCGCAGCCTCAACTCAAGACTTGAGTATTCGCCGCGGGGACCACCGGAACTTCCGCCGAGCCCCTCAAGGGTAGGATTTTGATTTCATTGGGAAGAAATGGCGCGCCCGGAACGATTCGAACGTCCGACCCTCAGATTCGTAGTCTGATGCTCTATCCAGCTGAGCTACGGGCGCGCAGTGCCTTTCGGCGAAGGCGCGGAACCTAGTCGGGGAGGCTCGGGTTGGCAAGCCGGGGCGAGAGGAAAATTTCGCCCCGGCCGATTTTCTTTTTCAGAGCCCCGGCAGACGGCCGCCGAGCCCCTTCAAAATCGCGCCGCCGACCCCCGGAACGCCGAAGGGCGACTTGCCCGGCTGGCCGCCCTGACCGCCCTGGCCGCCGCGCGCGACGCCGGCGTCGTCGTCGTCCCCGCCCATGCCCGGCATCTCCATGCCCAGCATCCCGCCAGTCTGGGACTTGTAGCGGACCTTGACCGTCCAATCGATGTTCCAGGCGACCTTCGGGTCGGCCGGTCGCGGCGGATAGGAGATGTTGGTCTCGCCGCCATAGGCGGCCAGTTGCACCATCGCCTGGGGCGCGGCCTTGGTGAACTCGACCGGGATCGTGCAGCTGGTCGTGCCAGGCGCCATCAGCGCCCGCGAGGCCACCAGCCGTTTGAGATCGGCCGACGACAGGTAGTCGGGCAGGGCGAAGGCCGAGGCCTGCACCTCGCTCGAGGACCACATCACGATGGTATCGTCGCCCGACGAGCCGATGGCGGTCGCCAGATAGCCCTCGGCGTTGTTCACCGCGTTCCAGGCCAGCTGGCCCGAGCCGCTGGGGTTCATCAGGTTCTTGGTCAGGTTCAGCGGCCCGAGGAAATCCTGCTGGGCGGCGAGGGTGAACTTGATGTCGGGCGTGTAGCTGCCGCGAATCAGGTGGTCGCCGACCAGCGAACCTCCGCCCGGCACCGAGGTGCGGGTCTTCTCATTGGGCCATTCGCCATAGGTGGTGTTGCGGCTGGGCGACGGCGGCTGCATCGGCGAGCCGAGCTGGGCGGCCAGGGCCTGCATGCCGGGGGGAACCTGGCCGGCGGCGACCTTGGCGAAGTCGATGACGATCGGTTGGCCGGCCTTGGCGTGTTCGCCGCAGCCCCAGTAGATCAGCATCTTGCCCTTGGGCTTGTAATTCTCGGGCATGCGGCCGTCTTCGCGCGGCGGCGCGGCGGCGACTTTCGGCGTCAGCAGCGGCAGGCTCTGCCCCGCCTGCAGGGCCGCCGGCGGCAGGTGTTCGGCGGCCGGCTCGCCGGTCGGCTTGCGCGAGGAGCCGAGCTGCAGGGTGAGGGTCTTGGAGACGTTGGAGCCGCCGCCGCCCATCATCGCGCCCATCATGGCGCCCATGGACGGCCGCCCGCCGCCGCCGCCCATCGCGCCGAACCCGGTCTGGGTCTGGGCGCTCATCCAGTAGGTGGCGACCGGGCCGGTCACCTGCTGCTTGGTCTGCGCATCGGCCGCACCGGCCGCCAGGCCGACACCGGCGACCAGCGCCGTCGTTCTCACCCACTGCATGGGCAGGTCTCCATTCAGAACTCTAAGAACGCGGGTCTCTAAACTGTATGCGCAGCTGCAGCGTTCTCCAAATCGCCGAACAGTCCCAGGCGAGCGACGAAAGCGCCGAAGCCGTCAGACCGGCAGATCGCGCCAGCCGCGCGCGCCCGGCCAGGGGGCCGCGGCATGAACCCCGCGGGCTGTCGCGCGGGCCAGGACGTCGGCCGCCAGCGCCCCGATCCGGGCCACCGCAAAGTCTGCGCCCTCGGCCGGCAGCGGCCGGCGCGCGGTCGACAGCGCGAACACCACGTCGCCGTCGAACGGCGCGTGCACCGGGCGGATGGCGCGGGCCAGCCCGTCCTGGGCCATGATCGCCACCCGCCGCGCCTGGGCCGGGGTCAGGGCGACGTCGGTGGCCACGCAGGCGATGGTGGTGTTCATCCGCGCCTTGGGATCGGATTTGGCCAGGCCCCAATCGTCGGGCCCAGCCGCCAGGCCCGCGGCCCCCAGGCCGCCGAACTCGCCGGCCAGCTCGTAGGGCGCGGCCCAGAACGACCTGCCGCCCGGCGCCACGACCGACCCGAACGAGTTGACGCAGACCAGCGCCCCGACCGTAATCCCGTCGGCGCTGACGATCGAGGCCGATCCGGTCCCGCCTTTCAGCGACCCGGCCATCGCGCCATAGCCTGCGCCGGCCGTGCCGAGGTCGAAGTCGAGAGCCGCGGCGAGCGCCGCCTCGCGGCCGAGCCGGCGATAGGGCGGCTCCTCGCCCCAGGCCTTGTCGCCGCCATTGGCTAGGTCGTAGAGGATCGCGCCGGGCACCACCGGCGAGCGCGGGACGCCGCTCGTGCTGACCAGCCCGTACCCGCGCCCCTGCGCCCCCAGCCAGGCCACCACGCCGTCGGCCGCCGCCAGCCCGTAGACCGAGCCGCCCGACAACACGATGGCGTCGACCGCGTCGACGAGGTTCTCCGGCGCCAGGGCGTCGGTCTCGCGGGTGCCGGGACCGCCGCCGCGCACGTCGCAGCCGGCGACGGCGCGCTCATCAGGCAGAATGACGCTGACCCCCGTACGGGCGGCCGCGTCGCTCGCCTGGCCGACCTTCAGGCCCGGCACGTCGGTGATCAGGTTGCGCGCGCCCGGCGCGGCGGAAGGCATCTGGCTCATAATCGGCATCGAAAGCACGGCGGCGCATTTGTTGTCCACGCGCGGATGGCTATGGTGGCGCTCTCCTCCCCTCCGCCTCCGACGGGTTCTACGTGCTTCAGCTCCAGCGTTTCGCCGCCCTCCCTCTCGCCCTGGCCCTGGCCGCCTGCGCCACCACCGCGACGAAGGAGGCGCCGGCGCCCGCCCCCGCCCCGGCCCCCGCAGCCAGCGCGGCCGGGCCGAAGGTCATGGTCACGGCCGCCAATCCGCTGGCGGTGGAGGCGGGGCTGAACGTGCTGCGCCAGGGCGGCTCGGCGGTGGACGCCGCGGTGGCCGTGCAGGCGGTGCTGAGCCTGGTCGAGCCGCAGAGCTCGGGCGTCGGTGGCGGCGCGTTCATGACCTTCTACGACGCCAAGACCAAGAAGGTGGTCGCCTATAACGGCCGCGAAACTGCTCCGGCCGGCGCCACCGAGACGATGTTCCTGGACGCTTCGGGCAAGCCGCTCACCTATCCGGTCGCGGTGACCAGCGGCAAGGCGACCGGCGTGCCCGGCGCGGTGGCCATGCTGGCCATGGCCCAGGCCCAGCACGGCAAGCTGGCCTGGAAGGACCTGTTCGGCGACGCCGAGCGGCTGGCCGCCGACGGCTTCGTAGTCAGTCCGCGCCTGGCCGGCATGATCTCCAGCCCGTTCCCGCAAAGCCAGACGCCCGACGCCAAGGCCTACTTCACCAAGCCCGATGGCCAGCGCTACCAGGCCGGCGATGTGCTGAAGAATCCGGCTTACGCCGCCACCGTCCGCAAGATCGCCGCCGAGGGCCCCAAGGCGCTGCTGGAAGGCTCGATCGCCGAGGCCATCGTCGCCAAGGTGCACGAAGGCCCGCTGCCTGGGACCATCACCCTGGCCGACCTCAAGGCCTACAAGCCCAAGGTCGACGACGCGGTCTGCCGCCCCTATCGCGTCTACGTCGTCTGCGTGCCCAACGCCCCGTCCAGCGGCGCGGCGCTGCTCGAAGCCCTCGGCATCCTGTCGCACACCGATATCGCCGACCGCGGCCCGACCGACCCGCAGGCCTGGTTCCTGTTCGCCCAGGCCAGCCGCCTGATGTACGCCGACCGCGACCGCTACTTCGGCGACCCGGACTTCACCCCGGTTCCGATCGAGGGCCTGCTGGAAGAGGGCTACGTCGCCAAGCGCGCGACCCTGATCGGCGACGTCGCCGGTCCGGCCCCGGCCCCGGGGACGCCGCGCGGCGCCGGCGCCCTGGCCCCCGACGCCACCAAGGAGCCGGGCGGCACCTCGCACTTCGTGATCGTCGACGCCGACGGCGACGTGGTCTCGATGACCACCACGGTCGAGAGCATCTTCGGCACCGGCCGCATGGTCGGCGGCTTCTTCCTGAACAACCAGCTGACCGATTTCTCCTGGGCCCCGGCCAACGCCGACGGGACCAAGGCGGCCAACGCCGTGGCGCCGGGCAAGCGTCCGCGCTCGTCGATGGCCCCCACCATCGTGCTCGACCAGCAGGGGCGCTTCGTGGCCGCCATCGGCTCGCCGGGCGGGAACTCGATCCTGGCCTACAACCTCAAGGCCCTGGTCGGCATCCTGGATTGGAAGCTGAGCGTGCAGGACGCCTTCAACCAGCCCAACCTGATCGCCCGCGGCGACAACTTCGCCTCCGAGCCCGCCCGCTATGCGCCCGGCGTCGTCGATGCGCTGGCGGCCAAGGGGATCGTGTTCAAGGGCAGCGGCGGCGAAGGCTCGGGCCTGCACGGCGTCATGGTCACCCCGCAGGGCCTGCAGGGCGGTGCAGACGACCGCCGCGAGGGCGTGGCGAAGGGCTTCTAGCTCTCGGGGCTCTTGCTGCGCCGGCGCTTCGGGGCCGGCGCGCGGGTCGGGGCGCCCGGCAGCCGCAGCTCGAACACCGTGCCCTGCGGCCCGGTCTCGGCCAGCGACAGGTCGCCGCCGTGGCCCTGGGCCAGCTCGCGGGCGATGGCCAGGCCCAGGCCCGCCCCACCCGGCCGCGTCGATCCGGCGAACGGCTGGAACAGCCGCTCGCGCGCCCGCTCCGACACGCCCGGACCATTGTCGGCCAGGCGGATGACGCTGACCCCGTCCTCGTCGAACAGCGAGACCTGCACCGTGCCCTGACTCTCGCGCCCGGCCTGCTGCTCGATCGCCTGGCGGGCGTTGCGCATCAGGTTGACCAGGATCCGGTGCAGTTGGTCAGGATCGGCCACCACCTGGTCGGCGGGATCGACCAGCGAGATCATCCGCACGCCGTCTTGCGACAGGCGCGCCTCCTCCTCGGCGCCCTCCAGCACCTCGGCCAGGCGCAGCGAACGCACGTCGGGCGCGGCTTCTTCGGTCTTGCCATAGGCCAGCACGTCGCTGGCCAGCTTCACGGCCCGGTCCAGAGCCCGCTCCAGGCGCGGCATGGCCTGGGTCACCTGCGGGTCCTTCAGCGCCGCCAGCCGTTCCGAGGCGATCTGGGCGCTGGTCAGCATGTTGCGCAGATCGTGGTTGATCTTGGCGACCGCCTCGCCCAGCGCGGCCAGGCGGGCCCGCGAGCTGAGCGCGGCGCGCAGCTCCTCCTGCATGCGCTCCAGCTGCACCTCGGCGCGGCCGACCTCGTCGCGGCGGCCCGAGGGCTCGATGTGCGCGGCGGTGTCCTCGGGATCGGCGGCGAACCGTTCCATCGAGCGGGTGATCCGCTGCATCGGTCGGACCAGGAAGTAGTTGAGCGACAGGTAGACCAGCCCGCCCGCCAGGAACGAGACGAAACCCATGATGGCCAGCAGCCGCCAGAGATAGGCGCTTAGCTCGGCCTTCAGCTCGGCGTCGGGCGCGACCACCTCGATGAACTGGGCCTTGTAGAACCGCGGCTCGGCGATCACCCGCACCATCCGCCCCTCGCCGCCCCCGAACAGGGTCTGGAACGGCGCCGACAGCCACGAGGCAGGGGCCTGGTCGCGCAGGTCGACCAGGTAGGGCGGCTCCTCCAGCCGCGGCCCGGGCACCTTCAAGAACCGGTTGCCGTCGTTGTCGAGCACCGCGACCGTCTGCACGCCCGCGCCTTCGCGCAGCTGCGAGGCGAGGTTCTCGCTGAGGATCTGGTCCGGGGCGACCTCGGTGGCCATCGAGGCCAGTTCCGCGGCCCGCACCCGGTCCAGCAACCACTGCTCCTCGAACGAAGCGAGCGCCGCCGGCAGGGCGATGGCGCTGGCGCCAGCGACAAACAGAATGGTCAGAATCAGCAGACGTGCGGACAGGCCGCCCGGCCAGAAAAAGCGGCGCGTGGGCGGCTTTTTGGGCGCCGAAGGAGAGGGGGCGTCCGCCATGACGACTCCCCCGTTACTGCACCCGGAACGGTTCGGCAACGCAGCGCCGTTCCGAAGCGTGGCCGATTCCGTAGGAAAGCTCGCGCTTTGACCTCAATGGGCGCCCACCGCCTGAGCGACCGAGGCGAAGCCGTCGCGGCGCAGGCAGGCGGCCAGCTCGCGCTTGATTCGGGTGATCAGGCCCGGACCGCCGAACACCATGGCCGAATAGAGCTGAACCGCCGACGCGCCGGCGCGTATCTTGGCGTAGGCGTCCTGGCCCGAACCAATCCCGCCGGCCCCGATCAGCGCCACGCGGCCGTCGGCGGCCTGGGCGAAGGCGCCCAGCATCCGCGTCGACAGCGCCGTCAGCGGCGCGCCCGACAGCCCGCCGGTCTCGCCGGCGAACTTCGAGGCCAGTTGCGGGCGGCTGATGGTGGTGTTGGAGACGATGATCCCCTCCAGCCCATTGGCCACAACGGTCTCCACGATCGCTTCGACCTCGCCGTCCTCCAGGTCGGGCGCGACCTTCAGGAACATCGGGACGCGGCCCGCCGCCGGCAGCGAGTCGCGCGCCTGCGCCAGCCGGCCCAGCAGCTCCTCGAGCGCGGCCTTGGTCTGCAGCGCGCGCAGGCCCGGCGTGTTGGGCGAGGAGATGTTGATCGTAAAATAGGAGGCCAGTCCCCACAGCCGAGTCAGGCCGGTCACATAGTCGGCGACGCGGTCCTCGGCGTCCTTGTTGGCCCCGATATTGGCCCCGACCACGCCGGGGCCGCGCCGGGCCAGGCGCGCGGCAAACGGCTCCAGGCCCTCGTTGTTGAAGCCCATGCGGTTGATCACCGCCCGGTCCTCGCTCAGCCGGAACAGGCGCGGACGTGGATTTCCGGCCTGGGCCAGCGGCGTGACCGTGCCGCATTCGACGAAGCCGAAGCCGCTGGCCAGCATCGGCCCGAACACCTCGGCGTTCTTGTCGAAGCCCGGCGCCAGGCCCACGCAATTGGGCAGCTGCAGGCCGGCGACCTCCGTGGCCAGGATCGGGTCGTCGCTTCCGGCGCGCGGTCCCAGCCCCATGGCCAGCAGGCGGATGGTCAGCCGATGGGCGTCCTCGGGGTCGAGGACGTGCATGGCGCGGGCGGCGATGTCGTGCAGGCTCATGCCAGCTTCCCTAGCTGCGGAACCCCGTCCGAGGCCAGCGGCGCGTCAGTGACGGCGCGCACCTTGTCGGTCGCAAGCACGCCATAGAGATGCGGAAAGAGGTCGCCCCCGCGCGAGGGCTCCCAGACCAGGGCCGCGCCCAGGTCGCCCGCTTCGATCTCCAGCACCACCAGGTCCGCCTGGCCGGCGAAGTGCCGCCGGGCGGTCTCGGCCGCCTGCGCCGCGCTCGAAAAGTGGATGAAGCCGTCGGCGTGGTCGACCGCCGAGCCCTCGAACACCCCGGCGGCCTGCGCCAGCGTCCATTCCGCGCGGGAGAGGATCTTGTAGATGCGTCCCATGCTCAGCCCCGCGGGAAGAACAGGCCGTCGTAGGCCGGCCGCCCGGCGGCGTCGAACAGGAACACCGCGGCCGCCGCGGTCGGGAAGGCGGCGTGGGCGCGGGCGATCAGCGGCGCCGGGGCCGAGCCCTCCGACAGCAGCCGGATGGCCAGTTCCTGCAGGCCCGGATTGTGGCCGACGACCATCACCGTGCGCGAGCTCTGGCCGGCGGCCTCGGCCAGCTCCCGGACCAGCCGCTCCTCGGCCAGGTACAGCACGCGTTCGAACCGCGCGGCGCAGGTGGGAAAGGCGCCCTGCGCCGCCGCCCAGGTCTCGCGGGTGCGCTGGGCGGCCGAGACCAGCGCGATGTCGGGGACCAGGCCCAGGTCGGCGAGGTTGGCGGCCATGGCCGCAGATTCCCGCACCCCGCGGTCGGTGAGCTTGCGGTCGAAGTCCTCGCCGCTCTTGGAGTCGCGCTCCGCCTTCCCGTGGCGCATGAGAATAAGCCGATCCATGAACGCTCCGCCGCGCTCCTTGCTGTCTGACGCGCCCCCGAGCGCTGCTTGAAAGGTCTCATAGCCGTCCTGAGCCGATACGCGAAGCTGTTGACAGCGAAAGAGCTTGGCGGTCCAAGCGGCGGATGAGCGCGATTGCGATCCAGACGAGCGAAACCGGCGGCGGGCTGCACAGCTTCCCGGCCGACCAGCCGTTGCGCCTCGATTCCGGCGCGCTGCTCAGCCCGCTGGAGATCGCCTACAAGACCTACGGCACGCTGAACGCCGACAAGTCCAACGCTGTGCTGGTCTGCCACGCCCTGACCGGCGACCAGCATGCGGCCTCGCCGAACCCGGTGACCGGCAAGCCCGGCTGGTGGGACCGGGTAATCGGGCCCGGCCTGCCGCTCGACCCCGAGCGCTACTTCATCATCGCCACCAACGTCATCGGCGGCTGCATGGGCTCGACCGGCCCGGCCTCGCTGAACCCGGCGACCGGCGAGCCCTACGCCCTCTCCTTCCCGGTGATCACCATCGCCGACATGGTGCGAGCCCAGGCCATGCTGATCGAGGCGCTGGGCATCGAGACCCTGTTCGCTGTGGTCGGCGGCTCAATGGGCGGGATGCAGGTCCTGCAGTGGGCGGCCGACTATCCGGACAAGCTGTTCTCGGCGATCTGCATCGCCGCGGCCGCGCGCCACTCGGCCCAGAACATCGCCTTCCATGAGGTCGGCCGCCAGGCGATCATGGCCGATCCCGACTGGCGCGGCGGCGCCTACCAGCTGGCCGGCGTGCGTCCCGAAAAGGGTCTGGCCGTGGCCCGCATGGCCGCGCACATCACCTATCTGTCCGAGCCGGCGCTGCAGCGGAAGTTCGGCCGCGAGCTGCAGCGCGACGGCCTGTCGTGGGGCTTCGACGCGGACTTCCAGGTCGAGAGCTACCTGCGCCACCAGGGCGCCAGCTTCGTCGACCGCTTCGACGCCAACTCGTACCTCTACATCACCCGGGCGCTGGACTATTTCGACCTCGGCGCGCGGTGCGGCGGGGTGCTGGCCGAGTGCTTCGCCCGGGCGCGGCACGTGCGCTTCTGCGTGCTGTCGTTCTCGTCCGACTGGCTCTATTCCACGGCCGAGAGCCGCGACATCGTCCGCGCGCTGAACGCCGCCGGCTGCCGCGCCTCGTTCGCCGAGATCGAGACCGACAAGGGCCACGACGCCTTCTTCCTCGACGAACCGGTGCTGGATTCGGCGCTGCGCGGCTTCCTGGCCTCCGCCGCCGACAAGCGGGGCCTTGCGTGACTTCCATCCGCGACGACTTCAAGGAAATCCTCCGGATGGTGCGCCCGCACGCGCGGGTGCTCGACGTCGGCTGCGGCGAGGGCGAGCTGCTCGAGCTGCTGACCAACGAAAAGGAGATCGACGGCCAGGGCCTTGAGCTCTCGCGCGAGGGCGTCGCGGCCTGCCTGGCCCGCGGCCTGGCCGTGGTCCAGGGCGACGCCGACCACGACCTCGACAACTTCCCGACCAAGGCCTTCGACTACGCGGTGCTGTCCAAGACCCTGCAGCAGGTGCGCGACCCCAAGCACGTGCTGTCGGAACTGCTCCGCATCGCCGACCGCGCGGTCGTCTCGCTGCCGAACTTCGGCCACTGGCGGGTGCGGATGGACCTGCTGACCAAGGGCCGGATGCCGGAGACCAAGTCCCTGCCCGAGCCGTGGTGGTCGACGCCCAACATCCACCTCTGCACGCTGCGCGACTTCACCGCGCTGTGCGACGACCTCGACCTGCGGATCGACGCCTGCGCCTCGCTGGTGCCGGGCAAGCCGGCGCGTCAGATCGATCCGTCGCGTCCGATCGAGAACTGGCGCGCCGAGAACGCCCTCTTCCTGCTCAGCCGAAAGGCGGAGCCGGCGCCTCCAAGCACGCCGGCCCCGCCCCCGGGAAGCCTCTTCGAATAGCGGCGGGCGACGGGGGGACCATCCGCCCGGGGGAAGACGCCGCCTTAGGAGAGCCACTTCGGCTGCGGGCGTCCCGCCGCAGCCATCAGGCTGAGGAGCGCCAGGCTCCCCTCGAAGAGGCAGAAGCCGGCCACAAGCAGGACCGGCGTCTCCACGATGGCGCTGGGGTGGACGACCACCAGCGCGACCCCGAAAATCAGACAGACGACAGCTCCGGCCAGCGCCACCCACGACCGCCAGAGCGGCGGGCGACCATGGGTGCGCCGCGCCACGCCGACCAGCCCGGCGGCGATCGCCAGGAAAGCTCCAGCCAAGAGCGTCATCTCAGTTCAACTCCACGCCGCTAGAACAGGAAGCGGACCACGACCCGGCCGTCATAGGCCTCGTAGTCGTCGCGGTACTCGCCGCCGCCCTCGAGGGCGAAGTCGAAGTATTGCCCCTGGCCGCGCAGGGCCAGGCGCACCACCGGCCCGCCGCCCGACAGGTCGGGCGCGGCGAGGCCGAAGGCGGGACCTCCGGCGACGAAGCGGGCGGTCGTGACGTCCACTCCGTCGCCGGCTGCCTGCCGCCAGCCGGCGGTCAGCTCGGGTTTCCAGACAAAGGCGCTCTCCTCGCCGAACCGGGCCCCGAGGGTGACCCCCGCGAAGGCGCTGAGCTGATTGCTCGAACGCTCGTCGATCGACAGGTCCATGGCCGCGCCGCCGCCGGACTCGGTCCGGCCGTCCTCCTTCAGCATGAAGTAGTCGGCGTTGGCCTGTGGTTTGAAATAGAAGCGGCCGAGGTCGAACAGGTAGGACAGGCCGGCATGGGCCGCGAAGGTCAGGCCGCTCCAGTCGGACTTGGCTTGCTTGTTGAGACCGGCGGCCGGATCGGACAGCACCCGCGTGCTCTTCAGCGACGCATAGCCGCCGTTCAGGCCGAGATTGGCGGTCAGTCCGCCGGCGGTGTCGCGCCAGTAGACGCCGGCCGAATAGACCTGGCCGCCCAGCGACTCCGCCGCCGAGGCGAAGGCGTCGTCGACATTGACGTTCACGAAGCTGGTCATCAGGCCCAGGGTGCCGATGCCGGTGTAGGGGGCCTCGATCCCGCCGGCCAGGCCGAAGCCGTCGGCGTCGTAGTTGGTGGTGCGGTCGACGTCGCGCTTCACCAAGAAGGCGATCTCCTGGGTCCAGACCCGCAGCCCGTCGCCGTTCAGTTCGCCGTCGTTCTCGTCGATCGCCCGGTTGGTGGCGTCCGAAGCCGCCGCCAGGGTGTGGAACAGGCTGCCGGTGAAGTCGGGCAGGAACTGGTCGTATAGCCCCGCGAAGCCGGTGCCGTCGGTCTTGGCCAGCAGGGCGTCGCGAACGGTGGCGTCGCGGTCGAAATTGGCGAACACCGCGTCATAGGCGGCCGCCTCGGCGCTGTTCAGGCCCGCCTCGGACGCGGTGCGACGGCGCACGTCGGCCAGCAGCGCGTTGTTGGCCTGATCGACCCGCAGCTCTGACTTGTAGAGCCACGGCGTCGTGCCCAGCAGGCTTTGGTCGATGGTCCCGGCGGTCAGCGTCCCGGCCTTGATCAGGGTGAAGGTAGTCGGCTCGCTCAGCTTGGAGGCGAAGCGCAGGCCGACCTTGGACCCGGTGGCCAGGTTGGCGGCGCCGGCGACGTTCAGGCTGGTCGACTTGCCGCCGGCCGCGTCGGCGGTCAACACCAGTTCGCCGGTCGAGCCGAGGGTCAGAGAGGTCAGGTTGAGCGTGTCGACATTGGTCGCCGTCAGCCGCCCCTTGGCGATGTTCATGGTCAGGCCGCCGCCGGCGTCGGTCACCGCGCCGGTCAGCGTCGCCCCGCCGTCGATCACCAGCGCGTCGGCGCCGGACCCGAAGGCCGCCGCACCGACCATCGTGCCGGCCAGCAGCTCCAGCCGCGCCGGGCCCGCGCCGAACAGCACGTCGCCGACGATGGCCGGGGTGACCGAGGTCGAGGCGTTGGCGCCCTGGCGGACGGTGACGCCGCTGGTGTTGGCGCGCAGGTCCATGGCAGTCGCCTTGCCGGCTATCGTCTCGGTGGTGGAGAAGCCGGCGGCGATGGTCTTGACGTTCTCGATCAGGCTCAGCGAGCCGGACGCGTCGAGGATCGCGGTCGCCGAGCCCTTGGTCCCGGTGATGCTCGCGGTGATGTCGCCGGAATTGCCCAGATAGGAAACGCCGGCCCCGGCGTCGATCTGCACGGCGCGGACATCGACCGCCTCGGTGGCCGTGGAGCCGGCCTTGATGGAGCCGCCCTCGACCAGGATCTTCGGAGTGCTGACGCCGGCCCCGAGCCGCAGGCCCATGGCGCCCGCCTTGACGGCGGTGGCGCTGACCGCACCCGACACCCGCACCCCGCCGTCGATCGTGACGCCGCCGCCCAGACCGCCCAGTTGCACGGCCGTGGCCGAGATCCCGTCATAGATCCCCAGCGCCTGGGCCGAGCCCTTGATGTTCAGGCCATAAGCGCTGACGCCGGTCCCGCCGACGCCCAGGCGGATCGCCCGCGTATCCGAGCCGATCAGCATGGCCGGGGCCGAGCCGAGGGAGGTGACCGCGCCGGCGGTCTGGCTGGCGTCGGCCACGCCGTCGCCATCCTCGTCGGCGTTATTCTTGTCGTTGTCGGCCGGCGCGGCGTCGACGACGACGCCTCCGAACACGTCGCCGCGGACGCGCACCGCCGGGCCGCCGATCAGCAGGTCGTCGGCGTCCAGCTTGGCGACGGCCGCATCAGTCCCGCGGCTGGTGTAGCGGAAGCCCGTCGAGGAGATCGCGCCGCCCAGGATCAGCTTGCCGCCGATGTTGTCGTCGGTGGCCACCACCACCGCGCCCTCGCCCTGCGCCACGACGGACGAGCGGATCGCCACATCGCCGCCGACGGTGCTGGCGGAGTGGACGCCAAAGCCGTTGGAGCCAGTCACCGCGATTGCGCCGGCGGTGCGGATCGATCCGTCGATCGCCGTTTCCACCGAGATGCCGGCGGAGTCGTTGCCCTCAATAGTGATCGAGCCGCCCGACTGGATCACGTCGCCGTGGAAGGCGCCAGGACCGGTGACGCGGATGCCGTAACGGCGCGCGCCGGTGGCGAACGGTCCGTCCAGATCGCCGTCGCCGTCGGTGTCCTTGATCTCCGTCGTCTCGTCGATGGTCATCGTGCCGGCGTGCTTGATCGTGCCGGTCATGCCGCCCAGGCCCAGGATGCCGGTCGCGTCGTTGACGTTGGAGAACTTGATCGTCCCCTCGTTGGTCACCGTGTTGTTGCTGTTCAGCGTGACCGCAGCCCCCGCGGACGTCAGCTGGATCGTCCCGGCGGTGCTGATCTTCACGTCGTCGCGGGCCCCGTTGGCGGCGGTGGCGGTGGCGACCGGCGTAGCGACGGTGGTCGAGATGACGGTTTCGGCCTGGGCCGCGCCCGCCAACAGGCAAAGCGGCGATGCGGCGGCGAACAGGACGTGGCGAAGGCGCATGATCACTCCAGTCGGACCTCACGACGTGGCTTGCGGCCACAGATCCGTGCTATGACGACGACGAGGCGTTACGCGTCTCGTATAAACACGTTTCGTAAGTACTGTACATCGACGGGTCAAGTGCGCAAAATGCGCAGGCGGCCAGCGACGCCGCGCGAGCTTGAAGGAGTAGAAACATGCCAAGAAGCGCGGTCGATCCTGCGCGGGCGGCGGTCACCAAGAGTCTGCGCCAAGAGGCCGGACGCTGGCTGAAGGCCGGGCGCGAAGCTGCGGGCCTGACCCAGGCCGAACTGGCGGAACGCGTCGGCTTGCGTTACTACACCTTCGTCTCGCAGGTGGAGAGCGGCCTAGGCCGCGTGCCGATCGAGACGCAAGGCGCCTGGGCTCAGGCGATTGGCCTCGATCCTGCCGAATTCGCCCGTACCTTGCTGCGCTACTACGAGCCGGAGCTATTCCGGCTGCTGTTCGGGGACGCCGCTCAGGACGCGCCGGTCGCGCGCCTGGCGGGAAGGGGCTAAGGAACCACCGTCGGAATGGACAACGTCGTCCCGTTCGCGCCGCGGCCCAGCGCCGGCGGCGGATGGACCGCCGCTGAACGCGCGCGGCTGTCCGAACTGGCCGACCGGCTGGCCGAAGGCGGCGCCAAGGTCGAGGTCGTCTACGGCGTCACCGACGAGGGCGATCCCTGGTGCGTCATCAAGGACGACCAGGAAGAAGTGCTGATCCACGTCGCCAGGATCAACGGCCAGTTCGTCATCCACGACGCCTCCGCCGATGCGATCCAGGAGGGCGAGACCCTCTGGGCCGCCTGCGACCGGCTGCTGGGCGGCGACTGGCGCGAGGCCCGCGACGACGTCGTCGTCTCGCTCAGCGCCCGCCAGGTGCAGACCTTCATCGCCTTGGTGGTCGCCGCCACCTTCATCCACGAGGTCGACGACGCCGCGGCGGCGACGCCGGCCGCGATCGAACACGCCGACCTGACCGCCGCCGGCGCGCCGCTGGCCGTGGTCGCGGCCAGCGCCCAGTCGAACGCCGACGAGGTTCAACGCCAGGACCTGCTGGCCCCGCAGACCCACGGCGCCGGCGAAGAGGTCCAGACCGTCGCCAGCTCGACGGTCGCCGAGGGCGAGACCCCGCCCGACGCGCCGCAGCCGGCCTCGGGCGAGACCGAGCCCCCGGAACCGCTGGCCCTGGCCGCGCTCGAGGCTCCGACCGAGCCGACCCACGACGCCGCCCCGCCGACCGAAGAGATCCATACCGGCCAGGTCATCCAAGGCGGCGCGGGCGACGACACCCTGCGCGGCGGCGACGGCGACGACACCCTGTCGGGCGGTGCTGGCGCCGACAGCCTGATGGGCGGCGCCGGGGCCGACCAGCTGCATGGCGACGAAGGCGCCGACACGCTCGACGGCGGCGGCGCTCCCGAAGGCCGCGTCGACGTCCTCGACGGCGGGGCCGGCGACGACGTCATCCATATGACGTCCATGACCATTGCGGTCGGCGGGGCCGGCGCCGACACCTTCACGATCGTCGCACCGCCGCCAGGCGGCGGACTGCTGGGGGTGGTGTTCGACTTCTCGGCCGGCGAGGGCGACCGCCTCACCTATCGCGGCCGCGACGTGAACGTGGTCAGCCACAAGGACCATCCGAACATCTTCGAGGGCATGCTGACCTCGGGACAGCAGACATTCACGCCGACGCCCGGCGAGCGGGTCGACGTCGATCTCGATGGCGATGGCCAGCTCGACGGCTACCTGCTGCTCGGCCACGGACGTCCCGGCCCCGGCGCGCCGGTCGATCCGGACGCCGCCTCGCACGTGCTCGGCGCCCCGGTCGTCTTCGCCGTCGACAAGGCCGGCCTGGACGACGGGACCTTCGTCTAGCTCTCAGCCGGCGATGGCGGACGCGTCGCGGTCGCCGGTGCGGATGCGCAGCGCCTGTTCCAGGTCGAGCACGAAGACCTTGCCGTCGCCGATCTTGCCGGTGTTGGCGGTGCGCGCCACGGCCTCGATCACCGCCTCGGCGATGTCCGATGGCACGGCGATCTCCAGCTTCACCTTGGGCAGGAGCTTCACCTCGTACTCGGCCCCGCGATAGACCTCGGTCTTGCCGCGCTGACGGCCATAGCCGCGGACCTCGGTGACCGTCAGGCCCGAGGCCCCGGCCTCGGTGACAGCCTCCAGCACCGCGTCCAGACGGCTCGGCTTGATGACCGCGACGATCATTTTCATGGTGCTACTCCAAGACTCGGCTGACGCCCCAGGCTAGGGCCAAGCGATACTGTGTCCAAGCGCTTGTCTACTTCGGCGGTTCCTGCGCCCGCGAAACAGGCGCCCGATTGGCCGGAAGCGGGGCAAGGCCCGGCCGAACGGCAGGAACCCGCACCCGCGCGGTCCTGGCCTTGACCGCAAAGGTCTCCTTCACCGCCTCGGTCAGCACCAGGCCGGCGAAACCCGGCCACAGCCGCGAGCCGGCCTGCTCGAAGCCTTCGGCCCAGCCGGCCATCCAGGCGACCGGCGGCACATAGAGCGCCCGGGTCCAGCCGGTGGGCTCCAGCTCGGCCTCGCGCAGCAGATCAGCGAGCTGGCTGCGGGTATAGGGCCGGCCATGCCCGAACGGGGTCCGCTCGGCGTTGGCCCACAGTCCGTTGCGGGCGGCGGTGACCACCACCACCCGGCCGGTCGGCGAGAGCACGCGCCAGACCTCGCGCAGCAGCGCGATGGGGTCCGGGCTTTCCTCCAGCGCGTGCACGGCGAGAATCCGGTCGAAGAAGGCGTTCTGGAACGGCAGCGCATCCTCGGCCGACAGGCAGGCCAGGTTCGCGCCCTCCGCCGGCCACAGTTCCACCCCCTGCTGGGCCGGCATGGCGGCCACCACTCGCCGCGCCGCTGGGCGGATCGAACCCAGGAACGGGGTCGCGTAACCGAGGCCAAGCACGTCCAGGTCGCGGGCGTCGTCCCAGGTTTCCAGCACCTTGCGCGACACCATCTCGCGGGCCGCGCGGCCCAGCGGTGTGGCGTAGAACTGGCGGAGTTCGAGGACGTCGCGACGCATGCCCTGCAAGACTTAGGCTCGACTTGGCCGGCTGCCGACCCTAAATCGCAGTTACCCCGACAAGAAGGCCTGGAGTGACACGTGTCGATCACCGTCCATCAGTTTCCCTGCCTCTCGGACAATTACGGCTTCCTGGTGCGTGACGACGCCAGCGGCCTGGCCGCCTGCATCGACACGCCGGACGCCGCGGTGATCCTGCGCGAACTGAACGCGCTCGGCTGGAAGCTCGACCTGATCCTCAACACCCACTGGCATCCCGACCACGCCGGCGGCAACGCCGAGATCAAGGCCGCCACCGGCGCCCACGTGATCGGCCCGGCCGAGGTCGAGCGCATCGGCCAGGCGCCGGACCGCATCGTCGCCGGCGGCGATATCGTCGCGCTGGGCGAGACCCGCTTCGAGGTGATCGAGAGCGGCGGCCACACCCTGGGCCATGTCGCCTACTATGCCCCCGCGGGCGACGTCGCCTTCGTCGGCGACACCCTGTTCGCCCTGGGCTGCGGCCGATTGTTCGAAGGCACGCCGCAGCAGATGTGGGACAGCCTGCAGCGGCTGGCCGAGCTCCCCGACGACACCAAGGTATACTGCGCCCACGAATACACCGCCTCCAACGCCCGCTTCGCGCTGTCGGTGGACGACGCCCCGGCGTTGAAGGCCCGCGCCGGCGATATCTTCGCCGCCCGCGAACGCGGCGAGTGGACAGTGCCCACGACCATCGGCCTGGAGAAGGCGACCAACCCGTTCCTGCGGGCGCCGGCGCTGGCCGGACGCATGGGCCTGTCAGGCGCTCCGGACCATGAGGCGTTCGCGGCGATCCGCGCCGCCAAGGACAGCTTCAAGGGCTAGAGCCGCACGTTGGCCTGGATCTCGACCATCCTCTTCCTGATGCTGGCCGTCGCGGTCAGCGCGCCGCTGGCCCGCCTCGTGCGGCTGCCCTTGCCGCTCGTCCAGATCGCCCTGGGCGCCGTGATCGCCATCTCGGTGATCCCGACGGTGGACCTCAAGCCCTCCATCTTCTTCCTGCTGTTCCTGCCGCCGCTGCTGTTCCTCGACGGTTGGCGCATCCCCAAGGACGACCTGTTCCGTGACGGGGCGGTGATCCTTGAACTAGCCTTGGGCCTGGTGGTGTTCACCGTCGTCGGCGTCGGCCTGCTGATCCATTGGCTGATCCCGGCCATGCCGCTGGCCGTGGCCTTTGCGCTGGCCGCCGTGCTCTCGCCCACCGACCCGATCGCGGTCTCCGCCATCGCCTCGCGCACCACGATCCCCAAGCGGCTGATGCACATCCTGGAGGGGGAGTCGCTGCTCAACGACGCCTCGGGCCTGGTCTGCATGCGCTTTGCGGTGGCCGCAGCGGTGACCGGCGCCTTCTCGCTGCAGCAAGCGGTCGGCTCGTTCCTGTGGGTGGCGTTCGGCGGCCTGGCCATCGGCGTCGGCGTCACCTGGAGCGTCACCACCGCCAAGAACTGGGTTGCAGCGAAGCTGGGCGAGGACACCAGCGTCCAGATTCTGGTCAGCCTGCTGATCCCGTTCGGGGCCTACATGCTGGCCGAGCACTTCCACTGCTCGGGCATCCTCGCCGCTGTCGCCGCGGGGGTGACCATGAGCTTCACCGAGCAAAGCGGCCAGGCGCTGGCGATCACCCGCGTCCGCCGCGCCGCGGTCTGGGACACCATCCAGTTCACCCTCAACGGGGTCATCTTCGTGCTGCTGGGCGAACAGATGCCCAGCATCATGGCCCGCGCCGCCGAGACCGTTCGCATCACCGGCCACCACGAGCCCTGGTGGCTGATCGTCTACGTCCTGGCGATCACCGCCGCCCTCGCCGCCCTCCGGTTCGTCTGGGCCTGGCTTTCGCTGAAATGGAACATGACCCGCGCCCTGCGCCGGGGCCAGCCGCCCCCGCCGGTCAGCTGGCGGCTGATCGCGGCGACCTCGGTCGCCGGCGTGCGCGGGGCCATCACCCTGGCCGGCGTGCTGACCCTGCCCTTCGCCCTGGCCGACGGCACGCCCTTCCCAGCCCGCAACCTCGCCATCTTTCTGGCCGCCGGAGTGATCATCGTCTCGCTGGTGCTGGCCAGCATCGCCCTGCCCCGGCTGCTGAAGAACCTGGAGCTGCCGCCCGAACCCTCGCATCAGAGCGACATCGACAACGCCCGCGTCGAGGCCGCCCAGGCCGCGATCACCGCCATCGAACAGGCCCAGCACGACATGGCCGGGGGCCGGGCCGACGCCGACCTCTACACCGACGCTTCGGCGCGGATCATGGAGCTCTATCGCCAGCGGATCGACAGCCGCCGGCAGGAACCCGAGGCGCTCGAGCTCCATCGCCAATCGGAACTGATCGAGCGCCAGCTGCGTCTGGCCGGCCTGCGCGCCGAGCGCGACGCGATCTTCCGCCTGGCCCGCGCCCGCCGCCTCGACGACGTAAGCGCCCGCAAGCTGGTGCGCGAGATCGACCTGCTGGAAGCGCGCTACGCGGTCTAGTCGGGTCTAGCCCAGCACCACCACCGAGTCCGACAGCTCGTTGGGATTGTCGTCGTCGCGCGGCGGAAAGTGCTCGGCCAGGATGGCCCCGCACAGGCTGATCGCCTCCTCGAAGCCGTCGGCCGGACGCCCGGCCTTGAAGCCGTCCATCAGCCGCGCCATCGCCCCGTCCCAGGCGCCGGCCGCCACCTTGGCGGCGATGCCTTCGTCGGCGATCAGCTCGGCCATGTGCTCGCGGGCCGAGACATAGATCAGCACCCCGGTGCGCTCGCGGGTGGCCTGCAGGTTCTTGGCCAGGAACTGCTCGTGGGCGCGCCGCCGCACGCGTTCGCGCTTCAGCGCCCGCGGGGTCATGAAATGGCGCACCACCGGAATCGCCACTGCGATCGCCACCGCCACGAACAGCGCGCATTGCAGCAGGATCGCCCCGCTCAGCGCCGTGCGCGCCGCAGCCTCGGCCGCCGAACTCATCTGCGCCGCCGACCAGCCGCCGCCGATGTCGTCGGGCGCGGTGACATGAACACCGCCCGCCAGCAGCACCGCCGGCGCCGCCAGGGCGGCGATCGCACCCCAGGCGATCGGCACTTCCAAGTACTCCGAGGACTCAGGCGCGACCACGCAGTAGATCTCGCCCGTCGTGCCGGCCTCGGCCGCCTTCACGGCCGCCTCGATCCGGGCGCGGTCCGTTTCGCTCAACATTCCTACCAACTCCCCGAGGCCCCGCCGCCGCCGCCCGAACCGCCGCCGCCGCTGAAGCCGCCGCCTCCGAAGCCGCCGCCGCCGCTCCAGCCGCCACGACCGCCGCCGCCGCCGCTGCTGCCGCTGCCGAGGATCAGCGGCAGCCACCACAGGCTGCCACGCCGGCGGCCGCCGAACACGCCGCTGAGCAGCCAGAAGATGATGAAGATGACGACGATGGTTCCGAAGCCGACCCCGCCTTCGCCTTGCGGGCTTTCCTGGGCCTTGGCGACGGCCGCACGCGCCTCGTCGTCGGGCAGCGACAGCTGCTGGACGATGGCCTGGGTCCCGTCGACCACGCCCTCCTCAAGCCGGCCCTCCTTGAAGGCCGGGATGATCCGCTGGTTGATGATCAGGCTGGAGAGCGCGTCGGTGAGCACCGGCTCCAAGCCGTAGCCGACCTCGATGCGCACCTTCCGTTCGCTGGGCGCGACGATCAGGATCGCCCCGTCGTTGCGCTCCTTGCTGCCGATGCCCCAGGTGCGCAGCAGCTGATAGCCGTAGTCCTCGATCTCGTAGCCCTGCAGGTCGGGCAGGGTCGCCACCACGAGCTGGCGGCCGGTCTGGGTCTCCAGGCTCGCCAGTTCCTGCGTCAGCTGCGCCTCGGCCTGGGGCGACAGAATGCCGGCGTCGTCGACCACCCGTCCGGTCAGGGGCGGGAAGGTCGGCGCGGCCAGCGCCGCGCCGGCCCAGGCGAACAGGACCAGGACCGCGAGGCGCGCTGCGCCCCACGGCCCCGTGCGCATCGTCATTGGGCGGGAGCCGGGACCGGAGCGGCCGGGGCCGGAGTCGCCGGCGCCATGTTCACCGGCGGCGCGGCCGGGGCCGACCCGCCGAAGTTGACGCTCGGCGCGGTCTGCGCCGCGGCGCTGGCGGCGAAGGTCTGCATCGGCTTGGCCCAACGGTGCACCGTCCCGGCCCACAGCGCGCCGGGGAAGGTGCGGATCTCGGTGTTGTAGTCCTGGACCGCGGCGTTGTAGTCGCGCCGCGCGATGGCGATGCGGTTCTCGGTGCCTTCCAGCTGGCTCTGCAGGGCCATGAAGTTCTGGTTCGACTTCAGGTCCGGATAGCGCTCCTGGATCATCATCAGCCGGCCGAGCACGCCCGACAGCTGGTCCTGTGCGGCGGCGAACTTCTGGAACTGCACCGGGTCGGTGATGGTCGAGGCGTCGACCTTGACCTGGGTGGCCGAGGCGCGCGCCTCGGTGACCTGCGTCAGGACTTCGCGCTCCTGGGCTGCATAGCCCTTCACGGTCTCCACCAGGTTGGGGATCAGGTCGGCGCGGCGCTGGTACTGGTTCTGCACCTCAGCCCAGGCGGCCTTGGCCTTTTCGTCCTTGGTGGGGATGGTGTTGATCCCGCAGCCGGCGATCAGCATGGGCGCCAGCACGATCAGGGCTGCGCGCGCGAAGCGTTGGCGAATATTGGTCACGTGAGAGTGCTCCCAAGGCCGCCAAGTCCGAGCTTGGCCTGCGCATCATTGGCCCGAGGCGGGCGACTGCGCAATCTCCGCGCGATTACTGAGACGTGCTCGCGCGGGCGAGGCGCGCAGGGCTTGGCCGCGAGGCCCGAAGCGGTGAAAGTCCGCCCGGGCGCGAGGGCCCGTGCAGGAACCGGCGGCGAGCGATCCGTGACCAGCGAGGATGCATCCGGGACGCGCTCGACCTACTGGCGGGCCTACGCCTTGATCGGCGCGGCGATCGTCACGCTCAACGTCGTCAACATGTTCACGGCGTTCCGCGACCGCCCCGACGCCCCGCCCATCATGCCGGTCCTGGAAGAGAGCACCAGCGCGGTGTCTGCCCTCGCCTTCCTGTGGATCGCCTTCGCCGCCTTCCGCCTCGCCCCGCCCGGCAGCCGCCCGGTCTGGCGAATGCTCGCGGTGCAGGCCGCCGGGCTCCTGGCCTTTACGACCGCCCACGTCACCGGCTTCATGTTGCTCCGGATGGCCGTCTTCCGGGCCCTGGATCTGCCGTTCCGGTTCGATCTGGCCGATCGCTTTGTCTACGAGCTGCGCAAGGATGCGTTCGGCTATCTGCTGGGAATGGCCGCGCTATGGGCGATGATCCGGCTCTACGGCGCCAAGCCGGCCGCGGCCGCCAGCACGCCCGCCACCTTCGACATCCGTGACGGCGCGCGGGTCCTGCGAAGCCCAGCCGCCGACATCCTGGCGGCGACCTCGGCCGGCAACTATGTCGAGTTCATTCTGGCCGACGGTCGCAAGCCGCTGATGCGCGCCTCGCTGACCGCGATCGAGGCGCAGCTGGCGCCGCTCGGCTTCGTGCGCACCCACCGCTCCTGGCTGGTCAACGCCGCCCGCGTCACCGAACTACGCCCCGAGAAGTCCGGCGACTACGCCGTCCGGCTCGGTGATTTGGAGGCGCCGCTCTCGCGCCGCTTCCCCGAGGCCCTGGCCCGCCTGCGCGGCGGCTAGACGCCGTCCTTCGCCCAGGCCCGCGCAGCGTCCAGGTCCTTGAGGTCGAAGGTCCGCACCTGCACCGACAGGAAGGCCGCGAAGAACCGCGCCATCGGCCCCATCCAGCCGTTGTCGGTCACCACCGCGCAACGACCGAACGAATCCAGCCGCGAGAAGCTGTAGTTGAGGTCGCGCCACCACAGGCTGGGCTCCATGCCCGCAAAGCTGCGCACCACCTCGACCGCGTTGATCTTCTTGTGGGTCTTCAGCAGCGCCTCTATGGCGGCGACCGCGGCCTCGTAGCCCGCGCTGTCGATGGCCCCGTCGACCGTCAGCTCGATATAGCCCGCGGCCTCGTCGATCTTGATGTCCAGCATCCCGTCCTCCTGCGCAGCAAATCTCCGCCCCAGCCGGAAGGAACGCATTGAGGGCGATCAAGGGTGCGGACTTCCGGGTTCGCACCGGCCAGGACCTAAGCCCCCGCCATCTCCCGCAGGTGCGCGCGCTCGTTCAGGGCCACGACGTTCCGATGGCCGCCGCGGGCGCACATGTAGCGGTGGACGCTGGTGTAGCCCGGCTCGAAGAACAGCCGCGGGGCCATGCCCAGCACGTGCGCGGTCCAGACGTTGATCACCCCGCCGTGGCAGAACACCGCCACCCGCTGGCCGGGGTGGGCGGCGATCACCTCCTCCAGCCCGCCGACCACCGCGGCGCTGAAGGCCTCGACGTCGACGCCGTGGTCGCCGGTGGCCATGGCCAGCCAGGCCTCGTAATTCTCGCGCTTCAGCACTTCCATCGGGATGTAGGCGCCGGAGTCGCGGTCGAACTCGGCGACGCCCTCGTGGATGTTGATCGCGTGGCCGAAGCGCTCGGCGAACGGCTGGGCGGTCTGCACGGCCCGGCGCATCGGGCTCGACCACACCGCGTCCGCGCCCTCGTGCGCCAGCCAGTCGGCGACCTTGCGCGACTGATCGTGGCCTTCCGCCGACAGGTCGGGATCGGCGCTGTCGTCGCGGCGCACCGGCAGGCCGTGGCGGATGAGGATCAGTTCCATGCGTTTCCCCTTGCCGGCTCGCCCGGCTTTGCAGCCGTTATCCCCGACGTGGGCGCGCCGCGCCAGACCCGTCGAAGCGCTTTGGATCGCGTGATAAATCCTGTATATACCGGATAATGCAGCCGGCCGACGATATGCTCTGGTTCTGCTTTGGCCACCGCAGCCGCAAGGCCGCGCGCGCGGTGACCCGCGCCTTCAACCAGCGCCTCAAGCCGTTCGGCCTGAACATCAGCCAGTATGTGCTGCTCGGCGTCATCGCCCGCGGCGAGCACCGATCGATCGCGGCCATGGCCGAGGAGGTCGGGGTGGAGCCCTCCGCCCTGGTGCGGAACCTGCGGCTGCTGGAGGCCCGCGGCCTCGTCGCCGGCGAGGGCGGGCGCGGACGCGGCGGACGCCAGCTTGCGGTCACGCCGCAGGGCGCCGACCTGATCGAACAGACCATCCCGGCCTGGCGGCGGGCCCAGGCCGATCTGGCCGCCCGGCTGGACGGCGACCCCGACGAAACCCGCCAGGCCTTGGTGCGCTTGGAGCATGCGGCCCTGGCCCTCGAGAGAGCTGAAAGGTGAGTGAGATGCGTAGAATCGTCGTGACCGGACAGGGCGTGGTCTCGCCTCTGGGAACCGGAACCGAGAAGGCCTGGGCGCGGCTGGTCGCGGGCCAGTCGGGGCTGCGGCGCCTGCCGGCCGACCTCGCCCCCGACGTGCCGGCCCAGGTGGCCGGAACCGTGCAGTCGACGGCGGAGGACGCCGAGGCCGGCTTCGACCTCGACGCCGCAGTGCCCGGCAAGGACCAGAAGAAGATGGACCGCTTCATCCAGTTCGCCCTGGCGGCGGCGGACGAGGCCGTCGCCCAATCCGGCTGGACCCCGCAGAGCGAGGCCGAAAGGCACCGCACCGCCACCATCATCGCCACCGGCATCGGCGGCTTCCCGGCTATCGCCGAGGCGGTGCGGATCACCGACGCGCGCGGCGTGCGCCGGCTGTCGCCCTTCACCGTGCCCTCGTTCCTGGCCAACCTCGCGGCCGGCTGGGTCTCGATCCGCTATGGCTACAAGGGCGCGCTGGGCGCCCCGGTCACCGCCTGCGCCGCCGGCGTCCAGGCCATCGGCGACGCCGCCCGGATCATCCGCGCCGGCGAGGCCGATATTGCGATCTGCGGCGGGGCCGAGGCGACCATCGACCGCGTCAGCCTGGGCGCCTTCGCCGCCGCCCGCGCCCTGGGCTCGGCGTTCAACGACGAGCCGACCAAGGCCTCGCGCCCGTTCGACGCCGCCCGCGACGGCTTCATCATGGGCGAAGGCGCCGGGATCATGGTCATCGAGTCGCTCGACCACGCCCTGGCCCGCGGCGCCAAGCCGATCGCCGAGCTGGTCGGCTACGGCACCAGCGCCGACGCCTACCACCTGACCGCTGGGCCGGAGGACGGCGACGGCGCGGCCCGGTCCATGCGCATGGCCCTGGCGCAGGCAGGGCTGGAGCCTTCGGCCATCGGCCACCTCAACGCGCACGCCACCTCGACCCCGGTCGGCGACAAGGGCGAACTGGCGGCGATCAAGTCGGTGTTCGGAACCGGCCATGGTCCGGCGATCAGCTCCACCAAGTCGGCGACCGGCCACCTGCTGGGCGCGGCCGGCGGCCTGGAGGCGATCTTCACGGTGCTGGCCCTGCGCCACCAGACCATCCCCCCGACCCTCAACCTGGAAAATCCCGACGAGGACGCCGCGGGCCTGGATCTGGTCGCGCTCAAGTCGCGCCAAGCGAGCTTCGACCATGCGCTGTCGAACGGTTTCGGCTTCGGCGGCGTCAACGCCAGTGTGATCTTCAAACGCTGGGACAGCTGAGCCAGGGCGCGCCCAGAAGGTGTATCCATCGCGCGGGCCGCACCCCAGGGTGCGGCCCGCATCGTTTTGCGCGCCCCGCTTCCCCAATATGGGGAACTTCGACCCCGTCGTTCAGGACTTGTTAGCTATCCCGGCGCGGCTATCGGCCTTAGTTGTGAAGCTTATCTGGTCGAGCGCGTAGTTATGATACTCAAGCAAATGGATGGCGCACCGCCGGAAGACGGCAAACAGACGTCGTATACCCGACGTTGTCTGATCTGGATTTTACATGGCGTTACAATCCGTCGTCCGGACGTTTGCGGATGACGATCATAAATTTTCCAACTGATCGGCTGCGCACCCCGCACACTGCTGCTGAAAAGGCGCGGATTCTCATCGCCATCGTCACCGGCATCCGCACCCTCGGCGAGCCGTGCACCGCCGACGAACTGGTCGACTTCGTCCGCAGCCGCATGCCGGCGATGGAGGCCTGGCGCCTGCGGGCCGGCGTCGAGGCGCTGCTGCGCGAATACGCCGAACCCGCCCCCGCTGCGCCGTTCGCCCACCCGCCGTTCCGCCGCGTGCTGCTGGCCGGCGCCGAGGGCTGGGCCTTCAGCAAGCCCTTCCGCATGGAGTTGGCCAACAGCGGACTTGAGGTCCGCCTGCGGCCGATGCCCGACGCCCATGACGCCTGAAGTTCCCGCTCCGGCCGGCGTGGAGCCGGCCGACATGTTCTTCGCCCGGCTGGCCGGCGGCTTCGTGCTGCGCACCCTGGCCAACGCCAGCGAGGCGTTCGAGGGCGACATGATGCTCGGCGTGGTGTTCATGGCCATCGGCCAGGCGACGGTCAGCCACATCGCGCCCGAACGTCATCTGACCGACTTCGACGCCGGCCTGACCCCCGACGACATGCGTCGCCCGGTCAGCGTGCTCTCGATCGCCGGTTCGCTGAACATCCCGCGCGAGACGGCGCGTCGCTACGTCTCGCGCCTCATCGACCTCGGCTACTGCCAGCGGGTGCACGGTCGCCGGGTGATCGTCCCGGGCGAGGTCTACCGCCGGCCCGAGCTCGTCCAGGCGCTGGGCCACAATAAGCGCGACCTGCTGCTTCTGATCGCCGCCTACCGGCGCGCCGGCGCGCCGAACGAAGACCCGAGCAATGCGACCTGATCAGATCGCATTGCTCAAGGCTCTTTGAACTTAGCGCATTTTCTCCGCCGAGCCGCTTCGGCGGAAAATGCTCTAGCGCCGCTTGGCGGCGCTGGCGTCGCGCAGCGGTTTGAACTCCGAGCCGTCCTTCCAGTTCGGCCAGGCGCCGCCGCCCGCCAGCTCCTTGCCCATCTCGTAGAACAACGCCACGTCCTGGGCCGCGCCCGACAGATCCCAGTCCGCCGACCAGGCGTCGCCGGTCGTGTGATAGGCGCTGGCCGTATAGTCGGTGACCCACTTGTCGCCGGCCGCCCGGCCGCCACTCACCAGGTCGGCCCCGCCGCCCAGTCCCATCAGTAGCAGCACCGGCACGCCCTTGCGGGCCAGCGAGAAGTGGTCGGCGCGGTAGAACAGCGCCCGCTCCGGATGGGCGTCGGGGGTCACCGTCCGCCCCTGCGCAGCCGCCGCCTTGGCCAGCATGTCCTCCAGCCCGTTCTGCCCCGCCCCGATCAGCACCACGTCCTTGGAAAGGCCGTTCGGCTGCAGCACGTCCAAGGTCAGGTTGGCGGCCATGGTCTCCAGCGGCACGGTCGGGTGCACGCCGTAGTATTCCGAGCCCAGCAAGCCCCGCTCCTCGGCGGTCCAGGCGGCGAACACCAGGGTGCGGGCCGGCGGCGGCCCGGCCTTGAAGGCCCGCGCGATCTCCATGGTCCCAGCCACGCCGATGGCGTCGTCCAGCGCGCCGGGCCGCACGGTGCGCCCCTGGGCGTCGGGCGCGCCGAGCCCATAGGCGTCCCAGTGGGCGGCGAACATGATGCTTTCGTTCGGCAGCTTGGCCCCGGTGATCTTGCCGATCACGTTGCGGCTGACGATCTGGTCGTGGGTCACGCCATAGCTGGCCGAGAACGCAGCGCCGGCCAGCGGCACGGGCGCGAAGTCGGCCCGCTGCGCCTTGGCCTTCAGGGCGTCGAAGTCCTGGCCGGCCGCGGCCAGCAGCTCGCGCCCCGCCGCCCCGCTCAGCCAGCCCTGCAGCAGCACCTTCTCCTTGGCCGGATCGGCGCGGACGATGTCGAAGCCCTCGCCGTTCGAGGCGATCACCGTCGACCAGCCATAGCCGGCGCCGGGCGCCTCGTGGATGATCAGCGCCCCGATCGCCCCGCGGCGCGCGGCCTCCTCGTATTTGTAGGTCCAGCGCGCATAGTAGGTCGCCGCCTGGCCGCCGAACTTGCCCGCGACCGGCGCGCCGGCCGGCGCCTCGAAGTCCGGATCGTTGATCAGGAAGACCGCGATCTTGCCCTTCAGGTCGACGCCCTTGAAGTCGTCCCAGCCCCGCTCGGGCGCGGTGACGCCATAGCCGACGAAGACCAGCGGCGCCTTGTCGATCGCCACCGCCTCCACCGGCTGAAGGGTCGTGGCGGTGATGTCCGTGTTGCGCACCAGCTCGCGGCGCTTGCCGTTCAGCTCCAGCGCGAAGATCGCGCCGTCCTTCAGCCGGGTGCGCAGCAGCGGCACGTCCTGGGTGTAGGCGCCGGCGTCCCCGGCCGGCTCCAGCCCCAGGGCTTTGAACTCAGCCACCAGGTACTCGACGGTTTTGGCCTCGCCAGGCGTCCCGGGCGAGCGGCCCTGGAACGCGTCCGAGGCCAGCACCTTGGTCACCTCCGACAGCCGGGCCGGGTCGATCGGGTCCTGCGCCAGGGCGCTCGTGGCGAGCAGCGACAGGGCGAGCGACAGCGCGGCGGTGCGGATCATGGATGCGACTCTGAACTTCGAAGGTGAGCCGCGACCCTAGCCACCCGCTCAGCCCGGCGAAAGCCGGGATGAGCGGAGCCCGAAGCTAGGTCCGCGTCGCGAACTCGGCATCGCCGGTCGTCGCCACCACCTGGTCGTCGAACGAGGCGTGCGCCGAGGTGTAGAGGTGCGAATAGAGCCCGCCAGTCGCCATCAGCTCGGCATGGTTCCCCTGCTCCAGAATGCGCCCCTGCTGCAGAACGATGATCCGGTCGGCGTCGCGGATGGTCGCCAGCCGGTGGGCGATGACGATGCAGGTCCGCCCCTCGAACAACACCTTGAGCGCCTTCTGGATCGCCTGCTCGGTGAACGAGTCGATGTTCGCCGTCGCCTCGTCGAGGATCAGGATCTGCGGATCGGCGACGAGCGCCCGGGCGAACGAGATCAGCTGCCGCTGGCCCATCGAGATGTTGCGCCCGCGCTGGCCCAGCTTGGTCTGATAGCCGTCCGGCAGCTTCATGATGAAGTCGTGCGCCGCCACCGCCTGGGCCGCGGCGACCACGTCCTCGAAGCTGGCGGCCTCGGTGTTGTAGCGGATGTTCTCCTCGATGGTCCCGGTGAACAGGAACGGCTCCTGCAGCACCATGCCGATGGTCCTGCCGAGGCTGTCGAGGGTCACGTCGCGCACGTCCTGGCCCCCGACCAGCACCTGGCCTTGGTCGACCTCGTAGAACCGGTGCGTCAGGGCGATGATCGAGGTCTTGCCCGATCCTGTCGGCCCGACCAGCGCCACCACCTCGCGCGGGTTTACCTTCAGGCTGACGTCATGCAGCACCGGCCGCGCCGGGTCGTAGCCGAAGGTGACGTTCCTGAACTCGACCGTCGCCGGAGCGTCGCCCAGCGGCTGGGCGTCCGGCGCGTCCTGGATCGCCACCTTGACGTCCAGCACCTCGAAGATCCGGTGCGCCGCGGCCATCGCCCGTTGCATGATCGTGTACTGCATCGACAGCATGCGGACGGGATCGAAGAACCGCTGCACATAGAAGATGAAGGCGACCATCACCCCGACCTCCAGCCGCCCGCCGAGGACCGCATTGCCGCCGACTACGATGACGATGGCCATCGCCAGGCCGGTCAGCACGTCGACCGTCGGCACCATGATCTGGGTCATCCAGGCCGCCCGCGCCTGGGCCTCGAAATTGTCGTAGGCCTTGTCCTTGTAGAGGTCGAAGTTCACCGCCTCGCGGCGGGTCTCCTGCACGGTGCGCACGCCGTTGATGTTCTCGGCCAGCGCCGAATTGGCGGTCGAGGAGGCGTCGCGCGCCTCGCGGAAGCTGCTCTTGGAGAACGGCAGCCACACCGCCCGCACGGCGATCAGGATCGGCAGCACGGTCAGGGTCAGCAGCCCCAGCTTCCAGTCCATGCTGATCAGCACCGCGGCGATGCCGATCAGCATCGCGAAGTCGCCGACCGCCCCGGTCGAGCTTTCCAGGAACTCCTGCAGCGCGTTCACGTCGCCCTGCAGCCGCGACATGATCCGTCCGACGTGGGTCTTGTCCATGAACGACAGCGACACGTCCTGGAAGTGGTCGAACATCTTGCGGCGGATGTCGAAGATCACCCGCTGGGCCAGCCGCGCCGACAGCCACTGCTCGATGAAGAACGCCGTCGAATAGACCGCGACCAGCCCGGCGAAGGCGATCAGGGTCTGGTCCAGCAGCGCCCCGTCGCGGGCCACCGCCGCGTTCACCGCCCGCCCGATCAGCGCCGGGATCGCCACCACCGAGGCCGCCGAGACCAGCACCGCGACCACCGCGGTCAGGAAGGCGCGGCGATAGGGCGCCATCATCCCGAGGAAGCGCCTGGCCACCCCAGCGTCGAAGGTTCCGAAGATGTCCTCGCCCTCGGACGAGCCGAGCGAGGCGCGGGGCTTCCTGACCTGGTCCTGGCTCATGCGGCGTCCTCGTCCAGGACGGCCTCGGCGTCGGACCGCGTCTGCAACTCGTAGAGATCGGCATAGACCCCGCCGGCCCGCACCAGCTCGGCGTGGGTCCCGCGCTCGGCGACGGCGCCGTCGTCCAACACCACGATGTGGTCAGCGTGCATCAGCGAGGACAGCCGGTGGGCGATGATGATCGTCGCCTTGGTCGCGGTGGCTTCGGCCAGCGCGTCGCGCACTCGCCGCTCGGTCACCGCGTCGATCGCGGCGGTGGAGTCGTCGAAGACCATCACGCCTGGCCCCGGCACCACCCCGCGCGCGATGGAGAGCCGCTGGCGCTGGCCGCCCGACAGCGCCACGCCGCGCTCGCCGACGCGGGTCTCGTAGGCCTCGGGCAGGCCGGCGATATGGTCGTGGATCTGGGCGGTCCGCGCCGCCCCCTCGATCCGGGCATCGTCCGCCCACGGATCGGCATAGGCGACGTTATGGCCGATGGAGGCGTCGAACAGGAACGACTCCTGCTGCACCAGCCCGACATATTCGCGCAACGAGGCCAGCGTGACCTCGCGGATATCCTGGCCGTCGATGGTGATCGCCCCGCCGCTGACGTCGTAGAAGCGCGGGATCAGGTTGGCGATCGTCGACTTGCCGCTGCCGGGCGGACCGACGATCCCCAGGGTCTGGCCGGCCCGCACCTCGAAGCTGACATCCTTCAGGACCTGCTTGCCGACCGGATCGAAGGCGAAGTCGACGTTCTCGAAGCGCAGCGTTCCAGCGCCCGGCGCCAGAGGCTTAGCCCCCGGCGCATCGGCGATCCCCGGCTCCAGGTCCAGCACCTCGAACAATCGCGCCCCGGACGAGGTCGCCCGCGCCGCGGCGTTGAAGATCATCGCGATCTGCCGGATCGGCGTCTGCAGCAGGGTCATGTAGGTCAGGAACTCGGTCAGCTTGCCGACGCTCATCGCCCCGCCGACGACCTTGTGGCCGCCGTACCAGAGCAGCAGCCCCATCGAGCCGTAGAACGACACGCTCATCACCGACACCGCCCGGAACCGCAGGGTGATGCGCTTGTAGGAGAAGTCGAGCGCCTCCTTGGAGGCGGCGTCGAACTTGGCCATCTCGAAACGCTTGCCGGCGAAGGCGCGGACCACGCGAATGCCCTGGAGGTTCTCCTCCATGGTCAGGGTCAGCACCGCCATCAGCTCCTGCACCCGCAGCCAGGTCACCCGCAGCAGGAAGCCCATCCGCCCTAGCGCGAAGCCGGCGATGGGCACGAAGGCCAGGCCGATCAGCCCCATGACCAGGTCGGTGGTCAGCATCATGTACGAAGCGAAGCCGAGCAGCAGCAGCAGCGAGATCAGCTGCATCACCCCGTTCTGGATGAACACCCGCGCGCCTTCGAGATCGAGCATCCCGCGGGTGACCAGGTCGCCCGAATGGATGCGGTCGTGAAAGCCGAAGCTCAGCCGCTGGAGCTGCTGGAAGTACTGCAGGCGCAGATCGTAGCCGACCCGCTGGCTGACATATTCGCCCTGGTAGCCGGTCATCATGGTCAGCACGCCGCGGATCACCGTCGCGGCGATGACCAGCAGCGCCGTGCCCCACAGCGCGCCCTGCGCCTCGCCGGCGTGGGCGGCGCCGGCCTTCAGCAGCGCCCCGGCCTGGTCCACCCCCTGGCCGAACAGCCGCGGCAGGGTCAGGCTGGCCGCCGCCGCCCCCAGTGAACACCCGATCGCCAGCGCCATCCGCCCCGGATAGCGCAGCGCGCGGGCCGTGATCCGCTGCAGCACGCGCGGCATTTTGCTGACGTCCACGCGCGCGGCGGTGGAGTCAAAGCTACGCGCACCCCGCTGGGAGGGGTGTGACTCGCTCATGGCAAGTTTCCATCTTGAAGTATGCCAATCATTCTGACCCGCACGCTGACTGCGCGCCAGACTTGTTTTGACGCTTTCGGCGAATTCTTCAGGTTGCGGCGGTCCCGCCCTGCCCGCACGGGGCCCGCACGGGGCCCGCGGCCCGAAATCGGCCGCGGCCATCCGGTCCATGTTCGGATTTCACGCGCCGTTGTCGGCGGCCTCCAGCCGTGTGATAGTAGGTTTCCGAAACGGAAGCGGCCCATCCCGCAACGCATATTTCGCGTGGCGCGCGCCGGGGAAACACCGTCTCGGATCATAGAAAAGATCGCTGCGCGGACCGTACCGGCCGTCGGCGACGGGAGGAATTTGATGGAAGATTTGAAAGAGCGCCCCAGCCTGGAAGCCGCCCTGGACGCCGCGGCGGCGACCGGGATGACCACCGCCGTTTGGGCCGGGCTGCAGCCGGACAAGGTCGCCGTGGTCAATCCCGACGGCAGTTCGCGGACCTTCGCGCAGGTGAATGCGGCGGCCAACAAACTGACCCGCCTCTTCCGTCAGCACGGCCTGAAGGCCGGCGACGCCCTGGCGATCGTCTGCTCCAACCGCGCCGAATTCATCGAGGTCCAGGCCGCCACCCTGCGTTCGGGCCTGCGGATCACGCCGGTCAACTGGCACCTGACCGCCGACGAGATCGCCTACATCATCAACGACTGCGAAGCCAAGGTGCTGGTCGGCGAGGCGCGCGTCGGCGTGATCGCGGCCGCCGCCGAGCAGTGCCCGAACGTGGTGCTCAAGCTGGCCGTCGGCGGCGACATCCCGGGCTTTGCGAACTACGACGCCGCCATCGCCCCCCTGGACGGCTCGGACATCGACGATCCGGTGCTCGGCAACCAGATGATGTACACCTCCGGCACCACCGGGCGCCCGAAGGGCGTGTTCCGCGAGGCGCCGGTCGTCACGCCCCAGGCGATGTACGCCCTGCGCGGCTACGACGAGGACTCGATCCAGCTCTGCGCCGGTCCGGCCTATCACGCCGCCCCCCTGGCCTTCGACATTCGCGCCGCCATGGGCGCCGGCGCGCCGCTGCACTTCATCGACAAGTGGGATTCGGAGCTGGTGCTGCGCACGATCTCCGAACAGAAGATCACCCACCTGCACCTGGTGCCGATCATGTTCCAGCGGCTGCTGGCCCTGCCCGACGAGGTCAAGGCCCGCTATCCCGTCGACCATGTGAAGTACGTCGTCCACGGCGCGGCGCCCTGCCCGCCCGAGGTCAAGCAGGCGATGATCGAGTGGTTCGGCCCGGTGCTCAGCGAGTACTACGCCGGCTCCGAAGGCGGCGCGGGCTTCACGATCTCGTCCGAGGAATGGCTGAAGAAGCCGGGCAGCGTGGGCAAGCGTCCGGCGCTGCTGCAGGTCCGCATCCTCGACGAGGAAGGCAACGACCTGCCCCCCGGCGTGCCCGGCGGCATCTACCACCAGCTGCCGCCCGGCGGCGGCTTCCAGTACTACAAGGACCCCGGCAAGACCGCCGCCAACCGGGTCGGCGACTTCTTCACCATGGGCGACGTCGGCTTCTTCGACGAGGACGACTACCTGTTCCTCACCGGCCGCAACGCCGAGACCATCATCTCCGGCGGGGTGAACATCTATCCGCAGGAAGTCGACAACGAGCTCATTAAGCATGACGCCGTCGCCGACAGCGCCACGGTCGGCGTGCCGCACGACGAGTGGGGCGAACAGGTCAAGGCGGTGATCCTGCTGAAGCCCGGTTACCAGCCCTCGGAGGAACTGGCCCAGGAGATCCTCGACTTCGGCCGCAAGAACCTGCCGGCCTTCAAGGTCCCGCGCAGCCTCGACTTCGTCCACGACCTGCCGCGCTCCGAGGCCGGCAAGATCCAGCGCAACAAGGTCCGCGCCCCCTATTGGGAAGGCCGCACGCGCCAGATCTGAGCCCAAAGCTCACGGACGGGCGGCGGTAAAATCGTTTGCCGCCGCCCGCCGCCGCCGCCAGCCTGCCGCTGATGACCGATGATCAGCAGGCCTTGCTTGACCACCTCGTCGCCGCGCTCGCCGCCGACCCGCGCGTCCGCTCGGCCTGGCTCTCGGGCAGCCTCGCCAAGGGAGTGGGCGACGCCTGGAGCGACGTCGACGTCACCGTCGTCGTCGACGAACCCGACCTCGCCGCCTGCCTGCGCGACTGCGCCGCGGGCGCGCTCGCCCTCCCCGTCACGGTGTTCTCGCACCTCGTCCACGGCCGCATCTTCTCGGGCGTCACGCCCGGCTGGGACCGCTTCGACCTCGCCTTCCTCACCCCGGCCGAGTTCGCCGGCCAGGACGGCGCGGACCAGCGCCGCCTGCTCGGCGAGACCGCCGCGCCGCCGCCGCGCCCCGCAGGCCCCGATCGCGACGCCGCCGCCCGCGTCACGCGCCTGATCTTCGAATTCCTGCGCGTGCTCGGCCTGTCGCCAGTCTGCCTCGGCCGCCAGGAGTGGCTGGTCGGCCAGCAGGGCGTCGAGCTGCTGCGCGGCATGCTGGTCGATCTGCTGCTTGAGGAAAACGGCGTCCCCCGCGCGGCCCGCGGCGCCAAGCGGCTGAATGGGTTCCTGAGCGACGGCCAACGCGCCGCCCTCCAGGCCCTGCCCGTTCCCGCCGCCAACCGCGCCGCCTTGCTGGCCGCGCAAGGCCATATCGCCCGCCTGTTCCTGGCCCACGCCAAGCCCCTGGCCGGGCGTCTCGGCGTCGCCTGGCCGGAGGCCTTCGAGGCCGTCACCTGCGACCACCTGCGGCGTGAACTTGGGTTGGAAATCTAGCCGACCGCCGCCCGCAGCTGGCCCAGGAACCAGTCGATCCCGGGGTCGTCCGTCCGGCGACGCCGCACGGCCTCGACCGCCAGCCGCATCGGCTCGAAGGGCGGATCCATGACCTGCAGGCCCAGCATGTCCGCGTGCCGCTCCGCCAGCCGTCGCGGACAGGTGGCGATGGCGTCGCTGGCCGCGACCATCACCAGCACCGTCATCCAGTGCGGCGCGCCGGCGCGGGCGACGATCGTCATCTCCAGAGGGCCGGGCAGGTTCTCGTCGCCCGCCGTCTCGCTGCCGGCCATGGCGTAGACGTGACCGGCGAGCGCATAGGTCTGGGCGTCGATGCGCCCGTCGATGAGCGGATGCCCGCGCCGGGCGGCCACGCAATAGCGATCCTCGTAGAGCCGCTCGGTCCGATGCTCACCGAAGCCGCCGGCGAACCGGCCGACCGCCAGGTCGATCTCCCCGCGCCGCAGCGCCTCCAGCGCCCGCCCCTGGACCATGTGCTCGACCGTGAAGAGGACGCCCGGCGCTTCCGCCGCCAGGGCGTTCAGCAGCCGCCCGCCGATCAGGTCGGTGACGAATTCAGGAGCCGAAACCCGGAATACGCGCTGACTCGTAGAGGGATCGAACGCCTCGCGCCCGCCGAGCGCCGCGCCCGCGAGCTGCAGCAACGCCTCGACCTGCGGCTCCAGTTCCAGCGCCCGACGGGTCGGAACCAGGCCATGGGGCTTGCGCACGAACAGCGGGTCCCCGAACAGATCGCGCAACCGCGTCAGGGCGTGACTGACCGCCGAGGGGCTAAGGCCCAGCACCTGCGCCGCCTCCTGCGCCTTGCGCCGCCGCAGACACTCGCGGAACACCAGCAGCAGTCCGCCGTCGAGCCGCCTGACTTGATTGATATCGAAATCACTCATGCAGCGATTTCAGTAACATCGATATCCGTGAGCAGGTAGCCCTGAGCTCGTCGAACTCAAGTGAGCGGCGAGGCCAAGATGAAACTGCGATCGCCTGCTCCCCCGTGCGGGCTCCTGCTCGCCCTGGCGGCCGTGCTTCTCCCAACTGGCGCCCAGGCCCAATCGAACCGGGGCGGGCTTTTCTCATCGGTCGGCCTGACCAGCGACTACCGCTATCAGGGGGTCAGCAATTCGGACGGAAACCCGGCCCTGCAGGGCTACGTCCACTGGTGGCGGCCAGACGGCTTCTATGCCGGGCTGTTCGCGACCCAGGTCGATTTCGACGACCCGGGCGACACCTCCTACGAACTCGACCTCTACGGCGGCAAGAATATCGACCTCAAGGACGGCAAGACCCGGCTGACTGCGGAGGCGATGTTCACCGCCTTCCCGAACGAACATGTCTGGGGCCCGACCTACAACTTCATCCAGTTCAAGGCCGCCGCCCGCCGGACCGAGGGCCCTTGGGTTTTGACCACCACCGGCAGCTTCGTGCCCGAGGCCTCCTACGGCGCCGGCGAGGCCTGGCGGCTGGAGGGCGAAGCCGCCTACGCCCTGCGGCCGAACCTGTCCCTCAAGGCCGGGGTCGGCCGCCGGTGGATCGAGCGCGGCCACGACCGCACCTATTGGAACATCGGCGCGACGGCGACCTGGAAGCAGCTGTCTCTCGAGCTGCGCTACGAGGACACCGATCTCACCCCCGCCCAGTGCGGCTTCACCGACTGGTGCCAGCCCAGCGTGATCGGGACGCTTCGGGTCGACCTGCCGCCGATCATATAACCCGGCGCCCCAATAATTAGATAACTCAGTTCACATATCTTGATATCCCAACTTTTACGCAATTTCCGTAAAATAATCGCACGCCAAACACTTGCTCTACATCTCAACGTTATCGCGCCATTAACCGAAGCGACCCCGTCATTCGCGCACAGGCGACGACTTGCACTGGGGAACTTCCATGACGTCATCGAACGCGTTGGCCGAACGGCTCGATTTCATCAAGCTCACCCCGGCCGCCCTGCGGGACATTCAGGGCGTCAAATCCATCATCATGCAGGAGCTTCCGGGCGCGCTCGACCGCTTCTACGAGCAGGTTCGCGCAACGCCCCAGACCCGCGCGTTCTTCTCCAGCGAAGGCCACATCTCCGGGGCCAAGAACAAGCAGGTCGACCACTGGGACACCATCTCCAGCGGCCGCTTGGACGAGCGCTATGTGAGCGCCGTCACCACCGTCGGCGAGGTCCACGCCAGGATCGGCCTGGAGCCGCGCTGGTACATCGGCGGCTACGCCCTGGTGCTGGACGCCCTGATCGAGAAACTGCTGGCCGCCCGCTGGCCGAAGGGCGGCTTCGGCGTGAAGTCGACGAACTCCAGGCAGGTCGCCGCCGAGTTGGGCGCCTTGGTCAAGGCCACCCTGCTCGACATGGACTTCGCGATCTCGGTCTACCTGGAATCGCTGGAGGGCGCCCGCCGCGAGGCCGACGCCCAGCGCCGCCAGGTCGAGGAGGAGCAGAACAAGGTCGTCGAGATCCTCGCCGACAGCCTGCGGCGGCTGGCCGACGGCGACCTCACCGCCCACATCGACGCCGCCTTCACCGGCGCGCACGAGCAGATCAAGAACGACTTCAACGCCGCCGTCGACTCGCTGCGCACCGCCATCGGCGCGATCTCCGAGGCGACCGGCACGCTGCGCAGCGGCTCCGACGAGATCGCCGCGGCCTCCAACGACCTGTCGCACCGCACCGAACAGCAGGCCGCCAGCCTGGAGGAGACCGCCGCCGCGCTCGACCAGATCACCGCCACGGTCAAGCGCAGCGCCGAGGGCGCGCGCCAGGCCTCCTCCGCCGCCTCGAGCGCCAAGGAGGGGGCGATCTCCTCGGGCGACGTGGTCCGCGACGCCGTCGCGGCGATGGGCGAGATCGAGCAGAGCTCGGGCCAGATCACCCAGATCATCGGGGTGATCGACGAGATCGCCTTCCAGACCAACCTGCTGGCGCTGAACGCCGGGGTCGAAGCCGCCCGCGCCGGGGAAGCGGGCCGCGGCTTCGCGGTCGTCGCCTCCGAGGTCCGGGCCCTGGCCCAACGCTCGGCCGACGCCGCCAAGGAGATCAAGGCCCTGATCTCCTCCTCGACCGAACAGGTCTCGCGCGGGGTCAAGCTGGTCGGCGCGACCGGCGAGGCCCTGACCGGCATCGTCTCCAAGGTCACCGAGATCGACGGCCTGATCTCCGAGATCGCCATGTCCTCGAACGAGCAGGCGGTCAGCCTCAACGAGGTCAACAGCGCCGTGAACCAGATGGACGAGGTGACCCAGCAGAACGCCGCCATGGTCGAAGAGGTCACCGCCGCGGCCGCCAGCCTCAAGGGCGAAGGCGTCGAGCTGGCCCGCCTGGTCACCCGCTTCCGGACCGGCGCGGAAGCCGCCCGTCCCGCGCCGGAGGCCGCGCGCGAAGGCCGCCACCAGCCGGCCCGCAACCCGGTCCGCCGGGCCCAGGCCCAGATCGCCGCCGCCGCCCAGCAGTGGGAGGAGTTCTGATGACCTCCGCCGGCCTCGAACACGGCGACCGCAAGTTCACCGACGCCCGCTGGACGGCCGGATGCTGAGCCGGCTGGTCGTCACCGCCTAGCGCGCGGCCGCCGCGAAATCGGGGCCGGCCCGCCTTGGCGAGCGCCGGCGGCGGCCCCTGATCCCGGTGGCGTCGGGGGGCGCCCCGGGACATTTCGTTTCCGGCGAAACGTTCCGAAAACAAGCGTGTTTGGCCTAGGCTCCCGACGCGTGCCATGAAGCGCGCCGCTTCGTTTCGCGAGATGCCGACATGCCGATCCCCTTCATCGACCTGCAAGCCCAACGCGCGCGCCTCGGCCAGCCGCTGGAGGACGCGATCCTCAAGGTCGTCCGGTCCGGCGCCTACATCATGGGACCGGAGATCGCCCAGTTCGAAAAGGAGCTCGGCGCCTTCGGCGACGCGCCGTTCGTGCTGTCCTGCGGCTCGGGCACCGAGGCGCTGCAACTGCCGCTGATGGCCTGGGGCGTCGGGCCGGGCGACGCGGTGTTCTGCCCGTCCTTCACCTTCGCGGCCACGGCCGAGGTCATGCCGCTGGTCGGCGCCTCGCCGGTGTTCGTCGATATCCTCGACGACACCTACAACCTCGATCCCGCCGCCCTCGACGCCGCCATCGAAGCGGTGAAGGCGCAAGGCAAGCTGACCCCCAAGGCGGTGATCGCCGTCGACCTGTTCGGCCAGCCGGCCGACTATCCGGCGATCTCGGCGGTCGCCAAGAAGCACGGCCTGAAGCTGATCTCCGACAGCGCCCAGGGCTTCGGCTGCACCCTCGCCGGCCAGCACCCGATCCATTGGGCCGACGTCACCACCACCAGCTTCTTTCCGGCCAAGCCGCTCGGCTGCTACGGCGACGGCGGGGCGGTGCTGTGCAAGGACGAACGCCTGCACGACCTGCTGGTCAGCTTGCGCGTCCACGGCCAGGCGGTGAAATCCGACCTCGAGGGCAAGACCTTCGACCATGACCCCAAGTACCTGAACCTGCGCATCGGCATGAACAGCCGCATGGACACCATCCAGGCCGCGGTGCTGCTGCAGAAGCTGACCATCTTCGCCGACGAGATCGAGGCCCGGAATCGCGTCGCTGACCGCTACGCCGCCGGCCTCGGCGACGTCGTCAAGATTCCGAAGGTGATCGACGGCGGGGTCAGCGTCTGGGCCCAGTACACCATCGAGGTGGACGACCGCGACGGCCTGATCGCCCACCTGAAGGGCCAGGACGTGCCGACCGCCGTCTACTACCCGATCCCGATCCATCGCCAGGACGTCTATTCGGCCTATCCGGCCCCCGGCGGCCTGCCGGTCACCGACGCCAAGTCCAAGGTGGTGATGAGCCTGCCGATGCACCCCTACCTGACGCAGGACGATCAGGACCGGGTCATCGCCGCCATCCGCGCCTATGTGAAGCGCAACGGCTGAGCCGCCGTTAAGATGGCGGACGCGGTTCCTTCGGGACCGCATCCGCCGCCTCGGAGGCCTGGGCCGACCTCCCCCGAAGCCGGCCCAGCGCGCCCGGAGCGCCGCAAGACGCCCCTGACGACCTCGCTCCCGCCCACGGCGCTCGGCCGTGGCCACGCCAGGGGACCGGGACGTTGATCCCTGGCGAAGGACCCTCGACGGTCGCGGCGTCAGACCGCCGCCGTCGAAATCCAGAATCTGATGGGCGAGCCACCCGCTCAGCCTGACCCGCCGCCCTAGCAGACCCTGCGTCGCGACCGCCTTGCATGACGCAAATGCACTATGCGCGCGTCACCGAACGCCGGCGCCGCCCGCCATCTCGCGCAGGATCTCGTCCCAATGCCGCAGGGCCAGGAAATGGCCGACGCCCGGCCGCATGCGCACCTCGCTCACGTGCGAGCCGAGGAACGCCAGCAGCTGCGGCAGCGGCGCCAGGCGATCCTGCTCGCCGTGCCAGACGACCAACGGCGCCATCAGCCCGCTGACGCTCATGTTGCGCCCCCGCCGGAAGGCCCGCAGCTCGTCCGCGGGCCCGCGACTGGAACAGGCCAGCGCCTCGGTCATATAGGCCGCGACATAGGTCGCCGCCTCCGGGTGGGCGGCCAGATAGGCCAGGTCCCCGGGCGACTGGGCGCTGGAGCGTTGCATCACCCGGATCATCATCGCCTGCGACAGCCGCAGCCGCAGCACCGCCAGGAAACTCTCGACCAACCACGGATTGGCTTCGATGCGGCTACGCATCATGGTCAGCGGATTGCGCGCCGGGTCGGGCTGGGCCCGCGGCGGGCGGCCGGAAAAAATCTGCACGCGTGTCACCCGCTCGCCCAGGGCGATGGCGGTCTGGATCGCCGACGGCGTTCCCGACAGCACCGCGGCGATCTGCAGGCGCTCCAGGCCGACCTGGTCGCACAGCTCGACCATGTCCTGGGCCACCCCGTCGAAGCTGTAGTCCGGCCGCGGGTCGGACTGTCCGAAGCCGGGTCGCTCGGCGCAGACCACCCGCAGGCCCAGCCGTCGCGCCGCAGAGTCGGTGCCGGGCGGCAACAGGCTCGAGCCGAGCCCCTCGTGGAAGGTCAGCACCGCCCGTCCGCCGCGATCGCCGTACTCGCGATAGGCCAGCCTGCGCCCGTCGGCCAGGGTGACGAAGCGCACCGGCGGGGCCTCGGCGATCGTCTCCTGCTGGGCGCGGACCGGATCGTCCGCTTCGATCAATCCGGCCAGGGACGACAGTTCGGTCAGGGCCCGGATCAGGTCGCTCTGCCGCTTCAGCCCCATCTTGTCGAAGACCGCCCGCAACTGGTTGCGCACGGTGTTGACGCTGACCGACAGTTCGTCGGCCGCCTCCTGCAGCGAGCGGCCGTCCCGCAGCTTGCGCGCCAGCCGCACCTCGGCCGGCGTCAGGCCGAAGCTCTCCGACAGCGAACTCCACAGTCGCCCGGCCTCGGTCGCGGCCGGGAACATCACTGCGAAGCAGTCCTCCTCGAGCGCCATCACCGGCAGGTCGGCGAGCCCCGGCAAGGACCTCGCCGGCATGACATAGGCGAAGCCCGGGCCCTCCTCGCGGCCGCGTTCCAGTTTCAGGATCACCTGACCGCCCGCGCGTCCGCGCGTCCGCGCCAAGGCGCCGGCCAGGGCCTCGGCGTTGTCGGGATTGGAGAAGGCCACCGCCTGCCCGATCACGAGCCCCGCCACCGCCTCGCCCAGCGCGGTCAGGGCCGCGCCGTTGTGCGCCATCACCTTGCCGCGGCTGCTGAGCAGCAGCCACCCGATGTCCGGGCGGGCGCTGGTCGCCGGCCCCTCGTCGGGGCGGCTGGCCAAGCGGGCGATGTCCTCGCTGAGCGCCAGGCCGCGCAGAATCTCGGGGCCCGGCTCGCGGCCCAGCCCGTCATCTTCGAGCACGTCGATCAGCCGCTCCCATGCCTCGGGATTTGCGGCGACCTGGTACATGGTCTCGATCACCAGCCGCGAGCCGTCCGGCGGCGGCGGGTCGTCTACGCGTTCCTGACTATCGAGCAGGGCCATTGGGATTAACGCCGCGGGCTGAACTGGGTGTGCCGTTCTGGCACAGAAGAACGGGGTTCGCCCTAGCTCCGCAAGCGCGACGCCACGGCATGCACGTCACAGCCTCGTGTGATGGCGGGGATGGCGACCGGACGGCCATGCTTTCCCTTGCGTCGCCCCCCTGGTCTTGGCTAGCGTCCTCAAACAATTGTTTAAAGTCATTTGGAGGAAGCACATGAAGGCGGCGGTCTATTACGAGAACGGCGGCCCCGAGGTCCTGAAATACGAGGACTTCCCCGATCCCGACCTGCATCCGCGCGGCGTGATCATCAAGGTCGAGGCGATCGCCATCGAAGGCGGCGACACCCTCAACCGCTGGCGCGGCCCGCTGATGACCAACCCGCACGTGGTCGGCTACCAGGCCGCCGGCGAGATCGTCGCGGTCGGCGCCGAGGTCACCCATCTGAAGCTCGGCCAGAAGGTCGCCACCGTGAACAACTGGGGCAGCCACGCCGAACTGCGCTCGGTGCCGGCCCGCAACTGCTGGGTCATTCCGGACGGCTTCGACGTCAAGAAGGCCGCCGCGATCCCGGTCACCTTCGGCACCGCCGACGACTGCCTGTTCGAGGCCGGCCGCCTGAAGGCCGGCGAGACCGTCCTGGTCCAGGCCGGGGCCTCGGGCGTCGGCGTGGCCGCCATCCAGCTCGCCAAGCGCGCCGGCGCCACCGTCCTGGCCACCGCCTCGTCGGACGAGCGCCTGGAACGCCTCAAGCCGCTCGGTCTCGACCACGGCATCAACTACGCCCGCGAGGACGTGGTGAAGGAGGTCATGCGCCTGACCGACAAGAAGGGCGTCGATGTGGTCGTTGATTCCGTCGGCGGCCCGACCCTGCAGGGTTCTATCAACGCCCTGGCCTATCGCGGTCGCGTCTCGATGGTCGGCGCCGCCGGCCGCGAGCCGATGGTCGTCGACGTCGGCGCGATGATGGGCGGCAACCGCCAGCTGCGCGGCGTCTTCCTCGGCGCCGAGATCATGACCGACCGGGTGCACGACAACATCCAGCGCCTGATCGACGAGGCCGCCCGCGGCGAGCTGGAAGTCCTGATCGACAAGGTCTTCCCGCTGTCCGACGCCGCCGGCGCCCACGCCTACATCGAAAGCCGCGCCGCCGTCGGCCGCGTGGTGCTGGTTCCGTAAGCCAACAACGGGTGTCATCCCGGAAAGCGCGCAGCGCTTGTCCGGGATGACACTGTAGGTTCGCCCTCGCCCTCCGAGAGAGAAACCCCATGCCCCGCGCCCAGAACGGATCGGTCGAACTCGAGTACGAAACCTTCGGCGCCGAGACGGCGCCGGCCGTCGTGGTGATCAGCGGCCTCGGCTCGCAGATGACCCGCTGGCCGGTCGACTTCTGCGAAAAGCTCGCCGCCCGCGGCTATCGCGTGATCCGCATGGACAACCGCGACACCGGCCTGTCGACCTGGTTCAAGCCGGGCGAGACCTACAGCCTCTCCGACATGGCCGCCGATGTGGTCGCCGTGCTTGACGCAGCCGGCGCGGCCAAGGCCCACGTGGCCGGCGTCTCGATGGGCGGCATGATCGCCCAGGCCGTCGCGATCGATCATCCCGGGCGCGTGCTGTCGATGACCTCGATCATGTCGGCCACCGGCGCGCCGGGCACCCTGGATCCGACTCCCGAAGCCGGCGCCGTGCTGACCGTGGCGCCGCCCGATCCCGCCACCGACTACGAGGCCTTCCTCGCCAACGCCGTGAAGAATTCCGAGATCATCGGCAGCCCGTCCTATCCCTGGCCGCCCGGCGCCCTGCGCCAGCGCGCCGTCGACGAGCACGCCCGCGCCTTCAACCCGACCGGCTCGGTCCGCCAGATGGGCGCCATCCGCGGCGACGGCGACCGCACCGAGCGGCTCGGCAAGCTCAAGGTTCCCGCCGTCGTGCTGCACGGGGCCGACGATCCGCTGGTGCGGCTGGTCGGCGGCGAGGCCACCGCCGCGGCCATTCCCGGTGCAGAGCTTCGGGTCGTCCCTGGCATGGGCCACGACCTGCCGCCGGCCCTGCACGACACCTTCATCGACGCCATCCTCGCCGCCGCCGCGCGCGCCTGACACTTGAGTACAAAGGACACTTCCATGGGACGTCTCTCGGGCAAGACCGCCGTCATCACCGGCGCCGGCTCCGGCATCGGCCGCGCCGCCTCGCTGCTGTTCGCGGCCGAGGGCGCCAAGCTCGTCATCGCCGACAAGACCGACGGCGCGGTCGAGACCGCCCGCCTGGTGGCCGAGGCCGGCGGCAAGGCAGTGGCCCTGACCGGCGACGCCGGCGACGAGGCCTTCGTCGAGAGCCTGGTCAAGACCGCGACCGCCGAGTTCGGCGGCCTCGACGTCGCCTGGGCCAACGCCGGCATCTCCGGCGGCTGGACCGGCTTCGACGAGCAGGACGGCGCCTTCTGGGCCGAGATCCTGCGGGTCAACCTGATCGGGGCCTTCCTGCTGGTGAAGCACGCCTCGCGGGTGATGATCCCGACCGGCAAGGGCTCGATCATCTGCACCGCCTCGGTGGCGGGCATCCGCTCGGGCGCCGGCGGCTCTCCCTACTCGGCCTCCAAGGCCGGGGTGATCAACCTCGCCCAGACCTCGGCCAACGAGTTCTACGGCACCGGCGTGCGCGTCAACGCCATCTGCCCCGGCCTGATCGAGACCGGCATGACCCAGGCGATCTTCGACGGCGCCCGGGCCCGCGGCAACGAGGACAAGATCGGCCAGCTCAACCCTATGACCCGCGGCGGCGTGCCGATCGAGATCGCCAACGCCGCCCTGTTCCTGGCCTCGGACGAAAGCTCCTACGTCAACGGCCAGGCGATCGTGGTCGACGGCGGCCTGTCGTCCTCGCATCCGGTGGTGCGTCGCAAGAAATGATCTACCTGCTGCGTCACGGCCAGACCGACTACAACCGCGACGGCCGCCTCCAGGGCCAGACCGACTCCCAGCTGACCTCGCTGGGCATGGCCCAGGTCCAGGCCATGGCCAACGTCCTGGCCGACCAGATCGGCGACACCGAGGGCTGGCGCATCCTCGCCAGCCCGCTGCGCCGCACCCGCCAGTCGGCGGCCATCGTCTCGCGCACCCTGCGCCTGCCGGTGGAGATCGATCCGGCCCTGATCGAGGTCGGCTGCGGCTCGTGGGAGAACCGCATGTACGCGGACCTGCGCCTTGAGCATCCGGAGACCTTCGCCGGGCGCGAATGGGTGTTCGGCAGCCCGGACGGCGAGCGGTTCGAGGACGTCGACGCCCGGGTCCGCCCCTGGCTGGCCGCCCTGCCGCCGGAGCCGGACCGCAAGATCATCGCTGTCAGCCACGGCATCGCCGGGGTGCTGATGCGCGGCGCCTATCAGGGGCTCTCGCGCGAGGCGACCATGCAGCAGGACACCCCGCAGGACGCGCTGTTCCGCCTCTGGGATGGAACGGTGGAACGCCTGGCCTGCGCGCCGGTGGCCGCGTGATCTACCTCGTCCGTCACGGTGAAACGGCGTTCAACGCCGAGCGGCGTCAGCAGGGGCATCTCGATTCCCCGCTGACGACGCTCGGCCGCGCGCAGGGCGCGGCCATCGGCCGGTTGCTGCGGGACCTGATCGACGAACCTGACGGTTGGCGGCTGATTTCCAGCCCGCTCGGTCGCGCCCAGGCCACCGCCGGCCTGATCGCCGAGGCCCTCGGCCTGCCCATCGAAACCGACCGCCGGGTCATCGAGGTGTCGTTCGGGGAGTGGGACGGGCGCCTGCGCGACGAACTCGCCGCCGAGCACCCGGAGACCTTCGGCCGCGGCGGCTGGCAGTTCGCAGCCCCCGGCGGCGAGAGCTACGAAAGCGTCGAGGCCCGCGTCGGAGACTGGCTGGCCAGCTTGCCGCCGGAACCGCAGCGCAAGGTGATCGTGGTCAGCCACGGCGGCTCGGGCCGCGTCGTCCGCGGCACCTATCTCGGCCTCCCGCGGGCCGAGACCCTGGCGCAGGAGGTGCCGCAGGACGCCGTGTTCCGGCTGGCTAGTGGAGCAGTCGAGAGAATTGATTGCGAAGTCGCGGCTCAATAGTCGTCCGGCGGCTCAGCATTACGAGGCCCAGCGCCGCGACCGCGCCCAGCAGGAAAGCTCCGGCCACCGCCCCGGACAGCGCCGCGGCGCCCACCTGCATCGGCGGACGGTCCATCCAGCGCACCAGGGATCCGGTGGGTTCTTCGTCAATCACGTCGTCGAAGTAGTCGGTCATCGGCTAGGCTCCGGTGTCTGCGCAGGCCTAACCCCTGTGCGGCAAGCAGGTTCCGGCCCCGCTGGCGTTCAAACGCCTCTGGCGCTAGAAGCCGCCCACTGACCTTTCAGAGAAACACATGGCCGGACATTCCAAGTTCAAGAACATCATGCACCGCAAAGGCCGCGCCGACGCGGCGCGGTCCAAGCTGTTCTCCAAGCTGTCGCGTGAAATCACCGTCGCCGCCAAGTCGGGCATGCCCGACCCGGCGATGAACCCCCGCCTGCGCCTGGCCGTGACCAACGCGCGGGCCGAGTCCATGCCCAAGGACAACATCGAGCGGGCCATCAAGAAGGGCGCCGGCGGCGACGGCGAGAACTACGAGGAAGTCCGCTACGAAGGCTTCGGCCCGGGCGGCGTCAACATCATCGTCGAAGGCCTGACCGACAACCGCAACCGCGCGGCCTCGAACATCCGCACGATCTTTTCGAAGAACGGCGGCAACCTCGGCGCCTCGGGTTCGGTGACCTTCCAGTTCGACCGCCTGGGCGAGTTGACCTATCCGGCCAGCGTCGGTTCGGAAGACAAGGTGATGGAAGCGGCCATTGAGGCCGGGGCCCAGGACGTCGAGTCCGACGAAGAAGCCCACATCGTCTACACCGCCTTCGAGGACTTCGCCGAAGTGGCCGCGGCGCTGGAAGGCGTGCTGGGCGAGGCCAAGACCAGCAAGATCGTCTGGCGGCCGAAGACCTACGTCAATGTCGACGCCGAGGCCGTGCCGACCCTGCTCAAGCTGATCGACGCCCTGGACGACGACGACGACGTCCAGAACGTCTACGGCGACTACGACATCTCCGACGAGGACATGGAGAAGTTCGGCTAGGCCGAACCTCTCCGCCGCGGACGGCCCTAGTTGTCCGCGGCCTTGCTCACCACCACGCCGACCCCGGCCCCGACCGCCGCGCCCACCGGCCCGCCGACGATCAGTCCGGCGGCCGCGCCGGTGGCGGCGCGCTGCTCGACATTGTGCCCGCACGCGGCGAGCCCCAGCGCCATGCCGGCGACGGCGAGTACCAAGACGATCTTGCGCACGATTTCTCCAATCCCCCAGCCGCGCTGCGCCCAACGGCGCCGCCTCACGCGGCCATTGCCCTTCGATAACAGGATGTTGGCTGATTTGCGGCGTGGTTTTCACCCCCTGCGAAGCTTAACCGCACCTCGCGCGTTCTGACGTCCATGGACTGGGTGATCGAGTATTTCGCGCCGCTGGCCGGGGCGGTCGCCGCCGGCGGGCTGATCGGCTTCGAGCGCGAGTATCGCGGCCGCGCCGCGGGCGTGCGCACGCACATCCTGCTGTGCCTGGCCTCGGCCTTGCTGATGCTGGCCGCGGTGCACCAGTTCCGCTGGATGGAGGGCACCCCGCACGACGTCATCCGCATTGATCCGGTGCGCATGGCGCATGGCGTCCTGACCGGCATCGGCTTCCTGTGCGGCGGGGTGATCTTCAAGGAGGGATTTTCGGTCCGCGGCCTGACCAGCGCCGCCTCGCTGTGGACCACCGCCGTCCTCGGCGTGCTCTACGGCATCAGCTTCTTCAGCCTGGCGATCGCCGGCACGGTGCTGACCCTGCTGGTCCTGGTCGGCTTCCGGCTGCTGGAGGTGAAGCTCCCGCAGTACCACCACGTCGATCTGGTCATCCGCTACGCCCCCACCGATTACGCGACCGAGGACGAGCTGGTCGCCCTGCTGGGCCGCCACGACCTGGCGCCCGACGTCGTCACCCACCGGCTGCTGGCGAACGGCGAGGGCTTCGAGTTCGCCGCCACCTTCCGCCGCCGAGGCCCCGTCCCCGGCCAGGCGATCGCTGCCGAACTCTGCGCCGACCCGCGGGTCACGGCCTTCGAGCTGGCCCCCCGCCACGAATAGCCGTGCCTCTGCGGGTTTCACCCGATGGCCGAAACTCCGGCGACAAGCTGCGCATTGTCCTCAGTGGGAGTTCTGGAGGGCAGCATGCAAGACGCCGGCGATCGGCCGAAACTGAACCGCCGCCACCTGCTGGCGCTCGGCCTCGTGGTTCCTGCAGCGGGCGCGGCCGGCCAGGCGGCCGCCTGGCCTCGCCGTAAACCCAAGACGCCCGCCCCGCCCGCGCCCGCGCCCGCGCCCGCGCCCGCGCCGGCGCCGGCGCCGGCGGCGACCGCCGCGCCATCGCTGCAGACGCCCTCGGCCGAGTTCGACGACGAGCCGCCGCTGCCGGAAGCTGCGCCCCCGCCGGCGCCGGGAACGCGCCCGCCGCCCGACTGGGGCCGGCTGCGCGCCCAGTGGGACCTCGACTGGAGCGAGGTCGACCTCTCGGCCATGCTGTTCGCCGCCAATCCCCGGCCGGTGCGCGAGGCCATCGCCCGCCACCGCGCCGCGCTCGACCGCAACCCGGTCACCTACCTGGAGCACAACAACAAGCGCGGCCAGAACCTCTCGCGCGCCGCCGCCGGCGCCTATTTCGGCGTGCCGACCGATCACGTGGCCCTGTGCGAAAGCACCACCTCCGGGATCGGCCTGCTCTATGGCGGCCTGACCGTGCGCTACGGTCAGGAAGTGCTGACCAGCGTCCACGACTACTACGTCACCCACGAGTCGCTGCGCCTCTCGGCCATGCGCAACGGCTTCTCGGTGCGCAAGATCACCCTGCACGACGGGGCCGAGACCGCCTCGACGCTCGATATCGTCTCGCGCATCACCCGTGCGATCACCCCGGCCACCCGGGTGCTGGCCCTGACCTGGGTCCACTCCTCGACGGGATTGAAGCTGCCGATCCGCGCCATCGCCGACGCCCTGAGGCCGATCAACGCGACCCGCCAGCCGGCCGACCAGGTCATCTTCTGCGTCGACGGGGTGCACGGCTTCGGGGTCGAGAACACCACACTGCCCGAGCTCGGCTGCGACGTGCTGGTCGCCGGCTGCCACAAATGGCTGTTCGGGCCGCGCGGCACCGGCGTGGTGTTCTTCTCGCCCCAGGCCCTGCAGAAGCTGTCGCCGGTGATCCCCAGCTTCCTGGCCTCGAACGCCTATTCTGCCTGGATCGGCGGTTTCGACCCCGGTCCGACCACCGCCGCGCGGATGACCCCCGGCGGCTTCAAGGCCTTCGAACACGTCTGGGCCCTGGCGGACGCCTTCCAGTTCCATCAAGGGATCGGCAAGGAGCACGTGGCCCGGCGCACCCACGACCTGGCCAGCCAGCTGAAGAGCGGCCTGGCCGCCATGCCCCACGTCCGGGTCCGCACGCCGATCAGCCCGACCATGTCCGCCGGCATCGTCAGCTTCGACGTCGCCGGCATGTCGGCCCGCGGCGTCGTCTCGCGGCTGCGGCAATGGCGGATCATCGGCTCGGACGCGCCCTACGGCGTGTCCCACGCCCGGCTGACCCCCAGCATCCGCAATACGCCCGAGGACGTCGCCTTCGCGCTCAAGGCGGTCGCCGCCCTGGGCTGAGGCCGACCCCGCCCAGCGTCAGGCGCGCGGATAGAGGATGATCTGGGTGCAGCGGAACGCCGCCATCAGCTTGCCGGTGGCCGCGTCCTCGACGGTGGCGTCCCAGACCTGGGTGGTGCGCCCGCCGTGCAGCAGTTGGGCCGTGCAGATCGCCTCGCCCTCGCGCAGGGTGCCGACGAAGTTGGCCTTCACCTCCGCCGTCGTGAAGCCGTTCGCCCCCTCCGGCCAAGCGGTCGAGACGCCATAGGCGCAGAGGATGTCGGCGACCGACAGCACCGCCCCGGCCAGCAGGTAGCCGGTGTGCGCCACCAGGTCCTGGCGCACCTTCAGCCGGCCCACGACCTTGCCGTCGGCGACCTCGGTGATGACCAGGCCCAGGTGCCCGGGCAGCTTGCCCTCGTTGGCCTGGTTCAGCTTTTCAACGCTGGTGTGATTGGTGGTGGCGGGCATGACTTACTCTCTCTGGTCGAGCGATCATGCATGGGTTCGCGCAAACTGCTAGAGCCGGGCCATGAGCACCGCGATCTGGATCCAGACCAGCTACCATCAGGCCTTCAAGTGCGGCGGCTGGGCCTATGTCCGCAGCCACGACAAGGCCGCCTCGGGCCAGGCCGGCGGCGACCGCTACACCACCCCCGAGCGAATGGCCCTGATCGCGCTGCTGGCGGCGCTGAAGGATTTGCCGAAGGGAGTGGCTTCCATCCAGATCGACAACGCCGCGGTCGCCCGCACCGCCGCCCTGATCGCCGCCGGCCGACCGCCGCAGGGCGAAGCGGCGCCGACCGAGAACCTCGACCTCTGGGCCGCGCTCACCGCCGCCCTCGCCGGCCGCCAGCCGACCTTCGCCATCGCCGGCCCCAGCAAGGCCAGCCCCACCGGCTTCGCCGCCGCCTGGGCCGAACTCGCCCGCGACAAGGCCAACGCCCAGGGAGCCTTCGTCTCGGCGATCCCCAAGCCCAACCTCGCCAAGGTCGCGGGCCTGCCACTATAGTCGCGCTCCACAATCGCGAGCCGCCCGTGAGCCTGCCCCGCATTCTCGACCTGCTGGCCCCGCTGCGTCCGGCGGCCGGGCCGTTCATCGTCGGCGTCACCGGCTCGGTGGCCGTCGGCAAGAGCACCTTCGCCCAGGACCTGGCCGACCACCTGGCGGCCGCGGGCTCGGCGCCGGTCGAGATCGCCTGCACCGACGGCTTCCTGCATCCCAACGCGGTGCTGGAGGCGCGCGGCCGGCTCGGCGCCAAGGGCGCGCCCGACACCTACGACCACGCCGCCCTGCGCGCCGCGCTGAGCGCCATCCGCAGCGGCCCCGCCGAGTTCCCGGCCTATTCCCACGTCGTCTACGACATCGACCCGGCCCTGACCCGGCGGCTCGACCCGCCCGACGTGCTGGTCATCGAGGGGCTGACTCTGCGCCATCCCGACACCGGGCCGGCCGGCCTGCTCGACGCCCTGATCTACCTGGAAGCCGACGAGGCCGACCTCGAGCGCTGGTACGTCGCCCGCTTCCTCGAGCTCTGGGAGGCGGCCGAGCATGACCCGTCCTCGTTCTACGCCCGCTTCCGCCACATGACCCGCGAGCAGACCGACGGCCTGGCCCGCATGGTCTGGCGCGACGTGAACCTGAAGAACCTGCACGACCACATCATCCACGCCCGGGCCCGCGCCGACCTCGTGGTCGCCAAGGGGCCGGACCACGCCATCGCCTCGCTGAGCGGCCCGGCCGCCCGGAATCCATGACCCAGGACCAGACCCTCGAACCCCGCCCGGGCGTCAGCCCCAACGCCCTGATCCTGCTGGCCGCTTGGCTGGCCTCGGGCGCCTTCCTGGTCTACGCGCCCAGCGAGCTGGCCGCGCGGCTGGCGACCTTCGTCTTCGTGATCCTCGGATGGATCCTGGCGGTCATGGCCCACGAGTTCGGCCACGCCTTCATCGCCCACAAGGCCGGCGACCACACCATCCGCGCCAAGGGCTACCTGACCCTCGACCCGCTGAAGTACGTCGACGTCGGCGTCTCGATCGTCATCCCGATCCTGGCCGTGGTGCTCGGCGGCATCGGCTTTCCGGGCGGCGCGGTCTATCTGCGCGAGGACCTGATGCGCAATCGCTGGTGGCGGGCCCTGGCCTCGCTGGCCGGGCCGCTGGGCACGCTGCTGGTGCTGATCGTGCTGGTGGCGGCGATCTGGGCCGTGGCGCTCTCGCCGCTCGCCACGACCGGCGCGCGCATGCTCTGCGACGCCCTCGCCTTCCTCGCCTTCCTGCAGGCGACCGCCTTCGTGCTCAACCTGCTGCCGGTCCCGGGCCTCGACGGCTACGGCGTCATCCGCCCGTTCCTGCCCGCCTCGATCCGCCAGGGCCTGCGCAAATTCGAGGGCCTGGCCATGGTTGGGCTGTTCCTGCTGATCTTCCTCGTCCCGGGGGCCTCGGCGATCATCTTCGCGCCCGCCCTGATGCTCACCGACATCGCCGGCCTGCCCCGCGAATTGATCCAGGCCGGTTGGGACGCCTTCCGCGTCTGGCGGTCCTAGGCTGCCCGGTCCCCCGCCCCGGCCGTGATCGGCCCGGCGAAGGTGCTCAGGTGGCGCTTGCCTTGCCAGAGTTCGGCCCCGAAGGCGTGGCGGTTGTGCGCCGCCTTTTCCAGCGCCTCCTCGTCGGAGGCGCACTCCCATTCTTCGACGTCAGCGAACTTGCCGGCCGAGTTCAGCACAAAGAGTCGATAGTCCATGCCGCATCCTTCCTTGCACGAAAGAGGCAACCCTCTGGTCGCATGGACGGTTCCTTCAACTCTCGGCGCCTCAGGCCCCTCCCTCAACGTTTGCTTAACCCTGGCGACGTCCTGTATCCCTCGTTGGAACAGATGACGAACGCGCCGATTCCCATGCCCGCTCCCTTGCGTATCCTCGGCCTCGATCCCGGCCTGCGCCGCACCGGCTGGGGCGTGATCACGGTCGACGGCGCGCGCCTGGCCCATGTCGCCCATGGGGTGATCGCCCCCAAGGAATCCCTGCCGTTCTCCGAGCGGTTGCTGACGCTGTTCGAGGCCATCACCGAGGTGGTCGCCGCCCACGCCCCGCACGAGGCTGCGGTCGAGGAGACCTTCATGAACAACAACGCCGCCTCGGCCCTGAAGCTCGGCCACGCCCGCGCCATGGCGATGATCGTGCCGGCCAGAGCCGGCCTGCCGGTCGCCGAATACGCCGCCACCGTGGTCAAGAAGTCCGTGGTCGGCACCGGCGCGGCCGAGAAGGACCAGGTCGGCTTCATGATCGCCCGCCTGCTGCCCACCGCCGGCAAGACCACCGCCGACGCCGCCGACGCCCTGGCCGTGGCCATCGCCCACGCTCACCATCGCAAGCTGCGCCGCATCGGAGCGGCCGCATGATCGGGCGTCTGCGCGGACTGGTCGCCGAGGTCGGCGAGGAAGAGGCCCTGATCGACGTAGCGGGCGTCGGCTATGTCGTGCGCTGCGGCTCGCGCACCCTCGGCCACCTGCCGGCGCTGGGCGAGGAGACCGTCCTGCACGTCGAGAGCATCTGGTCCGAAGCCCAGGGCATGAAACTCTACGGTTTCCTCGGCCGCGACGAGCGCCGCGCCTTCGTGGTCATGCTGGCGATCCAGGGCGTCGGCCCCAAGGCGGCCCTGGCCGTGCTCGACGTGCTGGCCCCGCCCGACCTCGCCGCCGCTGTGGCCCGCGAGGACAAGGCCGCCCTCGGCCGCGCCAACGGCGTCGGCCCCAAGCTCGCCCTGCGCCTGATCACCGAGCTGAAGGACAAGCAGCTGACCGACGGGCCGGTCGCGGCCTTCCACGCCCAGATTCACGCCCCGGCCGCCCCGCCGCCGCCCAGCGCGGTGGGCGAGGCGGTCGCCGCCCTGCTCGGCCTCGGCGTCGCCGAGGTCAACGCCCGCCGCGTCGTCGAACAGGCCGCCCTGCGGCTCGGCGAAGACGCCGACATCCCCGCCCTGATCAAGGCCGGCCTGCAGGAGCTGGGACGTTGAGGGGAAATCAGTTTCCCTCCCCCCTCCCCCGCTTCGCAGGGGCGGAAAATTCATGACCCGCATCGTCTCGCCCGACGCCCAGCCCTTCGAAACCGGGGTCGTCCACGACAAGGCCCTGCGCCCGCAAACCCTCGCCGAATTCGTCGGCCAGGAGCAGGCCAAGGGCAATCTCAAGGTCTTCATCGAAGCGGCCAAGGCCCGTGAGGAAGCCCTCGACCACGTGCTGCTGTTCGGCCCGCCGGGCCTGGGCAAGACCACGCTCGCCCAGATCGTCGCCCGCGAGCTCGGCGTGAACTTCCGCGCAACGAGCGGCCCGGTGCTGGCCAAGGCCGGCGACCTGGCCGCCATCCTGACCAACCTCGAACCGCGCGACGTCCTGTTCATCGACGAGATCCATCGCCTCTCGGCCAATGTCGAGGAGATCCTCTATCCGGCCATGGAGGACCACGTCCTCGACCTGGTGATCGGCGAGGGCCCGTCCGCCCGCTCGATCCGCATCGACCTGGCGCCCTTCACCCTGGTCGCGGCCACCACCCGCGCCGGCCTGCTGGCCACGCCCCTGCGCGACCGCTTCGGCATCCCGCTGCGGCTGGAGTTCTACACCCACGCCGAGCTCTCCAAGGTGCTGGCCGGGGCGGCCGGCAAGATGGGCCTCAGCCTCGCGCCCGACGGCGCCGGCGAGATCGCCGCCCGCTCGCGCGGCACCCCGCGCGTCGCCGGCCGGCTGCTGCGCCGGGTCCGCGACTTCGCCGCCGCCGACGGGGTCGAGGTGATCGACGGCAAGGCCGCCGCCCGCGCCCTGGCCCGGCTCGACGTCGACCAGGCCGGCTTGGATGCGCTCGACCGCCGCTATCTCCAGGCGATGATCGACAACTACGGCGGCGGCCCGGTCGGGGTCGAGACCATCGCCTACGCCATCGCCGAAGCCCGCGACGCGGTCGAGGACGTCATCGAGCCGTTCCTGATGCAGCAGGGCTTCATCCAGCGCACCCCGCGCGGCCGCGTCGCCTGCGCCAAGGCCTACGCCCACCTCGGCCTGACCCCGCCGCCGCAACCGACCCCCGGCGGCCAGCCGACCCTGTTCGACGAGTAGGGGCCCGGCTCCCCCCACGTGTCATCCCGGTTTGCGAAGCAAGACCGGGACCCATTCGCGCTGGAGCCTCAAGACTTGGCGAGGCTGCGCCGTATCGTGATCCATCCGGTGTTCATGGGGCCCGGACAGCCGCTGCGCGCCTTCCGGGACGACATCTGTAGGAAAACTCACGCCAGCGGCTGCAACGCCACGTCCAGGAACCGCCGCAGCGTCGGCGTCGCGTCGTCCGCCCGCCAGACCAGGCCGCTCTCCAGATAGGGCCCCTCGCCCGGCAGGCTCATGTAGCGCACGCCGGTCCGCGCCAGATGGCGCAGCGAGGCCGGGACCAGCGCCACCCCGATCCCCGCCGAGACCAGGGCGATGATGGTCTGCATCTGGATCGCCTCCTGGACGATCCGCGCCCCGCCGGTCAGCGACTTCAGCGTCTCTATGGCCAGGTCGTAGAACGCCGGCGCCACCCGCCGTGGGAAGATCACGCCCGCGGCCCCGATCAGGGCGCCCGGCGCCAGCCGCCCGTCTTCGTGCGCCAATCGCCCCTCCTCGACCCAACTCTGCGGCACGGCCGCCACCAGCGGCTCGACCAGCAGCCGCCGATAGCTGAGCTGGGCCGGCAGGCCGCCCGGCGGCGGAATGACGATGCCGGCGTGGCCGTGCCCCTCCAGCAGGGCGGCGATCTGCACGTCGCTGGTCGCTTCGCTCAGCGCGATCTCGACCTCGGGGTGCAGAGCCGAATAGCGCCGCACCAGGGTCGGCAGGATGCTGTAGTCGGCAGTGCTGACGAACGACAGCTCCAGCCGTCCGGTCTGGCCGTCGCGCAGCTGGCGGGCGATCTCCAGCAGGCCCTCCAGCTCCTCCAGCGCCGTCTTCACATGCGCCAGCCACTGCTCGCCGAACGGGGTCAGCGCCACCTGCCGCTTGGTGCGCACAAACAGCGGCGCGCCGAGCTCGCGCTCCAGCGCGATGATCGACTGGCTGAGCGGCGGCTGGGTCATGCCGAGCTGCTCGGCCGCCCTGCCGAAATGCAGCGTCTCGGCCACCGCTCGGAAATGTCGAAGCTGGCGGGTGTCCACGCCTGATATCCCACACGACCTAATGGGGTCTGCTTAATATATTTCACGAACTGGTCGCGATTGGCTACGGGTGGGGCGCGCAAACTCGTCAGGACCGACCCCGATGCCGACCTATCGCTCCCGCACCACCACCCACGGCCGCAACATGGCCGGCGCCCGCGGCCTGTGGCGCGCCACCGGCATGAAGGACTCGGACTTCGGCAAGCCGATCATCGCGGTGGTCAACTCGTTCACCCAGTTCGTGCCGGGCCACGTCCACCTGAAGGACCTCGGCCAGCTGGTCGCCCGCGAGATCGAGCGCGCCGGCGGCGTGGCGAAGGAGTTCAACACCATCGCGGTCGACGATGGCATCGCCATGGGCCACGACGGCATGCTCTACAGCCTGCCCTCGCGCGAACTGATCGCCGACAGCGTCGAGTACATGGTCAACGCCCACTGCGCCGACGCCATGGTCTGCATCTCGAACTGCGACAAGATCACGCCGGGCATGCTGATGGCCTCGCTGCGGGTCAACATCCCGACGGTGTTCGTCTCCGGCGGTCCGATGGAGGCCGGCAAGGTGATCCTGAAGGGCAAGGAGGTCGCCCTCGACCTGGTCGACGCCATGGTCGCGGCCGCCGACGACAAGATCTCCGACGAGGAAGTCGCCGTCATCGAACGTTCGGCCTGCCCGACCTGCGGCTCCTGCTCGGGCATGTTCACCGCCAACTCGATGAACTGCCTGACCGAGGCCCTGGGCCTGTCGCTGCCCGGCAACGGCTCGGTCCTGGCCACCCACGCCGACCGCGAGCGCCTGTTCCTCGAAGCCGGCCACCTGATCGTCGACATCACCCGCCGCTACTACGAACAGGACGACGCCTCGGTGCTGCCGCGCTCGGTCGCCTCGTTCAAGGCGTTCGAGAACGCCATGAGCCTCGACATCGCCATGGGCGGCTCGACCAACACCGTGCTGCACCTGCTGGCCGCCGCCTACGAGGCCGGCGTCGACTTCACCATGGAGGACATCGACCGCCTGTCGCGCAAGGTGCCGTGCCTCAGCAAGGTCGCCCCGGCCAAGGCCGACGTCCACATGGAGGACGTCCACCGCGCCGGCGGCATCATGGCCATTCTCGGCGAACTCGACCGCGCCGGCCTGCTGCACACCGACCTGCCGACCGTTCACTCGAAGTCGATGGGCGAGGCGCTCGACCGCTGGGACATCAAGCGCACCAACAGCGAGACGGTGCAGACCTTCTTCAAGGCCGCGCCGGGCGGGGTGCCGACCCAGACCGCGTTCAGCCAGAACCGCCGCTGGGCGGAACTCGATCTCGACCGCCAGGGCGGCGTCATCCGCGAAGCCCAGCACGCCTTCTCGCAGGACGGCGGCCTGGCCGTGCTGTCGGGCAACCTCGCGCAGGACGGCTGCATCGTGAAGACCGCCGGGGTCGACGAGGAGATCCTGAAGTTCAAGGGCACGGCCCGCGTCTTCGAAAGCCAGGACGCGGCGGTCAGCGCCATCCTCACCGGCAAGATCGTCGCCGGCGACGTGGTGGTCATCCGCTACGAAGGCCCCAAGGGCGGCCCGGGCATGCAGGAGATGCTCTATCCGACCAGCTACCTGAAATCGAAGGGGCTGGGCAAAGCTTGCGCGCTGATCACCGACGGCCGCTTCTCGGGCGGCACCTCGGGCCTCTCGATCGGTCACGTCTCGCCCGAGGCGGCCGAGGGCGGGGTGATCGGCCTGGTCGAGGACGGCGACGCCATCACCATCGACATCCCCGAGCGGATCATCCGGCTGGACGTCTCCGACGCCGTGCTCGCCGAGCGCCGCGCCGCGATGACCGCCAAGGGCGCCGCCGCCTGGAAGCCGGCCGAACGCCAGCGCCTCGTCTCCCCGGCCCTGCGCGCCTACGCCGCCATGACCACCAACGCCGCCCGCGGCGCGGTCCGCGACGTCAGCCAGGTCGAGTAGGGAATTCGGTGTCATCCCGGTTTCGGCGCAGCCGAAGACCGGGCCCCATTGTCGCCTGATCGTGCAGAATGGGTGCCGTCCAGCCGCATCCTGACCCATCTGGTGTTCATGGGTCCCGGTCTTGCTGCGCAAACCGGGATGACACGGATTGAGGCTAGGCCCTAAACCTAGGCCCATGCAGACCCCGCTCCCCTCCGCCGGCGTCCTCGACGGGCGCGAACACGTCCTGCCCGTCCGCGTCTATTACGAGGACACTGACTTCACCGGGGTGGTCTACCACGCCAACTACGTCCGCTATTTCGAGCGCGGCCGGTCCGACTTCCTGCGCCTCGCCGGTGTTCATCACGCCGAATTGCTGGACCGCGACGATCCGGCCGCCTTCGCCATCGTGCGCATGGAGCTCGACTTCAAGCGCGCCGCCCGCATCGACGACGCCCTGGCCGTCCGCACCACCTACGATTCCGCCCGCGGCCCGCGGCTCTTTGTCAGCCAGCGGATTACGCGCGGCGAGGAGCTGATCTGCGCGGCCCAGGTCGAGGCCGCCTGCATCGACCTGGCCGGCCGCCCGCGCAAGCCGCCGGCCGGCATGCTCGACATCCTGCGCCCGCTCTTCGCGTAAGGTTTTCGTAAAACCGCCTTCACCATTTCGGCGTTAGACGTCGGTTAACCAGAAGGCATGGCCTTAAGTTCGCCACCGCGGGCGGCTTGAAGTCGTGCGCCCGCCATTCTTACGGAGCCCTACGAGCGCATGGACCCCGCTGCGATCACCGCCGACAGCTTCAGCTTCATCAATCTGTTCATTCGCGCCGACTGGGTCGTGAAGGCGGTGATGATCGGATTGATCCTGGCCTCGCTGTGGTCCTGGACGGTGATCATCGACAAGTCCGTCCGACTGACCAAGCTCAACAAGCAGGCCAGCGACTTCGAAGACCAGGTCTCCTCGGGCCGCTCGCTCGAGGACATCGCCGCCGAGGCCGGCGAGCGCCCGACCCAGGCGCTGCCGCGCATGCTGCAGGGCGCGCTCAAGGAATGGCGCGACGCCCGCGCCCGGGGGCTGGTCTCCGAAAGCCAGACCGCCTTCCTGATCCAGCGCATCGACCGCGCCCTCGACACCACCATCGCCCGCGAGAGCGCGCGGGTTGAGAACGGCCTCGGCTCGCTGGCCATCGTCGCCACCGCCTCGCCGTTCGTCGGCCTGTTCGGCACCGTCTGGGGGATCATGAAGGCCTTCCAGGCGATCGCCGTGGAAAAGTCGACCAACCTGGCGGTCGTCGCCCCCTCGATCGCCGAGGCGCTGTTCGCCACCGCCATCGGCCTGATCGCCGCGATCCCGGCCTACATCGCCTACAACAAGTTCTCGACCGACGCCGGCAAGTACGCCGGCCGGCTCGAAGGCTTCGCCGACGACCTCTCCACCGCCATCCAGCGCCGCCTGGCCGAGCGGGGCTAAGGGTCATGGCGCTTTCCTCCCACGACGCCTTCTCCGCCTCCGGCGGGTCGCGGCGCCGGCGCGGCCGCCGCTCGCGCGGGGCGCTGTCCGAGATCAACGTCACGCCGCTGGTCGACGTGATGCTCGTGCTGCTGATCATCTTCATGGTCTCGGCCCCGCTGCTGACCAGCGGCGTCGAGGTCGAGCTGCCCAAGACCGAGGCCGGCGCCATGGAGGATCCCAAGGAACCGCTGACCGTCTCCATCCGCCAGGACGGCGCAGTGTTCATCCAGGAAGACGCGGTGCCGTTCTCCAGTCTGGCCCCGCGCCTGCGGGCCATGGCGGGCGATGACCATGCCAAGCCGATCTATGTGCGCGCCGACGGCCGCGCCTCCTACCAGATCGTCGCCCAGGTGATGGCCGCGCTGTCGACCTCCGGCTTCACCAGCATCAACCTCATCACCGACACCGGCGGACCGTCTTCGGGCGGCGAGCCGCGCTGAGGCGTCGATGGCCCGCGAACGGTCCGAATTCTCCGGCGCGATGCTCGCCTCCACCCTGCTCCACGCAGGGGTGATCGCGGCCGCCCTGATTTCATGGCCCTGGGCGCGCCAGCTGCCGATGGGCGCAGCCGTGCCGGTCAACATCGTGGCCAACGCCCCGTCGACCAACCTCGCCCCCGCCGAGCAGGGCCCCGAGGAGCTGCCCGCCCAGACCGAGGCGCCGGTTCCCGACGCGCCAGCGCCGCCGGCCGCGCCCGAGCCGACCCCGCAGCCGGTCCCCGTCCCGCCCAAGCCGGCGCCGAAGACCGCGCCCGCCCCGGCTCCGGCCAAGCCGGTCCCCACGCCGAAGCCCGCGCCGGCGCCCGCCGCCCCTGCCCAGAAGGCCCCGGCCAAGCCCGCGCCCAAGGCCGAAAAGGGTCTCGATCTCGACGCCCTGGCCGCCAGCGTGGCCAAGAGCTCGGGCGCCCAACGCTCGTCCGCCGCGCAAGGGCCGTCCCGCGCCGCCACCTCGCAGCAGGCCCGCCCCGACCTCGGGACCGGCCAGGCCGCCGCGGCGCTGGCCGGCATGTCCGAAGAGCTGCAGCGCCGCTGGAACCCGAACTGCGACGTGGAGGGCGGTCGCGACGTCCGCATCCGCGTGGTCTTCACCCTCGGCTCCGGCGGTCAGGTGGTCGGCCAGGTCGACGCCGGCGGCGCCGAGCGCTCCAGTAACCCCGTCGTCCAGACCGCGGCCGAACGCGCGATCCGCGCGGTCTATGCGGCCGCGCCGTTCCGCACCCTGCCGCGGCAGTTCTACGGCGACCGCATCGCGGTCAACTTCAACGCCCGCGAAGCCTGTTCCTAGAGGAGAGACCCCAGACCATGCGCCTGAAGACCCTGGCCCTGGCCGTCGTCGCCGCCCTCATTTCGTCGGCCGCCCTGACGGTTCCGGCCCGCGCCCAGATCGAGGTCGACGTCAACCGCGGCGACATCAAGCCGCTGCCGATCGCCATCCCGGCCTTCGGCGGCCAGCAGGGCGCCGAGATCGCCCAGGTCATCACCGGCAACCTGGAGCGCTCGGGCCTGTTCGCCCCGATCCCGCCCGCCGCGCACATTGAGAAGACTCTGGACGTCAACGTCCAGCCGCGCTTCCCCGACTGGAAGGTGCTCAACGCCCAGGCGCTGGTGAACGGCCAGGTGACCGTCGAGGGCGGCCGGCTGACCGTCAACTTCCGGCTCTGGGACGTCTATTCGGAACAGCAGCTGCTCGGCCTGCAGTTCACCTCCACCCCCGACAACTGGCGGCGCGTGGCGCACAAGATCTCGGACGCGGTCTATGAGCGCCTGACCGGCGAGAAGGGCTATTTCGACACCCGCGTGGTGTTCGTCTCCGAGAGCGGCGACCGCCTGAACCGCCGCAAGCAGCTGGCCATCATGGACCAGGACGGCGCCAACCCGTCCTACCTGACCGACGGCTCCTACATCGTCATGACCCCGCGGTTCTCCTCGACCAGCCAGGAGATTACCTACATGGCCCTGCGGCCGGAGGGCTCGTCGATCTACCTGTTCAACCTGGAGAGCGGCCGTCGCGAGACCCTCGGCAACTTCCCGGGCATGGTCTTCGCCCCGCGCTTCTCGCCGGACGGCGGCCGCGTCGCCTTCTCGGTCGAACGGGCCGGCAACACCGACATCTACGTGATGGACCTGCGCAGCCGCTCGACCAACCGCCTGACCTCCGACCCGTCGATCGAGACCTCGCCGTCGTTCTCCCCGGACGGCTCGCGCATCGTCTACAACTCCGACCGCGGCGGTAGCGCCCAGCTCTACATCATGGACACCAGCGGCGGCGGCGCGCGGCGCATCTCCTTCGGCTCCGGACGCTACACCACCCCGGTCTGGAGCCCGACCGGCGAGTACATCGCCTTCACCAAGCAGGCCGGCGGCCAGTTCCACATCGGCATCATGAAGCCCGACGGCTCGGACGAGCGCATCCTGACCACCAGCTATCTCGACGAGGGCCCGACCTGGGCGCCCAACGGCCGGGTGCTGATGTTCAGCCGCGAAACCCCCGGCGGCGCCCCGCGCCTGTGGACCGTAGACGTCACCGGCCGGATCGAGCGCGCTGCGCCCTATCCGGGCTCCGGGTCCGACCCCGCCTGGTCGCCGCTGCTGAATTAACCAGTGTTTTCAGGTTCAAAATCCCCCCCAACGGACTTTTGAAATGTCCGCCCATGGCAAAGCCGGGTAGAACGAGGAACTGGCTGTGGGGACCGCCGTCGTCGTAACTTATTAATTGGAGAAGCAAACGTGCAAAGCTTCAGTATCAAGCACGCCCTGCGACTGAGCCTGGTTGCAGCCGCCGCCATCTCGGTCACGGCCTGCGCCTCGCGCCCGAAGCCGGCCCCCGCGCCGGAACCGACGCCCGCGCCGGCCCCTGCGCCCGCCCCGGAGCCGGCCCCCGCGCCGCCGCCGACCTCGTCGGTGATCCCCGGTTCGGTACAGGACTTCACGGTCAACGTCGGCGACCGCGTCTATTTCGACCTCGACAGCTACAGCGTCCGCGCCGACGCCGGCCCGCTGCTCGACGCCCAGGCCGCCTGGCTGGTGCGCTATCCGAACGTCCAGATCCGCATCGAAGGCAACGCCGACGAACGCGGCACCCGTGAGTACAACCTCGCCCTCGGCTCGCGCCGCGCCAACTCGGTGCGCGAGTACCTGGTCCAGCGCGGCGTCCAGCCGTCGCGGATCTCGACGGTCTCGTACGGCAAGGAAAAGCCGATCGACGCCGGCGCCAACGAGGAAGCCTACCAGCGCAACCGGAACGCCCACACGGCGATCACCTCGGGCGCTCAGTAAGCGACGTTGCTGAACGTTTGCGGGAGGGGGCCTTCGGGTCCCCTCTTTGCATTTGCGCTCTACTTTACGCCTCCCACCGAACAGCCCCATTTTGGCCGTCCGTTCCTGCAGATGATGTCGACTATGAAGCTTGCCCGTCTCGCCCTGCCGCTCGCCCTCGCCCTGATCGCCTCCACCGCCGTGGCCCAGGTCCCGATGGATCCGCTGGACGCCCGCGACGCCCGCCGCCTCGACCGCATGGAACAGGTGATGCGGGAGCTGCGGGCCATCGTCTTCCAGGGCCGCGACACCGGAAAGCCGGTCGTCGTGCAGCCGGCCGAGACCGACTACCAGCTCCAGGAGGTCAGCCGCCGCCTGGCCGACATGGAACAGACCATGACCCGGATGACCGGCGACCTGGAGAACGCCGGCCGCCAGGCCGAGCTCGCCAAGCGCGAGGCCGAGGCCCTGCGCGCCGAGAACAAGTCGCTTTCCGACCGCATCGCCAATCTTGAGAGCGGGGCGCTGGCGGCGACCGGCTCCGCGCCGGCAGACGGCGGCCTGGCCGGCGGCCCGGCGCCGAACACGGGCCTGTCGGCCGGCGAGGCCTTCAGCCAGTCGCGCCAGGCGATGCTGGCCGGTGACTACGCCGTCGCCGAGGCCGGCTTCCGCGACTATGTCTCGGCCTATGGCGACAGCGCCAAGGCGCCCGAGGCCCGCTACTGGCTGGGCAAGACCCTGACCGCCCGGGGCGCCCACGCCGACGCCGCCGGCTCCTACATCGCGGCCATCCGCGGCTGGCCGCAGACCAGCTGGGCGCCCGACGCGGTGCTGGAGCTCTCGCGCGCCCTGATCGCCCTCAAGAAGCCGGCCGACGCCTGCCAGACCCTGGCCGAGCTGGCCCGGCGTTATCCGAAGGCCTCGACCACCGTGCAGACCCGCGCGGCCCAGGCCCGCACCCAGGCCAAGTGCTCGGGCTGAACGACCTCGCCGCGGTCGTCGGCGCCGTCCTCGACCGCCGGCTCGACCCCGGCTCCGCCGCGCCGATCGCCGTCGCTCTCTCTGGCGGCGGCGATTCCCGCGCCCTGACCCTGATCGCCGCCGACTGGGCCCAGGCCCGCGGTCGCCGGCTGGCGATCCTCACCGTCGATCATGGCCTCAATCCCGACAGCGCCGGCTGGACCGCCGACTGCGCCGCGCTCGCGGTGCGGCTGGACGCCAGCTTCCACCCGCTGTCCTGGACCGGCGAGAAGCCCGCCCAGGGCCTGCCGGCCGCCGCCCGCGCCGCCCGCCACCGGCTGCTGGCCGACGCCGCCCGCGCGATCGGGGCGTCCGTCATCCTGATGGGCCACACGGCGAGCGACCTGGCCGAGGCGGCCGCCATGCGCGCCGAGGGCTCGACTACCCCCTCGCCGCGCGAGTGGGCCCCTTCGCCGGTCTGGCCCGAAGGCCGCGGCGTCTTCCTGCTGCGCCCGATGCTGGCGGTCTCCCGCCAGCAGGTCCGCGACTGGCTGGGCGAGCACGGCGAGAGCTGGATCGACGATCCGGCCAATGACGATCCGCGCTTCGCCCGCGCACGCGCCCGTCTCGCCGGCGCCGAAGCTCCCGCCCCGCCCGAACCGCCGGCGCCGCAGCTGGCCGCCCTCGCCACCGCCGCCGAGGTCGACGCCGCCGGCGTCGTCACCCTGCCCCGCGGCGACCTGCCGCCCCGGCTGGTCGCCGCCGCCGCCCTCTGTGCGGCCGGAACCGCCCGGCCGCCGCGCACCGACCGGCTGGCGCGGATCATCGAGCATCTGGCCCGCGAGGAGCCGTTCATCGCCACTCTCGGCGGCGCGCGGATCCAGGCCAAGGAGGGCAGGGTGCTGTTCATGCGCGAGCCGGGAGAGCTGCTGCGCGCGGGGCTCGCCGGCGAGATGCTGGCGCCGGGCGAGCAGCTGGTCTGGGATGGCCGCTTCGAAATCACCACCGAGCGGGTGGCGGTGATCGCCCCCCTGGCAGGCCACGCGGCCCAGTTGCCGCCCGCTCAGCGCGCGGCCCTGCGCGCAATCCCGGCCCGCGCCCGCGCCGCCCTGCCGGTCGTGCTCGACGGCGCGGCGGTCGCCTGTCCGCTGCTGGAAGAAGCACCGGGCCTGACGATCCGCAGCCTGGTGCGCGAACGACTGCTCGCCGCCTGCGGCGTGGTGGTGCGCGAGCGCTAACGCCCCACCGTCGTCAACACGTGCTCAATCCCGGCGACAATCGGGTCGGCGAACGCCTTGCCCAGCAGGTTGGCGTGGTTGGCGCCGCTGACGTGCTCGACATAGCCGTGCTGCGACAGTTCGGCGGGCACGACCTGCAGCGCCTTCAACCGCGCCTGGGTGCTCGCGCCGCCCGCCGTCACCACCGCCACCGGCAGCTCGGGGGCGAAGCGGCCGGCCTCGCGCCCCTGGCCTGAGGTGCGCGGCCAGTTCTGCACTTCCTCGGCGGCCCAGCGGGTGTGGGCGGCCGAGCCGTAGACCCGGCGCTTTTCCTTGCGCGCCTCGCCCTCCAGCCCGATCAGGTCGCCGATCACCAGCGAGACCGGCCGCATGAAGCCCGCCCCCGACCAGGCGCCGACCAGCTTCATCGCCCCGCGATAGGCATGGATGCCGGCCGCCGCACGGCGAACTTCCAGCATCTCCGGCGTCACTGCGTCGACCAGCACCACGCCCAGCACGCGCTCGCGGTTGCGCGGCACGAACACCCGCGCCATCAGCCCGGCCATCGAGTGGCCGGTGTAGACCACGGGCCCGCCCTCCCCCAGATGCGCCAGCAGCGCCTCCAGGTCGGCGGCGATGGCGCGGCCGTCGCGCGGCTCAGGTCCGGGGTCGGAATAGCCCAGGCCCGCGCGGTCGTAGGCCAAGCTGCGCAGGCCCTTGGCGGCCAGCTTCTCCTGCACCACCGCCCAGTCGGCGGCGCAGCCGAAGGCGCCGCATTCCAGCACGATCAGGGGGCGATCGGTCTGCGGTCCGGCCGGCGTGGCGCGGATCCGCCGTCCGCCAATGTCCACCAACCGGCCCCGGGACGGGTGAAAACGCTGGGCCGTCATCTGCATACCTTGAGCATCCCCCCAATCTAGTCGAGGTTGCCGGCCAAACTAGGAGTCGGAGGGAATGTTGAAGGCGATCTTGCGAACGGCCGTGGGCGTCGTGCTGGGCCTGATCGTCGGCCTGCTGATTATTCTGGCGGTCGAGGGCGTCGGCCACACCATCTTCCCGCCGCCGCCGGGCGTGAACCTGACCGATCCGGCCCAGCTCGACACCGCCATGGCCAGGATCCCGACGCCTGCCAAGTTCGCCGTGCTGCTCGCCTGGTTCCTCGGCACGCTCGGCGGCGCCTCGGCGGCCAACCTGATCGCCGGACGCCGCGCCTGGGCCGGGCGCATCGTCGCCCTGATCGTCCTGGCCCTGTCGATCTTCAACATGACCAGCATCCACCACCCGGTCTGGATGGCGGGTGGGGCGCTCGCGGCGATCCTGTTCGGCGGCTTCGTGGCCGACCGCGCGTTCGGCCGGCGGCGCTAGAGCCCCTTACGATGGACCATCGCGGGACAGGGCCTAGCCGGCGACCCGCACCTTCTTCGGATAGTAGGCCGCCGTCTTCATCGGCAGCTGCTCGGCGGTGGCGAACTCGCGGCCGATGAAGGCCGTCGGATTGAGCGGCGTCTCGCCGCGGCGGATCTCGAAGTGAAGGTGCGGCCCGGTCGAGATCCCGCTCGACCCGATGCGGCCGATGATCGTCCCGCCGCTCACCTGTGTCCCGGCCTTGGCCCCGCGCTCGATGCGCCCGAGGTGAGCGTAGAAGCTGGTCAGCCCGCCCTCGTGCTTGACCTCGACGAAGCGGCCGTAGGACGCGCTGGTCCCGGCCCGCACGATCACGCCGTCCTCGACCGCGGCGACCGGCGTGCCCGACGGCGCAGCGATGTCGACCCCGCGATGCAGTCGCCCGTGGCGCTCCCAGGGCATGCGGCGCAGGCCGAACGGCGAGTTGACCTGGTGGCCGGCCACCGGCTCGCCGAATGTGAACTCCGGCGGCGGGGGCGGCGGCGGCGGAACCTCGGCGATCGCCTTGGCGTAGGCCGGCGGCGGCGGCGCGCGCGGCGTAATCAGCGTGGTCGCATAGGCCGCGGTGACGACGCTCAGGGTCAGGGCGACCGCAAGCAGGCCCTCGACCCAAAAGTGGCGCATGCCGCCATGCGCGGCCAAGCTCATCGAATTCAAGAAGCGACCTCTTCCAGTACAGTCGAGCTATACGAACGGCCACTAGAGGTTATGTGGCCCAGCTGCGACGACGCCCCACGCTGCAGGGAAGCTGATATGCCGCCCTTGTATCCTAAAACTCATCACGCCGATGAACTTCATGTGGCGCACATTGTCGCGCCACGGAACCTTCCACGGATTGCTGCCACACCTATAGGCGATGCTTTTGGACTACTCAGCTTGACTTTAGCGCGCGCCACCCAACGAAAAGGGCGCGCCCATCGCTGGGCGCGCCCCTCCGCAAGGACCTTGATGCTCGACGATCAAAGGCCCTTCAGGATCCCCTCGACCATCTTCTTGGCGTCGCCGAACAGCATCATCGTGTTGTCGCGGAAGAAGAGCTCGTTCTCGACGCCGGCATAGCCCGAAGACATGCCGCGCTTCACGAACAGGACGGTGCGGGCCTTTTCGACGTCCAGGATTGGCATGCCGAAGATCGCCGAAGTCGGATCGGTCTTGGCCGCCGGGTTTGTGACGTCGTTGGCCCCGATCACGAAGGCGACGTCCGCGGTCGAGAACTCGGAGTTGATATCCTCCAGCTCGAAGACCTCGTCATACGGCACGTTGGCCTCGGCCAGCAGCACGTTCATGTGGCCCGGCATCCGGCCCGCGACCGGGTGGATGGCGTACTTCACGTCGACGCCTTCCTCCTTCAGCTTGTCGGCCATTTCGCGCAGGGCATGCTGCGCCTGGGAGACGGCCATGCCGTAGCCCGGGACGATGATCACCTTGGACGCGTTCTTCATGATGAAGGCCGCATCGTCGGCCGACCCTTGCTTGACCGGCCGGGTCTCGACCTTGCCGCCGGCGCCGGCCGCGGCGCTGTCGTCGGCCCCGAAGCCGCCGAGGATCACCGAGATGAAGCTGCGGTTCATCCCCTTGCACATGATGTAGCTGAGGATCGCGCCGGACGAGCCGACCAGGGCCCCGGTGATGATCAGGGTGACGTTCTCAAGCGTGAAGCCCAGCGCCGCCGCGGCCCAGCCGGAATAGCTGTTCAGCATCGACACCACGACCGGCATGTCCGCGCCGCCGATCGGGATGATCAGGGTGACGCCGATCAGCAGCGCCAGGGCGAAGATGCCCCAGAACGCCCAGATCGCCGTGCCGCCGCTCATCACCAGCACCACGATCAGGCCGACGATGGCGAGCGCGATGAGGATGTTCAGCAGGTGGCGGGCCGGCAGCAGGATCGGCGCGCCGCTCATGTTGCCGTTCAGCTTGGCGAAGGCGATCACCGAGCCGGTGAAGGTGATGGCGCCGATGGCCAGGCCGAGGCTCAGCTCGATCAGCGAGGTCATGTGGACGTGGCCGTCGGGCGTGGCGATGCCATAGGCCTGCGGCGTGTGGATGGCGGCGACCGCCACCAGACAGGCGGCCATGCCGACCAGGCTGTGGAAGGCGGCGACCAGCTGCGGCATCGAGGTCATGGCGACCTTGCGGGCGATGACCGCCCCGACCGCGCCGCCGATGGCGACCCCGCCGAGGATCAGGCCCAGGGTCAGTCCGTCCAGCTTGCCCTGCCCCCAGAGGGTGGCGAGCGCGGTGCCGACGGCGATGGCCATGCCGATCATGCCGTTGCGGTTGCCCGCCTGGCTGGTGGTCGGCGACGACAGGCCCCGCAGGGCCAGGATGAAGAGGACGCCTGAGACGATGTAGGCGATGGCGGCGAAGTTAGCGTTCATATCCCCCCGCTCCCCTTACTTTTGCTTCTTCTTGTACATGGCCAGCATGCGCTGGGTGACGAGGAACCCGCCGAAGATGTTGACCGCCGCGAAGGCCGCGGCGACGGCGCCGGCTCCCTTGGAGATCAGCACGTTCTGGGTCAGCTCGCCGTCGGTTCCGCTGGCCGCGGCGGCCAGCAGGGCGCCGACGATGATCACGGACGAAATGGCGTTGGTCACCGCCATCAGCGGCGTGTGCAGGGCGGGCGTCACGCTCCAGACGACGTAGTAGCCCACGAAGATCGCCAGGACGAAGATCGCCAGGCGGAAGACGGTAGGATCGACAGCTTCCATCGGTGCGGCTCCGGTCAGGCGGTCAGGTTGGGATGGACGATCGCGCCGCCCTGGGTGACGAGCGCGGCCTTCAGGATTTCGTCCTCGTAGTCGGGGGCGAACTTGCCCTCCTTGTCGAGGAACAGCCCGGAGAAGGCGAACAGGTTACGGGCGTAGAGCGCGCTGGCGTCGGCGGCGATGCGGCCCGGCAGATTGGGCTTGCCGAGGATCTTGGCGCCGTTGGCCGTGGTCACGACCTCGTCCAGCTTCGCGCCCTCGACGTTGCCGCCCTGCTCGATGGCCAGGTCGACCAGCACCGAGCCCGGCTTCATCGACGCGACCTGCGCGGCGCTGACCAGCTTGGGCGCCGGGCGGCCGGGGATCAGGGCGGTGGTGATGACGATGTCCTGCTTGGCGATGTGGCTGGAGACCAGCTCGGCCTGCTTGGCCTGGTACTCGGCGCTCATCTCCTTGGCGTAGCCGCCGGCGGTCTGGGCGTTCTTGAACTCCTCGTCCTCGACCGCCAGGAACTTGGCGCCCAGGCTCTCGACCTGCTCCTTGGTGGCCGGGCGCACGTCGGTGGCGGTGACCACCGCGCCCAGGCGCCGGGCCGTGGCGATGGCCTGCAGGCCGGCGACGCCGACCCCCATCACGAACACCTTGGCGGCCGCGACCGTGCCGGCCGCGGTCATCATCATCGGCAGCGCCTTGCCATAGGCCTCGGCGCCTTCGATCACGGCGCGATAGCCGGCGAGATTGGCCTGCGACGACAGCACGTCCATGACCTGCGCGCGGGTGATCCGCGGCACGAACTCCATGGCGAAGGCGGTCGCGCCCTTGGCGGCCAGAGCCTTCAGGGCGTACTTGTCGACATAGGGATTCAGCGTGGCGGCGACGATCGCGCCGGCCTTCAGCGCGGCGATCTCCTCGTCGACGGGGCTGCGCACCTTGAACAGGATGTCGGCTTGGCCGATCGCGTCCTGGGCGGTCTTGGCCAGGGTCGCGCCGGCGGCGGCGTAGTCGGCGTCGGGATAGCTGGCGGCGGTTCCCGCGCCGGCCTCCACGGTCACCGCAAAGCCGGCGCCGATCAGTTTCTTGACGGTCTCGGGGGTCGCGGCCACGCGCGTCTCCCCCGCGCGGCGTTCCTTGGTGACGGCGATTGTCGTCATGCGCCCCTTATCCCCCTACTCGTTCCCTACCTGACGGGGACCATAGAGGCCGCCGCCAGCCGTTGTCCAGCGACCGCAGCGCAACATTCAAACAATTGTTTGGCGACGAACCCCTTTGGCTTTCAAGGTTTGTCGATGGCTCGTCGCCTCCCGTCGAACCGCCGTCCGCGCCGGTCGAAGCGCGGCTGACGGGCCCCCTCATCCGCGTCACCGGTTCACCGCTCAAACCAGAAAAAGTCGGTGACCTGTGAAAAGAACTGCACTTGTCCTATCGGCCGCGCTCTCGCTCGCGGCCGCCGCCGCCCCGCCCGCCCTGGCCGGCGGCGCCATCCGCCCCGGCGACGAGGCGCTGAGCTGCGAGGCCCTCTCCGCCGAGGTCGGCAAGCTGGAGGACGCGCAGGCCCGCCGCGCCCAACGCGCCGAATCCGGCCGCAAATTCATGGGCTTCGCCGGCTCGACCCTGGCCGCCGTCGGCCCGTCGATGATCGCCCGCGCCGACGCCGGCGAGGCGACCCTCCTCGCCCAGCACGCGATGCGGGCCGCGGGCGCGCAAGCGGCCTCGGCTTCCGGCGACAGCGCCCCGCCGCCGGCCGGGCCCCAGGCGCGCCGTCTGGAGCGCGTCCGCTCCCTGATGACCGAGAAGGGCTGCTGACCTGTGCGCCGGCTCCTCCTGACCGCCGGCGCCCTCGCCGCCGCCAGCCCCGCCCTGGCCGAGCAGAGCCCGGCCTCCGCCGCCGCCAAGGGCCGCATCGCCCCGTTCAGCGTCCAGGTGATCGGCGCCCTGCCGCCCGCCGAGGTGAAAGCCTTCACCGCCAAGGCCGGGACGATCGTCGACAAGGTGCTGGCCACCCCGACCTTGCACCAGCCGCGCGGCTTTTCGATCACCCGCTCGCTGACCATCGACAGCCCGCCCAGCGAGCAGCCGCAGGGTCAGCCGTTCCTCGGCCGCGTCACCATGATCCCGCAGATGATCAATCTGGAGGCCGGGGCCAAGCCCGACGCGGCCGGAGCCTATATGGGCCGGCTGGAGGGCCCGACCTTCCAGATCCGGTTCAATAACCTGGCGGCCATCTACCCCAACGACAACGGAGACCGCCTCGACCAGCCGCGCGACCTGCCGCTGAAGATGGCCTCGATCCAGGGCTTCCCGGTATTCCAGGTCGGCATCCGCCAGGTGATCCTGATCGCCAAGCGGGGCCGCCAGCCCTATGCGCCGATGACCAAGGGCCAGTACCTGGATTGGCTGGCCAAGGAGATCCCTGGCGACACGCGCCTGGCGCCGACCCGGGCGTCCCTGACCGGGCCGCAGCTCGCCGCCCCGGCCTGCGCCAGCTCGCGCCTGCGCGAGGTGTTCGGCGACTGCGCCAAGGGCGCGGCGCCCTATGTCCGCCTCAACCCGGACTATTTCGACAAGGGCGCGCGCAAGGGAGCCGTCCAACTGGTGGCGATCTCGACGCCGATCCCCGGCGGCCACGGCCACAAGATCCTGGAGCCCAAGCTCAAGGCCGCCGCCGCGGAGCTGGACCTGGCCTCGATCCAGGCGCTGCTGGACTAGCTCACGAACGCAAAAAAGCGGACGCCGTCGCCGGCGCCCGCCTTTTTCAGATCAGACTGGTGAGTCGCCCTTAGTGGGCGTCGTCGCCGCCGTGCTCGCGCAGCACCAGGAAGCCGCCGACCGAGATGATCACGCCGACCGCCAGGGCGCCGACGAAGCTGGTCGGGGTGCAGAACACCAGCACCAGGAACACCAGCAGCGCGGCCAGCGACAGCGAACCCCACTTCGTCAGCATGACGAACAGGTGGTAGGTCGAGGTCTGCTCGTGGATGTCCATGTCGCCGCGGTGGTATTCGGAAGCCATGGCGGGGCCGTCTCTCTCTTCGAAAATTCTGTTGTCGCCGGACCTACACGAACCGTAGGCCGGCCTCAAGGGTTCCTGGCGCGGCCTGTGTCAGCCCGGCCACACCGCCAGCAGCGAACGCAGCGCCGCCACCAGCGCCAGCGGCTGGTCGACCATGACGTGGTGGGCCGAGTCGGGGATGGCGATTTCCAGGATGTCGTCGGGCAACGGCGTGGTCTGGCCCTCGACCTTGCGAGTGATGATCACCGAGCGGTCGCCGAAGATGTGCGCCAGCGGCACGTCCACCTTGGGCTTCCCGCCGACCATCATCTGGTTCATCGCCGTACGGTCGAGCTTGTTCCACATGTTCGGGTCGAACCGCCAGGTCCAGCCCTCGCCCGAGCCGTCCTCCATCGGCGCGCGCTTCAGCGAGCGACGGGCGATGAAGTCGGCGATGAACAGGTTGCCGGCGGCCTGCGGCGGCATGAACCGGAAGCGGGCCAGCGCCGCCTGGATGGTCGGATAGACTTTCTGCGCGCGGTCCGGGGTAGGGATGTTGGCGACCCGCTTGGCCTGCTCCTCCATCATCCGCTTGCCTTCGGGGCTGTCGGCCGGCGGCCCGCCGAAGCCGACGTCGACCATGACCGCCGCCTTCATCCGCTCGGGATGGGCCGCGGCGGCGAAGAACACCTGGCTGCCGCCGAACGAGTGGCCGACATAGACCGGCTTGCCCGCCGCATAGAGCCCGGCCGCCTGGGCGCAGGCCTCGGCGTCCTCGGCGAAGTCCTGGAAGGCGTAGGTCTCGCGCCAGTCCGAAGCGCCCATGCCGGCCAGCGACATCGAGGCCACGCGGTAGTCCTTGGCCAGGTAGGGCGCGATGAAGCTCCACCAGTCGGCGTGGGCCGAGTTGCCGTGCACCAGCAGCAGGCCGGGCTTGCCGACCTCGCCCCAGGTCAGCAGTTCGAGCTTGCTGCCCTTGGAGGTAACGAAGCTGCGCTCCGGCTCCTGGGCGATGGCGTCGAGGAACCAGGCCGGTGCGTCCGGCTCGCGGCCGCGGAACGGCAGCAGCGGGGCCTGGACTTCCGGCGGCAGGCTGCCGGGCTCGCTCGGAACCGGGCGATCGTCGTCATAGTAGCCGACCGGCGCGCCTTCCTTGATCGCGGGATCCATCGCCATGGCCTTACTCGCCCCTCTTTTCCCGCTCGCCCGCTTTGCGCTGGATCGAGCGGATGCCCTTGTAGACGCCGGTGCCGGTCATCAGCGTGCGCTCGGCGCACCAGATGCGGCCACGGACGGTGAACACGTCGTCCTGTTCGGCGATGATCTCGCTGGAGCCCTCGATCCACTCGCCCATGTGGCCGCCGGAGAGGAAGTCGGTGGTCAACCGCACCGTCACCCAGCCGATCTCGCGCTGGTTGGAGATCACCCGCCCCCAGGCCATGTCGGCGAAGCTCATGAGCATGCCGCCGTGGCAGTTGCCCATGCCGTTGGCGTGGTGCTCCTCGACCCGGAACGCCATGATCTCGTCGTTCGTGACCGGGTCGCGCTTGGAATAGAACGGGCCGACGGTGCGGCCGAAGCCGCGCTGCCAGAGGTTGATTACAAAGCCGTCGGGAACGACGGCGGCCTGCACTTCGGTCAGATCGTCGGACATCGTGCGATGCTGATGAACGGGCGTTTGAAAAATGGCAAGCGCCGAAACACCCGAGCCGCGCCGCATATTCCGTGGCGCCATGGTCGCGCTTCGTGCGTTGTGGCTTGGCCGATGCGCCCTGGGGGTGGTCGGACCAACATGGAGAAACGCATGCGTATCGCACTCAGCCTGGCCCTGGTCGCCGTCCTGGCCGCCGCCTGCTCCAAGAAGGAGGAAGCCGCCAAGGCCCCGGAGGCCGCCGCCCCCGCCGCGCCGGCCGCGCCGGCCGCTCCCGCCCTCGCCGCCGCTGACCTGGAGGGCCCCAAGCCCGGCAAGTGGAAGATGACCACCACCCTGTCGGCCGCCCCCAAGCCGGTCACCGTCGAGACCTGCGTCGCCCAGACCAGCTTCAAGGACATGGACGCGGCCAAGCAGAAGGCCGGCGTCACCTGTACCGAGCAGTCCTATCGCCGCGATGGCGCCGACATCGTCGGCCACAGCGTCTGCACCATCCAGGGCGGCATGAAGGTGATCACCGACAGCCGCATCTCCGGCGACTTCACCAGCCGCTACACGGTCGACGCCAAGACCGTCATGGACCCGGCCCCGACCCCGGCCATGAAGGAAACCACCATGAAGATCACCGCCGAACGTATCGGCGACTGCTGACCAACAAGCGTGTCATCCCGGTTTGCGAAGCAAGACCGGGACCCATTCGCACCTGACCTTCGGGTTGCTTGGCGCGGCTGCGCCGCATCCTGATCCCTCCGGCGTTCATGGATCCCGGTCTTCGGCTGCGCCGAAACCGGGATGACGCCTCAAGCGAGGAAAACCCGCCCCCGCCTCGCCCGGCTTCGTCGTAAATTCGTCCGCCCAGCCTTCCCCGCGGCGCAGGTTCCGTCCTATCGTCCGCGCCAGTTCGTAGGGGATGGGTTCCTTCAAGATGAGAGTTCTGACGACGGCGGTCGCGGTGTTCGCGGCCGCGGCCCTCAGCGGTTGCGCCACCACGGCGGCGACCTCCATCAAGCCGGCCGCCGGCGACGCCGCCAAGGCCAGGTCCCTGCCCAAGGGGCTGGATTCCGGGCGCGGCGAGGACGCCTACGCCTCGACCTACCGGCCGCTGCCCAGCCGCCCGACCGCCCTGGTGGGCGCGACCATCTTCACCGGGACCGGCGAGAAGATCGATGGCGGCGTGGTGCTGATCCGTGACGGCAAGATCGAAGCCGTCGGCGCCGCCATCGTTCCCCCGGCCAGCTACGACGTGATCGACGCCGCCGGGAAGTTCGTCACCCCCGGCCTGATCGACGCCCACTCGCACCTGGGCGTCTATCCCTCCCCCGCCGTGCCGGCCCACTCGGACGGCAACGAGCTGACCGACCCCAACACCGCCGGTGTCTGGGCCGAGCATTCTGTCTGGCCGCAGGACCCCGGCTTCAACCTGGCCCGCGCCGGCGGCGTCACCACCCTCCTGGTGCTGCCCGGCTCGGGCAACCTGATCGGCGGCCGCTCGGTCACCCTGCGCAACATTCCGGCCCGAACCGTCCAGGACATGAAATTCCCCAACGCGCCCTACGGCCTGAAGATGGCCTGCGGCGAGAACCCCAAGCGCGTCTACGGCAGCCGCAACCGCGCCCCGTCGACCCGCATGGGCAACGTCGCCGGCTACCGCAGCGCCTGGATCAACGCCGCCGACTACGCCCGCAAGTGGGACGACTACCGCGCCAAGGCTGACCGCGGCGAAAAGGCCGAGCCGCCCAAGCGCGACCTGCAGCTGGAAACCCTGGCCGGCGTGCTCAAGGGCGAGATCCTGGTCGAGAACCACTGCTACCGGGCCGACGAGATGGTCCAGATGATCGGGATCGCCAACGAGTTCGGCTACAAGATCACCGCCTTCCACCACGCGTTGGAGGCCTACAAGATCGCCGATATCCTGGCCAAGGAAGACATCTGCGTCGCCACCTGGGCCAACTGGTGGGGCTCCAAGCTGGAGGCCTGGGATGCGGTCGAGGCCAACGCCCCGATGATCCACGCCGCCGGCGGCTGCGCGATCATCAAGTCTGACGACCCCGACGTGATCCAGCGGCTGAACCAGGAGGCCGCCGAGGCGCTCGCCGCCGGTCGCGCCGCCGGCTACCAGATCACCGAGGGCGAGGCGATGAAGTGGATCACCCTCAACCCGGCCAAGGCCATCGGCCTGGAGAAAGAGACCGGCAGCCTGGAGCCCGGCAAGCGGGCCGACGTGGTGCTGTGGGACAAGAACCCCTTCTCGATCTACGCCAAGGCCGAGCGCGTCTATCTGGACGGCGGCCTCGCCTATGACCGGCGCGACCCGCGCTACCAGCCCAAGTCGGACTTCGAACTCGGCCAGGGAGCGGGCCGCTGATGCGTGAGCTTTTCGTTAGCCTGGCGGCGCTGGCCGCCGCCGTCGCCGGCCCGGCGCTCGCGCAGAGCGTGGCCATCACCAATGCCCGCGTCCTCACCGCCGGTCCGGCCGGCGAGATCGCCCACGGCCTGGTGCTGATCGACAAGGGCAAGATCACCGCCGTCCTCGACCAGACCACCGTCCGGTTGGCGTTCGCGCCTGGCACGCAGGTGATCGACGCCCAAGGCGGCGTCGTCACGCCCGGCTTCATCGCCCCCAACGCCCTGCTCGGCGCCGTCGAGGTCCGCTCGCTCGGTGACGACGTGGTGGCCAACAATCCCGACATCGGCGCGGCCTTCGACGTGCAGTACGCGCTGAACCCGGCCTCGACCCTGATCCCTGTGGCGCGGATGGCCGGCATCACCCGGGCCGTCGTCACCCCGATCTCGGCCGGCGGCGGAGGCGGCGGCGCCGACTTCCACGCCGACGACGGCGAGGAGCTGATGACCGCGGGCGGCGGCGGCGGCACGAAGTCCGCGGCCCTGTTCGCCGGCCAGGCCGCCGTCATCCACCTGGGCGAGGCGACCGACATCCTGGTCAAGCCCAAGGTCGGCATGGTGGTGCCGTTCGGCGACGGCGGGGCCAATGTCGCCGGCGGCGCGCGCGGCGCCGAGATCGTCGCCCTGCAGACCGCCTTCCGCGACGTGCGCGACTACATACGCAACCGCGCCGCCTACGACCGCGCCGGCGTGCGCGACCTGGCGCTGTCCAAGACCGACCTTGAGGCCCTGATTCCGGTGGTCGAGGGGCGGATGCCGATCATCGCCGTGGTCCACAAGGCCTCGGACATCCGCGCGGTGCTCAAGTTCGCCCGCGAGGAAAAGATCAAGGTCATCCTCTCCGGCGCCGAGGAAGGCTGGATGGCGGCCCGCGAGATCGCCGCCGCCGGCGTCCCGGTCATCGTCGACCCGTTGTCGGACCGGCCCGAGACCTTCCAGACCCTAGGCGCCAGCCTGGAGAACGCCGGCAAGCTGCACGCGGCCGGCGTCACCGTGATCCTGCAAGGCAGCGGCGGTGCCCACCGCATCCGCGAGCTGCGCTACAACGCCGGCAACGCCGTGTCCTACGGCATGCCCTACCAGGCGGCGCTGGCGGCGATGACCATCAATCCGGCCAAGGTGTTCGGGCTCGCCGACCAGGTCGGCTCGCTGGAGCCGGGCAAGGACGCCGACCTGGTGATCTGGACCGCCGACCCGTTCGAGCCGCTCAGCCAGCCGACCGCAATCTTCATCCGCGGCCAGGCCCAGCCCCTGACCTCTCGCCAGATCGAACTGCGCGACCGCTACAAGGACCTCTCGGGCCCGTACCCGGTCGCGTATCCCAAGCCCTGACTGTCATCCCCCCGCTCACCCCGGCGAAAGCCGGGGCCCAAGCTGGATTGCAGCTCGCGATACGGCCAGGCCGCTTGGATCCCGGCTTTCGCCGGGACGAGCGGAGGAAGGGCCGCCGTCAGATGCCCCCCTCTGCGGGAGGAACTAAGTTCCCCGCCCCCGCTCGGCATGGATGAAGTCGATGAACGCCCGCAGCGGGGCCGGCACATGCCGGCGGCTCGGATAGTAGAGCGACGGTCCCGGAAACGCCGGCGGCCAGTCCTCCAGCAGGCTGACCAGCCGGCCGGCCTCGATGTCCTCGCGCACATAGCCCTCGAACGCCGCCCAGAACCCGACCCCGTCCAGGGCGGCCCGCCGCTGTAGCGCCACCTGGGTCGAGACCAGCCGCGGCGCGAGATCCATCCGCACCACCTGGCCGTGGCCGAGGTCACCGTGTTCGGCGTGCCGGACGAGCGGCTGGGCGAGGAGGTCGGGCCCTTGTGCTGCTGCACGTTCGGGAACGAGGTCGGCAGGGTCTTCCCCTCGACCGGCGGGCCGAAGATCATGCCCGGGATCTCCGGGCGGACCAGGTCGGCGACGTCGCGGGGGAAGCTGATCGGCAGCCGGCCCGAGGGATTCACCTCGCCGAACAGCACGCGGGCGATGGCCTCGCCGCCGCGCGCGCCCGGATACCAGGCCTGCAGCACCGCCGCGACGCGGCGCGCCGGAACATCGAGACCCTGATGGCCGCCGGCCACCTGCCGCGCATGGAGCCGCGACGGCTGATCTACATGATCGCCGCGGCGGCGCAGGCGCCCTTCACCCTGGCGGGCGAGTTGCGCCTAGCCTACGGCGTCGACCCGATGACCCCGCCCGAAGGCGAGGCCCACGCCGACGCCGTAGTCGCCGCATTCGTCCGCGACTAGGTCGCCCGCGTTGGGTCAGAGCGCCTTTTCGGGGTTCAGCGTCTCGCGCAGCTGGCGCTTGAGGAACTTTCCGCTGGCGTTGCGCGGCAGCGGGTCGTTCATGAACCACAGGTAGCGGGGCACCTTGTGCTTGGCCATCAGGCCGATCAGGTGCTCGCGCAGCTCCTCGGGCGAGACCATCGCGCCGGGGCGCAGCAGCACTGCGGCCCCGACCTCCTCTCCCAGCCGCTCGTCCGGCACGCCGAACACGGTGACCTCGGCCACCGCCGGATGGCGGAAGATCCCGGCCTCGACCTCGGCGCAGTAGACGTTCTCGCCGCCGCGCAGGACCATGTCCTTCTTGCGGTCGACGATGAAGATGAAGCCGTCCTCGTCGATCCGCGCCACGTCGCCGGTGTGCAGCCAGCCGTCGGTGATCGACTCGGCGGTCGCCTCGGGGCGGTTGATATAGCCCTTGATGACCGGCGCGCCCTTGACCCACAGCTCGCCGACCTGGCCGGCCGGCACCGCATTGCCGTCGTCGTCGACGCACTTGGCTTCGAAGGCCGGCATGGCCGGGCCGCAGCTGTCGGGCTTGTCGACGAAGAAGTCGGCCGACACCGCGGTGATGATCCCGCACGTCTCGGTCATGCCGTAGCCGGTGTTCGGCCGCGCGGTCTTCACCGCCCCGTCGATCTTGGCCACCAGGTCGGGCGGCAGCTGCGCGCCGCCGCCGCCGAGGGTCAGCAGGCTGGAGGTGTCGGTCGTCGCGAAGTCGGGATGGTTGATCACCTCGCGGGCCATGGTCGGCACGCCGCTCATGGCGGTGATCTTCTCCTTGGCGATCAGGCGCAGCGCCTCGCCGGCGTCCCAGCGGTACATCAGGACAAGCTTGCCGCCGCCGGCGGTCACGGCGTAGGCGCCGCAGTTGTTGGCGGTGACGTGGAACAGCGGCGTGGTGATCAGCGCCGCCGGGATCGGCGCGTCCTCGGGGTTGGGGACCACGCCGGTGGCCTTGGCCACGGCCAGCGCTTGGACCTGGCCCGAGAAGCCCATGTTCATCAGGTTGGCGATGCAGCCGCGATGGGTCAGCTGCGCGCCCTTCGGATTACCCGTGGTGCCGGAGGTGTAGAAGATGCAGGCGTCGGCGTCCGGATCGACGCTGACCTGCGGCATCGCCCCGCCGCCGGCGATCACCTCGGCATAGGGAATAACGCCCGCCGGCGCCTCGGTGCGCACCGCCACCAGCTTTGCGCCCTGCGCCATGGCCGGGCGCTCGAGAATGCGGGCCAGGCGCTCGACGTCGGCGAAGATCACCTTCGGCGCGGAGTCCTTGATCGCGTACTCCATCTCGTCGGTCACCCACCAGGCGTTCATGCCGACCGCTGCGACGCCGATCGAGAGGCAGGCCCAGTAGAGCAGCATCCATTCGGGATAGTTGCGCATGGCGATCGCCACGCGGTCGCCGGGCTGGACGCCCTGCGCGAACAGCCAGGCGGCGATGGCGTTCACCTGGGCGTGGGCCTGAGCGTAGGTCAAGCGGTCGTTCTCGTAGACCAGGTAGTCGCGGTCGCCATAGGCGGCGGTCGAGAGCCACAGCTCGCGCACCGACGGCGGCGCGTTCTTGTACATGCGGATGTTATTGCCGCGCACCGGGATCTCGACGATCTCGAACGGGGCGCCGGGCGCCGTCAGCTCAGACCAGGCCTGCTTCAGCTCTCGATAGTGCATGGACTCCCCAATTGTTTGATCACCGGCCGCGTCGAGGCGGACGGCGGGACTTGCCTTACGACACGACAAGCGCCGACGCTGCGGAACGCAAGGACAAAACAGGGAGATAGGCGCCGTGGCGATTGATTTCGAGATTCCGGAAGATGCGAAGGCCGTCCGCGCTCGCGTCCGCGAATGGGTGGAGCAGGAGTGCATTCCCGCCGAGGCCCGCCTGAAGGACAAGGAGTCGTTCCAGGCGGTGCTGGCCGAGCTGCGGACCAAGGCCCGCGCCCAGGGCCTGTGGCTGCCCTTCATCCCCACGGAGTACGGCGGCATGGGGCTGGGCCCGCTGGCCAACGCCCTGGTGCAGATGGAGCTCGGCCGCAGTCACCTCGGCGCGCTGTCGATGAACAGCCAGGGTCCCGACGACGCCACCATGCTGACCCTGCTGGCGCACGGCACCGAGCTTCAGAAGGAAAAGTTCCTCAAGCCGCTGCTGAACGGCGACAAGCGCGTCTGCTACTCGATGACCGAGAAGGCTTCGGGCGCCGACGCCACCGGCATGCGCACCACCGCGGTCAAGGACGGCAACGAGAACTACGTGCTCAACGGCGAGAAGTGGTTCTCCTCGGCCGCCAGCGCCGCCGACCTCGCCGTGGTCATGGCCCGCACCGACCCCGACGCCCCGCGCCACCAGCAGTTCTCGACCTTCATCGTCGAGCTGCCCAACCCCGGCTACGTCATCAAGCGCGACATCAAGACGATGGCCGTGGAGGGCCCACTGTCGCACATCATGGGCGGCGGCCATTCCGAGATCGAGATCAAGGACCTGGTGATCCCGGCCGAGAACCTGCTCGGCGGCGAGGGCCAGGGCTTCAACATGGGCCAGCACCGCCTGGCCTACGGGCGCCTGCGCCACGGCATGCACAACGTCGCCATGGCCCAGCGGGCGCTCGACATGGCCACGGCTCACGTCACCCAGCGCTCGACCTTCGGCAAGCCGCTGGCCGAGCGCCAGGCCGTCCAGTTCATGCTCGCCGAGTGCGCCAGCGAGCTCTACATGGCCCGCCTGATGCTGCTGCACATCGCCTACAAGGCCGAGCGCGGCATGGACCTGCGGCAGGAGAACTCCATCGCCAAGGTGTTCCTCGCCCACATGGTGCACAAGGTGGTCGACACCGCGATCCAGCTGCATGGCGCGCTCGGCTACAGCCAGGATACGCCGCTGGCCAGCTGGTACACCCACATCCGCTCCCAGCGCCTGGTGGACGGGCCGGACGAGGTGCACCGCTGGACCGTGGGCCGCAACGTGATCAAGGCCTACCAGCAGTTCGGCACCACCGCCTCGGCGGCCGGCGGCGACCTGCTCTAGAGTCGGCATTTTTCGAGGGTGTCATCCCGGCAAGCGCCCAGCGCTTGTCCGGGCCCCATTCGCGCCGTGTAGAAGATGCGGCGACGTCTTGCCGGAGACGGCGTGATCAGGTGTTCATGGGGCCCGGACTTCCGCGGCTGCGCCGCTGCATCCGGGATGACAGCATGTTGGAGAGTCCATGACCGACACCGCCACTCCGATCCGCATCGTCGGACTGGCCGGCAGCCTTCGCTCCGGCTCGTTCAACGCCCAGCTGCTGCGGGCGGCCGCACGGGTCGCGCCGGCGGGCGTGCAGATCGAGGTCGAGACCATCCGCGGCGTGCCGCTCTACGACGGCGACGTCGAGGCGGCCGAAGGCCTCCCCGCTCGGGTCACCGAGCTGAAGGACAAGATCGCCGCGGCTGACGGCCTGTTCCTGGTGACCCCCGAGTACAACAACTCGATCCCCGGCGTTTTCAAGAACGCCATTGACTGGCTGACCCGGCCGGCCAGCGACATCCCGCGGGTGTTCGGCGGCAAACCTGTGGCCTTCATCGGCGCCTCTCCCGGCGGCTTCGGCACCATCCTCAGCCAGGAAGCCTGGCTGCCAGTGCTGCGCACCCTTGGAACCCAGCCATGGTTCGGCGGCCGGCTGATGGTTTCGCGGGCCCACAAGGTGTTCGACGAGGGCGGCGCGATCCTCGACCCGGCCATCGAGGAGGCGCTGAAGTCATACGTCGCCGGCTTCGGCGGCTTCGTGCGCGAGGTGAAGGCCGGGCGCGGCTAACAGCTGCGTGGCACGCCAGGCGCGCCGAACGCGCACTCCAACTCGGCCCGCGGCCAGTCGCCGGCGTCGGCGGCCGCGACATAGGTCGAGATAAGAAATTCGGCGAGCGCCGCGTCGGGATCCGGCGCCGACCGCACGGCGTCGTAGGGCAGGACGAACTCGCCCAGCCCCTCGTGGAACGCTGCCTGCGCCGGCCGCACCTTGGCCTCGCGAAACCCCTTCGGCTCCGGGTAGGCGTAGGCATAGAAGGCCGGGTGTTCCACCAGACCCCCGCCGGGCCAGAAGCCGGCGCTGGCGACCTCGTGCGAGTAGGCTTCGCGCGTGACGCTGTCTGGCAGGTGCGGGATTCCGCCCGGATGCGGCGGCGCCGTCCGTCCCGAGAACCGCGTCACCGCCAGGTCGAACGAACCCCAGAACAGGTGCACCGGGCTGACCTTGCCGAGGTATCCGGTGCGGAATTCCTGGAACACCCGCTCGATCCGGATCAGCGCCTGCCACAGCCTCCAGGCCGCGTCGGCGTCATAGACCCGGATCGCCGAGTCTTGAAGGAACGGGACCGGGTTGGGGATCTCGTTGGGGACGCCGTTGATGCGTACCGGCGCGCCGGTGCGCGACAGCATCTCCTCCACCGCCCGATAGACGTGCGCGATACTCTGCCCGGCCAGCGGGATTTCGCCGAGAAAGCCGTTGCTGGCCCGGCAGCGCAACTGGTGCTCGACGAAGTCGAACTCCAGGTCGAACAGGCCCCCGGCGTTGGGGACGGGCGAGGTGGTGAGCCCGCGCGGCGAGACGTAGAGCGCCACCTGCCAGCCGTGATTGACCCAGGGCGCGCAGGCGGTGCGCGCCTTTCCGACGATCTGGCTCATCAGGTGCAGGGTCTCGAAGGTCGCGCGATCCTGCGTGTAGTCGAGGGCTGGCCAAGGGTTCGATGTCGCCTCGGCCATGGCCCGCTCCTCACACCAAGTCGTCGAACTCGTCGACGAGCCGCTCCAGCTGGCTCATGCCCGCGGCCCAGAAAGCCTTCTCGCGCGGGTTCAGCCCAAACGGCTTTAGCGCCTCGACATAGGTCCGGGTTCCGCCGGCGGCGAGCAGGTCCTCATAGAGCGGGGCGAACGCGACCGGGTCCTCGCGGCGCTTCTCCATCAGCCCGCGCACCAGCAGGTCGCCGAACGCGTAGGCATAGACGTAGAACGGCGCGTGCACGAAGTGGCTGACATAGGCCCAGTAGTGCTCGTAGCCGGGGTTCAGCTTCACCGCCGGGCCGAGGCTCTCGGCCATGACTTCCAGCCACAGGGCGCTGATGTCCTCGGGCGCCAGTTCGCCCTCCTGGCGCATCGCGTGGAACTGGGTCTCGAAGCGATGGAAGGCGATTTGCCGGACCACCGTGTTGAGGCCGTCCTCGATCTTGCCCGCCAGCAGGCCCATGCGCTCCTGCTTTGAGGCGCCGGCCAGCAGCCGCTCGAAGACCAGGCCCTCGCCGAAGATCGAGGCGGTCTCGGCCAGGGTCAGCGGGGTGTCGGCCAGCAGGGTGCCCAGCGGCGCGCACAGCGTCTGGTGCACGGCGTGACCCAACTCGTGCGCCAGGGTCAGGACGTCCCGCCGCTCGCCCATGTAGTTCATGAACACATAGGGGTGCCGGTCGGCGGTGACCGGGTGCGAATAGGCGCCGGACTGCTTGCCCGGGCGCGGCCGCGCGTCGATCCAGGGATGGGTGAAGAAGGTCTGGGCCGTGTCGGCGAACTTCGGCGCCAGGTCGGCGAAGCTTTCCAGCACCATGCCGCGGGCCTCGTCCCAGCCGTAGGTCCGCGGGGCGGCGGTGTCGAGCGGGGCGTTGCGGTCCCAATAATCCAGGGTCTTGCGGCCCATGACCTTGGCCTTCAGCGCATAGTAGCGATGGCTGACCGAAGGATAGGCCTCGACCACCGCGGCCTCCAGCGCCTGGACGGCGTCGGCGTCGACCTCGTTGGCCAGGTGCCGCGAGGCGGCGGGATCCGGGTACTTGCGCCAGCGGTCCTCGACCTGCTTTTCGAAGGCCAGGGTGTTCATGGACAGCGCCAGAACCGGGGTGCGTTCCTCCAGCGCCTTGGCCAGGCCCTGGGCGGCCTGCTTGCGGCGCGCGCCGTCGGGATCCGACAGCCGGTTCAGCGCCTCCGACAGGGTCAGGTTCTCGCGTCCGACCTTCGCCGTCAGCCGCGCCAGGGTCTCGTCGAACAGGCGCGTCCAGTTGGCGACCGCCGGGCCGCGATCGATCAGCAGCCGCTCCAGATCGGCGGTCAGCTCATGCGGGCGCGACAGCCGCACCCGCCGCATCCACGGCCGCCAGCGGGCGGCGGGCGGATGGGCCTTGAAGGCCATCTCGATCTCGCTGTCCTCGAGTTGGTTGAGCTCGAGCGTGAAGAACAGGCTGTCGGCGGCGATCTGCGAGGAGCGCGCCCGCAGGTCGGCCTCGAACTTGGCCCAGGCCGGATCGTCGCGCGCCACCGACGCCGAGAGCGCCGCATAGGCGCCGACGCCCCACAGGCCGTTGGTGGCCTTTTCGTACAGCCCGATGCCGTGGTCGAGCACCTCGCCCAGGTGCCGCGGGTCGGTGCGCAGGGCGGTGAAGCGTCCCTTCAGCTTGACCAGTTCGTCATTGGCCGCCTTTGCGGCGGCCAGGTCGGCCTCGATCTTCGGATCCTCGCGCCCGGCATACAGGTCGGCGAGGTTCCACTCGGGCAGGGTGTCCAGTTTCACGGGAGCGTTCATGCGGGCACAGATAGACCCTCGGCGGCAGGGTCGCCACCTCCACTCGTCATACTAGGCCTTGTGCTTAGGATCCCTCTCTCAGCGACACCGGCTCTGCAGTTAAAGCGGCGACGCCGCCGCCTGTTTCCCGATTGCAGCAGAAGCGGCGCAAGGGATCCTAAGCACAAGGCCTAGGATGACGAGGATTCAGGCGAGGCTGTCGCAGGGATCATCCCAATGCGGGTTCTCCCGCTCGATGAGATTGATCTTCCACTGGCGCGGCCAGCGCTTGAGCGATCTCTCCCGCTGGATCGCGTTCGAGATGTCCTCGAACGGTTCATACCAGACGAGCCGCTAGCTTGGTGAAGCCGTTATTGAGGCCCTCGCGATGCTCCCACATGCGGCGTGACAATTGGCTTGTCACGCCGATGTAGAGCGTGCCGCGCATGCGACCGATCAACATGTAGACGGCGATGTAGGCGTCGCGGCCGACCATCCTAGCTCTTGGGCGCGGCTCCTCCCTTGGTCGCCTTCGCCTCGGCCTGCACGTTGCGGGCTTCGGTCAGCACGTAGGCGCGCAGGTCCTCGGCGCCCTTGGCGTCGAAGAAGCGGCTGAAGCTGGCCATGCCGCGCTCGGCCAGCGCTCCGTCGATCAGCACCGACTTCCAGCTGTCGGCCGACAGCAACATCTGCGAGCGGCGCAGGTCGGGCAGATAGGTCCCGGTGGCGTTGGGACCGTGGCAGACCTGGCAGTTCTGGTGGAACAGGGCGAAGCCGCGCTTGGCGTCGCCGGTCGAGGTCACGCCGGTCAGGTCGAGCTCGAACTTCTCGGGACGGACGTAGGCCGGCGCCGTCGCCTTGCCGCCCAGCTTGAAGACCAGCAGCCGGCCCGGCAGCCGCGGGCGGTCGGGCAGCACGAACGGCGCCGATAGCGCCCCGGCGCCGCCGTAGCCGACCATCTGGGCGACGTACTGCTCGCCGTCGATCTCGTAGGTCATCGGCGCGGCGATGACGCCGTTGTCGGTCTGGTAGGACCAGAGCTTCTTGCCGTCGGCGGCGCTGTAGGCGGCGAACTCGCCCTGGGCCGCGCCCTGGAAGATCAGGCCGCCGCCGGTCGACAGCACGCCGGCGTTCCAGAAATAGGGGTGCTGGATCGTGAAGCGCGCCTTCTGGGCGACCGGGTCCCAGGCGATCAGCTCGCCCTTCACCATCGCCTTGAGGGCGGCGATCTGGGCCTTGTCGGTGGGCAGGGCGTTGGCCAGGAAGTCGGTGCCGACGTTCCAGCCGCCGGCGCGGTAGCTGTAGCCCTTGTCCGGCGTGTAGGCGAACGGGATCACCTGGGCCGGGATGTAGACCAGGTTTTCCTTCGGATTGAAGGCCATCGGGTGCCAGTTGTGGGCGCCGAACGGCGCGGGCACCTGCAGCGAGGGCGCGTTCTCATAGCGCACGCCGGAGTTCTCGATCGGGCGGCCGGTGGCCGGATCGACGCCCTTGGCCCAGGTGATCGGCACATAGGGCTTAGCCGAGATCAGCTCGCCGTTGGTGCGGTCGAGGACGTAGAAGAAGCCGTTCTTGGGCGCCTGCATCAGCACCTTTCGGGCGGCGCCTCCCACATTCATGTCGGCCAGGATGATGTGCTGGGTGGCGGTGTAGTCCCAGCTCTCGCCCGGCGTCGTTTGATAGTGCCAGACGTACTCGCCGGTGTCGGGCTTCAGCGCCAGGATCGAGGACAGGAACAGGTTGTCGCCCTTGCCGTCCGAGCGCTTCACGTGGTTCCAGGGCGTGCCGTTGCCGACCCCGGCATAGAGGATGTCGAGCTCGGGGTCGTAGGCCATGGCGTCCCAGACGGTGCCGCCGCCGCCGGTGGCCTTCCAGCCCTCGCCGAACCAGGTGGCCGCGCCCTTCTCCTTCATGACCTTGTCGGAGGCGGCGTTGTCGGGCTGCCCGTTCGGATTGGGCGTGGTGTAGAAGCGCCAGACCAGCTTGCCGTCATTGGCGTTGTAGGCCGACAGGTAGCCGCGCACGCCGTACTCGCCGCCGCCGTTGCCGATCAGCACCTTGTCCTTGATGACCCGCGGCGCGCCGGTGATCGTGTAGGGGCGCGAGGTGTCGGTGGTCTGGACCGACCAGACCGGCTTGCCGGTGGCCGCGTCGAGGGCGATCAGGCGGCCGTCGAGGGCGCCGACATAGACCTTGCCCTTCCAGACGGCGACGCCGCGGTTGACCACGTCGCAACAGGCGTCGAAGCCCTTCTTGCCGTCGACCTTGGGATCGTAGGACCACTTCAGCGCGCCGGTCTTGGCGTCGAAGGCGAAGACCTTGGACCAGGCGGTGGTGGTGTAGAGCACGCCGTCGACCATGACCGGCGTGGCCTCCTGGCCGCGGTCGGTGTCGAACTCGTGCATCCAGGCCAGCCCCAGCTGGCCGACGTTGCTGGCGTTGATCTTGTCGAGCGGGCTGTGGCGCTGCTCGTCATAGGTCCGCCCGTAGGAGAGCCATTCGCCGTTGCCGGCGGCCGCCGCGATCCGATCGCCGTCGACATTGCCGGCCTTGCCTGTCTCGGCCTTCTGACTGCATGCGGCCAAGACCGCCGCCACGGCGATGACCGCCGCCAGCTTCAAGCTCTTCATTGGTGCGCCTCCCTGCGGCCGTCGTCGCGCGGCCGTTTGGGAGGACTATGCGCCGATCTTCGTCGCGGACAAGGCGCCGCTAGGTGAGCCGACGCGGGCGATCCAGGGCGAAGGCGATCAGCCCCAGGACGAGGTAGACGGCCAGGGCCGCGCCGCCCACGCCGGCCGCGTCGCCGGCGCCGTCGCCCGGCATCACCATCGCGATGATCTGCACGGCCAGCAGGATGGTCATGAACACGAGCACCGGCCACAGCGAGCGCCCTTGCCGCCCCCGCACGAAGGCCCAGGCCGCCGCCCCCAAGCCCAGCAGGCCGATCTCCACCGCCTGCTCGGGAACCGGATAGTTCCAGAGCCCGAACCCGACCTTGGTCCCGCCGAGCCAGATCTGGAGGTCGGGCCGGTGCACCAGCAGGTCGCCCAGCCAGTGCGAGAACACCACCAGGGCGATGGCGATCGCCGCATCCAAGGGCAGCCGCGCGGCCCGCGCCAGCAACAGGCCCGCCAGCGACCACAGCACCACCGCCGGCAGGCTGTGGGTGAAGGGCATGTGGTAGAGGTCAAGCGTGCTGCCCGGCAGGCTGGGGTCGATGCGGGCCTTCTCAACCCCGGCCATGAGCAGCCCGGCCCAGCCGATGTCGATGGCCTGGGCGGCGATCACGTAGCTCCACAGCGGGGCGCGCGGCTCGATAGCCTTGGCGGCGAGAGAGGCGGCGTAGTGACCGACGAACATGGCGCGTGGCTCCAGTGGACCTGGCCGCCAAGGTCGAGCTTGGAGGCCGCCGGCGCAACCGCTCAAATCCAAACCCCGGCCATTCGAAAACGACTAGGCGAGGAACTCCGCCAGGGCCGCGGCGAACTGCGGCGCGGCCACAACGCCGCGGTGGTCGCCGGGCGCCAGCCGCAGCCGGGCTCCCTTGATCGCAGCGGCCAGCCGCTCGGGTCTGGCGGCCAGCGGATCGGCGTCCAGCCCGCCGCCGACGCGTCCGCCCAGGATCGGGATGAACCGCCGCCCGTGCGGCGAGGCGTCGATCGACACCAGGGCTCAAACCAGCACCTCCAGCGTCATCAGCGGGGACAGTTCCGGGTCATGCTTGCGTCTCCTCGCGGCGCAGTCCGGTCAGCACCTTGTACCGGGCGGCGATGGCCTCCAGCTCGCCGTCCGCGAACACGTCCTCGATGCGCTCGAAGCCCTGCGGCGCGCGCTCATGGGCCAGCTGCATGCATTGCTCGGGGCCGTTGCCGCGGTTGGCCACGACGATGGCGGCGGTCGGCGCCAACCGCGCCCGCTCATAGGCGGCCAGGCCGCTCTCAGGGTCCTCGGCTCCGGCGATCGCAAGAGCCAGGGCGCGGGCGTCGAGGATCGCCTGGCTCGCCCCGTTCGAGCCGATTGGATACATCGGATGGGCCGCATCGCCGAGCAGGGTCATCGCGCCATGCGTCCAGCGCGGCAGCGGATCGCGGTCGACCATCGGGTACTCATAGACCGCCTGCGCGCCGGTGATCAGGCCGGGCACGTCCAGCCAGTCGAAGCGCCAGTCCGCGAAGCGCGGCAGGAAGTCGGCCAGCACGCCGCGGCGGTTCCAGTCTTCGCGGCGCAGGCGCGCGGGCAGGCTGAGCTCGGCGATCCAGTTGATCAGCTGGCGGCCGTCGGGTTGGACCGGCCCGATCGGATAGGCGACGAACTTCTGATCCTGCCAGCCCGCCATGATCATGCTGGCGCCGCTCAGGAAGGGCGCGGCCAGGGTGGTGGCGCGCCACAGCGTGCGGCCCGAATAGACGGGCGGCCCCTCGCCCGGGAACAGCGCCGCGCGGGCGGCCGAATGGATGCCGTCGGCGGCGACGAGGATGTCGCCCTGCACCTCGAACGCCTCGCCCGAGGCCGAGATGAAAGTCACGCTCATCATGCCGCCGTCCTGGGTGAACCGCGCCAGGCGCCGATCGCAGACGATCCGCTCGGCGCCCAGCCGCGCCCGCGCCGCCGCCAGCAGCGTCGATTGCAGTGCGCCGCGCGGCAGCGAGAGCTGCGGCGTCGCGTGGCCGGCGAAGCGGCCGCGCGGCTCGCCCCAGATGCGCTGTCCCAGCCGGTTGAAATAGACCAGCTCGCGCGTGGCCACGCCCAGGGCGGTCAGCTGGTCCATCAGGCCGAGTTCGGCCAGCACCTCGCCGGCGTGCGGCAGCAGGTTGATCCCGACGCCCAGCGGCAGGACCTGCGGCGCGGCCTCGTAGACGACGACCTCGGCCCCGACGGCGTGCAGCGCCAGGGCCGCGGCCAGACCGCCGATGCCCGCACCGGCCACGATCACCTTCATCGCCATCCTCTCCGGCGCAATTTGTTATACACAATAACAATGTGGTTTTGGGCTTCAACGGCGCCGCGCGACGGGCGATGAACGCCCGTGGGGAGGCCGATACGATGAGGTCGAAGCGATGAGCCAGGACGGACGGTTCGAACCGCGGCGGCCGGGCGTCGACTACGGCGTGCTGGACGAGCTGACCGGCTACGCGCTGCGCCGGGCTCAAATCCGGATGACCGAGGCCTTCGACGCTCGCCTCGGCCCCGAGCGGATCACCACCCAGCGGTTCTCGGCCCTGGTGCTGATCAACGCCAATCCTGGCCTCAAGCAGACCCGACTGGCTTCGCTCATGGGGATCGCGCGCTCCGGCGCGCTGGCGATCGTCGACGCCCTGGCCGCCCAGGGCCTGATCGAGCGGAGACCCGCGCCGGGCGACCGCCGCGCGCAGGCGCTGCATTTGACCGACCAGGGCCGCGCGCGGCTGCCGCAGATCATGCGGCTGGTGCGTGAACACGACCGCGAGCTGACGCAGGGTTTCAGCCCCGAGGAGATCGCCGTCCTGCGCGCGCTGCTCGAGCGCATCCGCACCTAGCGGCTACGAGCTCGGCGCTGGGGCGGCGGCCGGCGGGGCGTTGGATTGCAGGGCCGTGCGCATCTCGCGATCGTCGGCCTCGACCTCGCGGATCATCGCGCGGAAACGCGGGTCTGAGCGGATCTGCGCCATCATCGGATAGGCGTCCAGCCGGATGAACAGGTCCAGGTCGTAGATCGAGCGATAGCCGCTATCGATGGCGGCGCGCAGTTCGGCCAGGGCCCGATCGCGGTCGTCCAGCATCACATAGGCTTTCACCCGGGCGATCCGCCGCGCATTGGGCTGGCGCAAGCCGGGCTTGGGCTCGGTGGCGACGAGCATGGCCAGGAGCACGCGGCGGGCCTGCCCCTTGTCGCCGGTCCGGTCGATCACGAAGGCCGCGTCCACCGCCTCGTTGGCCAGCCGCGTGGAGACCTTGGGCGACGGAGTGAACAGCTCGGGCGACATCACCAACCACTGCGCCCGCGCCTGGTCGTACTGGCCCAGCTGCGAGGAGGCGAGCGCCAGCCCGCTGCGCCAGAGCGGATCGGCCTCCGGCTCGGCCAGCTTGGCGCGCGACAGGGCCGCCAGCCCCTCGAAGTCGCCGGCGACGATCAGGCGTACGGCCTGGGCCACCGGCCCCACCACCGGATGGCCCGTCCACGGCGCCAGCGCCCCGTCCGCCTCGGCCGGCAGGCCGAGATTATAGTAGAGGTTGGCGAGCTGGATCGACGACGACGGGTCGGTCTGCGGCGCGGCGGCCATGCGGTACCAGATCACCGCCTGGTCCAGGCGACCCTGCTCGATCAGCACGTCGCCGAGCTGTTCCTTGGAGTCGACGAACTCCGGGAACAGTTCGATGTTGGCGCGCAGCCGCTGCTCGGCCTCGTCCAGGCGCCCGGTGGCCGCCAGCGACCCGGCCAGGGCGTTGTTGGCGATGCGGTCGAGCGGGTCGATCTCCAGAGCCCGGCGCAGATAGGTCACCGCCTCCTGCGGTCGCCGCGCGGCGATGTAGTCGCCATAGAGGCTGAGCGCCTCGGGATCGCGCGGCGCCAGGTCGGCGGCGCGCTTGTAGGCGGCCTCGGCGTCTATTTCGGCTTGCGCAGAGCCTTCGCGGATGAAGCGGATCGCCCCGACCATGCCCTTGGCGATGTACGCGGTCGACGACTGGGGATCGAGCTCCAGCGCCTTGGCGATCTGCGCCTCGGCGCTGCGCACGGCCGGCGTGAAGTCGCCCTCCAGGTGGTTCTGGGCCAGATAGGCGGTGGCGTAGGCGTAGGCCGCGCGGACCTCGGCGTTGTCCGGCTCCATCTCGATCAGCCGGCGATAGATCGCCTGCGCCGCCATCACGTGGTCCTTGCCGCGCCGGCGCAGCTGGCCCTTGGCGACCACTTCCAGACGATAGGCTTCCGGGTCGCGCAGCGCCTGCCGCCCGCTCGCCGCCTCGCCGCCGCCGGCGCGCAGCTCGGCTTTGAGCGCAGTCGCCACGCCGTCGGCGATCTCGCTCTGGATCGCGAAGGCGTCGTTCATCGGCCGGTCGTAGGTCTCCGACCACAGGTGGAAGCCGTTCTTGACGCTGACCAGTTGGCAGGTGACCCGCAGCCGGTCGCCGGAGCGCCGCACGCTGCCCTCGACCACATGGGCGACGTTGAGCTTCTTGCCGATCTCTCGGACGTCCTCATTCTTGCCCTTGAAGTAGAAGGCCGAGGTGCGGCCGGCGACCTTCAGGTCCGGCACCTGGGCCAGGCTGTTGGTGACCTCTTCGGTCAGGCCGTCGGCGAAGTATTCCGAATCCTTGGCGGCGCTGAAGTTGGCGAACGGCAGCACGGCCACCGACTTGCTGGGCGCGCCCGCCAGGCTGGGCCCGTCGCGCAGCGAGCCGGCCAGCCCGACGGCGCTGGCGACGAAGATCACCACGCCTGCGCCGATCGCCGCCAGCGCGGTCCAGTCCATCCAGTTCATGCGCTTGGGGGCGTCGTCGCCGACCATCCGGGTGCGGCGGATGGTTCCGTCGGGCGCGAGCTCGAACGCCCAGGTCGCCAGCAGGGTCAGCGGCAGGCCGACGGCCAGCAGCATCAGGGTGGCGACCGACAGCCACTTGGGCAGTTCGAGGGTTTCGAAGACCGTCTTGGCGACCTGGAACACGCCCCAGGCGGTGACCGTGTAGACGCCGGCCACGCGCACGACGTTGCGCGTCTTCAGTTCGTTGAGGAAGCGCCGAAGATTCAACTCAGCCCACTCCTACCCACTCACGAGTACGCGTCAGACGAGTCCCGGACGAAGCTGAACACAGAACCGGGTTATTCGGAAGTCGAGAGCTGGCGCTTGGCCGACCGGCCGTTAACCCCCGACTCAGGACTCCGAAACCCCGCCTTTACCCCGCCCATGTATCAATCCGGACCAACAAGAGCCTCGTTCGACCAAGCCATCGGCGAAACGAGCGTCCGATTCCAGGTGTGGGTGTTTCAAATGACCAAGACGGTCCTCGTCGTCGATGACGACCCGACCCAGCGCCGGCTGATCCAGGCCGTGCTGGAACGCGAAGGCTTCGCCGTGGCTCATGCCGAGAACGGCGATGCGGCGATCGCGCGCCTGCAGTCCGGCGCCCCGACGGACATTATCCTGCTTGACCTCGTCATGCCCGGCATGAGCGGCCAGGACACCCTGAAGGAGATGCGCGCGCGCAACTTCGCCCAGCCGGTGATCGTGCTGACCGCCACCGGCGGCATCGACACCGTCGTCCAGGCCATGCAGGCCGGGGCCAGCGACTTCTTCATCAAGCCGGCCAGCCCGGAACGGATCATCGTCTCGATCCGCAACGCGCTGTCCATGGGCGCGCTGAAGGGCGAGGTCGACCGGCTGAAGAAGCACGCCACCGGCCGCACCAGCTTCGCCGACATGGTCGGAAACTCGCCGGCCATGACCATGGTCAAACGCATGGGCGAGCGGGCCGCCAAGTCCTCGATCCCGATCCTGATCACCGGCGAGAGCGGCGTCGGCAAGGAAGTCATCGCCCGCGCGGTGCACGGCTCGTCCGACCGCGCCGGCAAGCCGTTCGTCGCGGTCAACTGCGGCGCCCTGCCCGAGAACCTGGTCGAGAGCATCCTGTTCGGCCATGAGAAGGGCAGCTTCACCGGCGCGACCGACAAGCACCTGGGCAAGTTCCAGGAGGCCAACGGCGGCACCCTGTTCCTCGACGAGGTCGGCGAGCTGCCGCTGGACATGCAGGTCAAGCTGCTGCGCGCCCTGCAGGAGAGCGAGATCGACCCGATCGGCTCCAAGCGTTCGATCAAGGTCGACGTTCGGATCGTCTCGGCGACCAACCGCGACCCGGCCCAGGCGGTGAAGGAAGGCCTGTTCCGCGAGGACCTGTTCTATCGCCTCAACGTGTTCCCGATCGAGGCCCCGGCCCTGCGCGAGCGGCGCGAGGACATCCCGGCCCTGGTCGACCACTTCATCCGCCGCTTCAATGTCGAGGAGGGCAAGACCGTGGTCGGCGCCTCGGCCGAAACCCTGGCCTTCCTGACGGCCTACGACTGGCCCGGCAACGTGCGCCAGCTGGAGAACGCGGTCTATCGCGCCATCGTGCTGGCCGACGCGCCCTATCTGCAGCCGTTCGACTTCCCGGCCATTTCGGGCGTCGCCGCGCCGCCGCCCGAAGCGATCGAGCCGGTCGCCAGCCAGCGGCCAGTCAGCCTGCCGACCGCCGAGCAGCTGGTCGCCGAGATGCCGGCCGACGCGCCGGTGCGCATCCTCGACCACCGCGGCCACCTGCGGACGCTGGAAGAGATCGAGCGCGACCTGATCGCGTTGGCCATCGAGATCTATGCCGGCCACATGAGCGAGGTGGCCCGCCGCCTCGGCATCGGTCGCTCGACCCTCTACCGCAAGGTCCGCGAGCAGGGGCTGGAGGACGCGGTGAAAGGCGCCGGCGGCGAGGAAAACGCCAGCGCGGTGGCTTAGCGCAAGCTAAAAGCTGTCATCCCGGAAGCCGCGGAGCGGCTGTCCGGGTCCCATGAACACCGGATGCTTCAGGTTGCTGCGCAGCCCTGCCTCATTCCGCCAGCGCGGCGCGAATGGGTCCCGGTCTTCGGCTGCGCCGAAACCGGGATGACACCCCGGTTCGAGTTCAATCTTCCGAATACGGCTTGGGTCGCCGCCGGAAGGGCTTCTTCTCGCCCTTCGCCTTGGCGGCGATCTCCTTGAGCTTCACGGCCTGCATGACCGAGAGCGCCTCGCCCGCGCCGCCCTTTTCCGGGTCGCCGAAGGCGCGGCCGTAGGTCTTCACGCGGTCCTCGACCGAGCCGAGGAACTCCCCCTCCCAGTCGGAAAGCTCGACCTGCGCGCGCTCGGCCTGGCGGCGAACGCGCTTCAGGGCGCTCAGCGCGGCCCGCTTGGCCTGCGCCTTCCGATCTGGCGGGGACCGCTTCAAATCTCTCCAATGGCGGAAAGGTAGAGGTCGAGGATCGCCTCTTCCTCCAGCCGCTTGGCGCGGTCCTGCTTGCGGATGCGGACCACCTTGCGCAGCACCTTGACGTCGAAGCCGTTGCCCTTGGCCTCGGCGAAGACCTCTTTGATCTGCTCGGCGATCTCGGTCTTCTCCTGCTCGAGGCGCTCGATGCGCTCGATGATGCTCTTGAGCTGGCCCTGGGCGGCCTGGTTCAGGATATCGCCGTGGGAATTGTCGTCGGACATGGGCTTAAGCGTCTCACAGCTCGAGGGTTGCGGAAAGGCGGCGGAAACTAGCGGCGAGACCGGCCCCTGTCATCCGCCCTGCTGAACCTTCGCCTTGACTGGCCGTTGAGACGGATCGACGCGGAGATTTCGCCATGGCCCATTCACGCACCCGTCCGAGCCGCAGCGAGGCCGAGGCCGCGGTCCGGACCCTGATCGAGTGGGCCGGCGACGACCCCGACCGCGAGGGCCTGCTCGACACCCCGGGCCGCGTGGTCCGCGCCTACGAGGAGCTGTTTTCCGGCTACGGGAGCGATCCGCGGGAGTATCTGGAGCGCACCTTCGAGGAGGTCGCCGGCTATGACGAACTGGTGGTGCTGCGCGACATCCGGGTGGTCAGCTTCTGCGAGCACCACATGCTGCCGTTCCTGGGCAAGGCGCATGTCGGCTATTTGCCGTCCGACCGGGTGGTCGGGATCTCCAAGCTGGCGCGCGTGGTGCACGGCTTCGCCCGGCGGCTGCAAATCCAGGAGAAGCTGACCTCCGAGATCGCTGGCGCGATCCACGACATCCTGCAGCCCAGGGGCGTCGGGGTCGTGATCGTCTCCGAGCACAGCTGCATGACCATGCGCGGGGTCAACACCCCCGGTTCGCGCCTGACCACCAGCAGCCTGACCGGGGTGATCCGCGACGACCCGCGGACCCGCCAGGAGTTCCTCGAGTTCGTCAGGAACGGCTGAACGCGCGGCGCGGCGCGTAGGGCGGCGGCGGCGGCGCGCCGCCCTCCAGCGCCGGGGCCAGCAGCGCGATGACGGTCTCGATCAGCCGCTCGACGCCCTGCGGCAGGCGCGCCTGGGCGACCGTCCAGTACCGCCAGGTCACCGAGTCCAGATAGTAGGCGTAGATCGCCAGGTCGAAGAGCGCCTCGTCCGGCCAGGGGGAGCCAAAGCGCTTGAGCTGGGCCACGACGCCGTCGGCCAGCGCCTGGGCGTGCATCGGCTCGACATCGGCCAGCAGCGGGAAGTGCTCGAAGGCCGCGCTCATCGACAGGCCGTAGCCGACGGCCTCCTCGCGCGCCTTGATCTGGCCGATCCAGCGCCGGAAGAAGGCCCGCCAGTCGGTTTCGCCGTCGTCCTGGGCCGAGGCCGCCTCGCCGCGAATCTCGGCCAGCCGCGCCTCGTAGAGCGCCAGGACGATGGCCTCCTTGTTCGGGAAGTACTGGTAGATCGAGCCGACCGAGACACCGGACTCCGCGGCGATCGCCGGAGTGGTCAGGGCGGCCGGCCCATCGCGGTTCAAGATCGCCTGGGTGGCGTCGAGCACCCGCTGGATACGGGCCTTGGCCCGCGCCTGGGTGGGCAGCTTGCGAGGGGTGAGTGTCGCGCTCATCACCCCTCTCCTAGCACGCTGCGGCTCACTGCGCCTGGGGCTGGGCCTGGGGCTGGGCCCGCAGGCTGGCGCCCAGCGCCTCGAACATCGCGAAGGTCTCCAGCGCCATCGGATCGTCCCAGGCTGCGGTCCAGGCGCTGGTCTTCACCACCACCAGGTCGAGCTGCGGATTAACCATCAGGAACTGGCCGTAGATGCCTTCGCCCGTGAAGGCGCGGTCGGCGCCCGGGATCAGCCACCACTGGTAGCCGTAGCCCAGCGGCCCGTCGCCCAGCTTGCCGTACTGCACCTGCGGCCGCTGCGGCTGGGTGGCGAGCGCGATCCAGCCCTTGGGCAGCACCTGGCGGCCGCCGACCATGCCGTCGTGGGCGGCCAGATAGCCGAAGCGGGCGTAGTCGCGCAGGCGGATCACCAGGCCGCCGGCTGCGACCTCGCGGCCGGCGTCGCCCGGCTGGTCGAGGATCCAGCGCGCCTCGGCTTCGGCGCCCATCGGCTTCCAGAGCTTCTCGGTCATGTAGTCGGCCGGGCGCACGCCGGTGGCCTTGGCCAGCAGGGCGCCGAGGATCTCGGTGTCGGCGCTGGCGTAGTTGAACTTCGCGCCCGGTGCATGGGCCGACTTGAACTGGCGCGAATAGTCGTAGAGGCCGCCCTGGTTGGCGTCGAAGCGCCCGAGAAAGCCTGCGATCCCCGACTTGGCGCTGGTGTATTCCTCGTCAAACTCGGTGCCGGACGACATCTCCAGCACGTCCTTGATCGTGGTCTTCTCGTAGGCCCCGCCCTTGAGGTCCGGCAGGTAGTCGATCATGCGGTCGTCGAGGCTGCGAATCTTGCCCTCGGCCAGGGCGATGCCGATCAGGGTCGAGACGAACGACTTGCCCACCGAGAACGAGATGAAGCGGCTGTCGGGCGAGGCGCCCATGTAATAGCGCTCGTGCAGGATCTGGTCGCCGCGCAGGATCAGCAGGCCGCTGGTGCGGGTGTCGGCGGCGAAGTCCTCGAGGGTCTTGGTCTTGCCGTTGTAGGTGTAGGTGAAGGCCAACGGCGCGGTCGGCTCCTTCAGCGGCAGGGCCGCGGCCGGCGGCGCGATCCGCCGCGAGGGGAACAGCTCCTCCATGTTGTGGAAGGCGCCGGGCGCGTTGGCCGGCTCGCCCCAGGTGCCGCGCACCCCGACGCGTTCCTGCGCTGCGGCCCCGCCAGCCGCCATCATGACCAGCGCCGCCGCGCCGGCCGCAATCTTCCTGCCCATCGCCTTCCCCGTTCGCCATGGAGGCCCTGCTGGCCTCGCTTGATACAAATATGAACTAACATTCATATATTTGGCAATAGGGCGCTTGGCGGAAGGCGCGAGGCTAGAGCAGTCCGCGGGCTTCCAGCGCCGGACGTATCGCGGCCGGGTCGGTGAAGTGATGGGCGTCGAAGCCGAACTCACGGGCGCTCGCGATATTCGCCGCCGAGTCGTCGAAGAAGAGGACGTCAGCGGGGGCCAGCCCGAACTGCTCGCACGCCTGGGCGTAGAAGCGCGGATCGGGCTTGATCAGCTTCACATGGGCCGAGACCACATAGTCGGCGAGCCGCTTGAAGGCCGGGCTCATCGCGACCGTCCCCGGGAAGGTCTCGTGCGACATGTTGGTCGCGCCGTATTGCGGCACCCCAGCGGCGTGCAGGGCTTCGATGGCCGCCTCGGTCTCGGGGATCGGGCCCGAGAACATGTCCCACCACCGGGTCTCCCAGGCGTGGATGGCGTCGGCGTATTCGGGAAACTGCGCCAGGAGCGGCGCGCGGTTGTCCTCGAACGTCACCCCGAGGTCGTGGGCGACATGCCACGCCATGTTGCAGACATGGGAAAGGAACCGGTCGCATTCGGCCGGTTCCTTGAAGAACTCTTGGTAAAGCGTGCGCGGATTCCAGCGCACGATCACATTACCGATGTCCCAGAGGACGGCCCTGGGAGCCATCCTCGTCGCCTCAGCCTTGCTTGGCTTTGAAGCGCGGGTCGGTTTTGTTGATGACGTAGACCACGCCCTTGCGACGCACGAGCTTGCAGTCGCGGTGGCGAGTCTTGAGCGACTTAAGCGAGCTTCTGACCTTCATGGACCTATCTCAGGGCTCCGGACCGGGTCCGGCGGGTTATCTACAGAGCGGGCGCGTATACGGGCCGGGGCCCGAAGAGTCAACGCTGCAGCCGCGCCGACATGGTCGCAGCGCCCTCGCGGCCTTGTGATTGAGGCCTGGACGGGGCACGGCTAGGTTGCTCCATATGGACCGTCGCCTGCTTCTTGTCTTGTTCCTCGCCGGCTGCGCCGGTCCCGCCCCGCCGCCGCCGACGCACACGCCGCCGCCGGCCCCGACGCCTGCGCCGCCCCCTGCTGTAGCGGCTCCGGTCGCGCCGGCCTCTTCAGGCGACGCAGACTATGACGCCTGGCGCAGCGGGTTCCGCGGCCGCGCGATCGCCGCCGGCCTGCCCGGGGCGCTGGTCGACCGCGAGATGGCCGGATTGACGCCCAACCCGCGCGTGATCAGCCTGGACTCGGCCCAGCCGGAATTCTCCAAGCCGATCGGCGCCTATGTGAACGGCGTGATCAGCGCCGACCGCATCGCCCGCGGCCAGCGCTATCGCAACGACCTGCCGTTCTGGCCCGAGGTCGAACAGCGCTTCGGCGTCCCGCGCGACATCCTGATCGCCGTCTGGGCCATGGAGAGCGCGTTCGGCGCAGTGCAGGGCGACTTCGATGTCGTCCGCTCGATGTCCAGCCTGGCCTATCACGGCCGCCGCCGCGCCTGGGCCGAGGGCGAACTGATCGCCACCCTGAAGATCATCCAGTCGGGCGAGGCCGGCCGCGCCCAGCTGAAGGGGTCGTGGGCCGGGGCCATGGGCCAGACCCAGTTCCTGCCCTCGAACTACATCTCGACCGCCGTCGACGGCGACGGCGACGGCAAGCGCGACATCTGGGGCTCGCCGAACGACGCCCTGGCCTCGGCCGCCAACCTACTGGCCAAGGGCGGCTGGGTCCGCGGCCAGGCCTGGGCGCGGGAAGTGACCCTGCCGGCGGGCTTCGACTACAGCCTCACCGAGGGGCCCAAGGAGGCGCCGGCCTATTGGGAAGGCCTGGGCGTCAAGCCGGCCGACGGGCGCCCCTGGACGGCGGCCGAGCAGGCGCCGGGACAGCTGGTCGCGCCAGCCGGCGCTGACGGTCCGATTTTCCTGCTGTTCCCCAACCACTTCGCGATCCGCAAGTACAACAACTCCACGGCCTACGCCCTGGGCATCGGGCTGCTGGCCGACGCCTTCGCCGGCGGCGCGCCGCTGGTGAAGCCCTGGCCCGTGGAGACGCCGCTGGCGATCAGCGACCGCATCGGGGCGCAGACCGCCCTGGCCAAGCTGGGCTTCAACCCCGGCTCGCCGGACGGGGTGGTGGGCGTCAACACCCGCACCGCCCTGCGCGCCTGGCAGAAGTCGCGCGGCCTGGTCGCCGACGGCTACCTGTCGATGGAAATGGTGCGGCGGCTGAACGTCGAAGCCGGCGCGCTGCCGAACTGAGGGCGAGCTAGACCCCGCCCTCGTCGCTCTTTTCCAGGGTCGCCATGGCCGCGTCGGCGCGGGTCGCCGGCTGCGGGTGCGCGTTGCGCAGCTGCGGATTGCGGAAGGCGTAGATCAGCATCAGCAGCATCAGCCCGCCGCAGAGGATGAAGGGCGCCGGGGCGATCCGCTCGTAGAGCCAGACGAAAAACGGGGCGAGCACGACGTTCACCCCGTTCACCGCGGCGATGGCCCCAGCGACGCGCGCCTGCTCATGCATGCCGACCGCGAGCGACGAGCCGGCGGTGAAGCCCGGCCGCGCCAGGCCGAAGCCGAGGCTGGAGATCGCGTAGCCGGCCACCACCGCCCCATAGGTCGGCTGGAAGGCGACGATGACGTTGCCGAGCGCGGCGACGGCCACGCCCCAGCGCAGCAACTGGCGCGGGGTCATCTCGAACATCCGGATGATGCCCCACTGGGCGAGCAATCCGGCCATGGCCCCGAACATCATGGCGATGGCGATGAAGCCCTGCGCCTGCAGCGGCGAGAGTTGGAGCTTGTCGATGATCAGGAAGCCGAGGGTCTGGCCCTGGGCGGTCTGGCAGACCGCGACGATGAACCCGTAGATCAGGAACGGCGTGACCCGCGGGTCGCGCCACATCGGCTTTTCCTTGGTCGCGTCGCCGCCGGTGGCGTCCTTGGCGATCTCCGCCCTCACCGGCGCGACCGGCATATGCTTGCTTTCCGGCAGGAACTTCCAGACCACGAAGAGCATGACGCCCGCCAACAGGGCGAACCCGAACATGGGGCCCGACAGGCCGATCAGCGGCAGCACGAACAGCGGCGCGACGAACGGCCCGATGACCGTGCCCAGGCCGAAGGCGCCAGCCAGGCTCGACATCGACTGCGTGCGTTTCTCGGGGGGCGTATGCTCGGCGACATAGGCCTGGGTCGCCGGGTTGGAGGCTGCGCCGAACAGGCCGAACAGCGCCCGTGCAAACAGGAAACAGATGAAGATCACCATCGGCGCGGCCAGCTTGTGCAGCCCGGCCAGCACCACCAGGGCGCAGGCGATCATCGAGAACATGAAGCCCGAAAGCCCGATCAGCATCAACGGCTTGCGGCCGTGACGATCGGAGGCGCGGGCCCACCACGGCGAGGAAAACGCCCAGAGCAACGCCGACAGTGAGAAGATCGCGGCGACCATCGGATCGGGAATGCCGATCGAACGTCCGATCGCCGGGAGCACCGAGATCATCCCGGTGTTCCCCATCGCGGTCACCAGCGAGACGCCGAAGATGATGGCGAATGTCTTCTTGGGCAGGCCTTCCTGCTCTTCGGCGGACTTGGGCATGGAAGGGCTGTTAAGCCGTGCCGTCGGGATGCGCAAACCTCAAAGCGCACAAGGGCCGCGCACACCGGACATTAAGCATTAACGGCCATGCTCGGCGCTGAATTCCGCGGGGACCGCCACTTCCAATGTTTCAGATCATCGGCATCGTGCTGCTCTTCGCGCTGGTGTTCGGCAGCTACATCATCTCGGGCGGCAATATGGGCGTGATCATGCACGCCCTGCCCCATGAAATGATGGCGATCGGGGGCGCGGGCGTCGCGGCCTTCCTGATCTCGAACTCGGTCCCGGTGATCAAGGCCTCGCTCGGCGGCTTCGGCAAGGTGTTCGCCGGCCCGAAGTGGAAGGCGGCCGACTACCGCGACCTGCTGTCGTTGCTGTTCCTGCTCACCAAGACCATGAAGTCCAAGGGCGTGATCGCCCTGGAAAGCCACATCGAGAATCCGAAGGAGAGCACGATCTTCTCGCGCTTCCCGAAGATCATGAAGGACCACTTCGCCATCGACTTCATCTGCGACACCCTGCGGATGATGACCATGAACCTCGAGGACCCGCACCAGGTCGAGGACGCCATGGAAAAGCAGCTTGAGAAGCACCACCACGAGGCGCTGGCCCCGGCCGGCGCGCTGCAGAACCTGGCGGACGCCCTGCCCGCCCTCGGCATCGTCGCGGCCGTGCTCGGGGTCATCAAGACCATGGGCTCGATCACCGAGCCGCCGGAAGTGCTGGGCGGCATGATCGGCGGCGCGCTGGTCGGCACCTTCCTCGGCGTGTTCCTGGCCTACGGTCTGGTCGGCCCCTTCGCCGCGCGGCTGAAGGAGATCATCGAGGAAGAGGGCTCGTTCTACAAAATCATCCAGTCGGTGCTGGTCGCCCACCTGCACGGCAACGCCGCCCAGATCTCGGTCGAGATCGGCCGCGGCAGCGTGCCCTCGGGCGCGCAGCCGAGCTTCCTGGAGTTGGAAGAAGCCCTGTCGGCGATCCCCGCCGAGGCGTAACGCCACCAAACTGCTCCCCCCGGGGGAGCTGTCGGCCATATGGCCGACCTCCCCGGCAGGGGAGGAACTAGGTCGTCACAGCGGCCTCAATCGGTTCACGTGGCCCATCTTGCGGCCCGGCTTGGCGTCGCGCTTGCCGTACAGGTGGACGCGGGTCTCCGGCTCGCCGGCCAGCTTGGCCCAGGCGTCCGCCTCCTTGCCCAACAGGTTCAGCATCTCGACCTTGGCGTGGGCGTGGGTCGGGCCCAGGGGCCAGCCGGCGACGGCGCGGACATGCTGTTCGAATTGGTCGACCTCGCAGCCGTCCATCGTCCAGTGGCCGGTGTTGTGGACCCGCGGGGCGATCTCGTTGACCAGCAGCTTACCGTCCTTGAGCTCGAACAGCTCGATCCCGATCACCCCGACATAGTCGAGCGCGGTCAGCACCTGGGCGGCGATCCGTTCGGCCTGGCCGGCGGTCTCCTTGCTGACCTCGGCGGGAGCGAACGAGCGGCGCAGCACGCCTTTCTCGTGATGGTTCTCGGCCATCGGATAGACGGCGATCTCGCCGTCGCGGCCGCGGGCGGCGATCACCGACAGTTCGCGCACGAAATCGGCGGGAGCTTCCAGGATCACCGGCTTGCCGCCGACTTTCTCGAACGCCGCCGGCGCGTCGGCGACGTGCTCGACCCACAACTGGCCCTTGCCGTCATAACCCTCGCGGCGGGTCTTCATCAGCGCCGGCGCGCCGAGCGCGGCGACCGCCTCGCGGGCGGCCTCGCCATCGTCGGCGGCGACGAAGGCGACCGTCGGGGCGCCGGCCCCGTTCAGGAAGGTCTTCTCCTCGACCCGGTCCTGGGCGACGGCCAGGGCGCGCGCGCCCGGCGCCACCAAGACGCCCAGCTGCGTCAGCCGTTCGACCGCCAGCGCCGGCACGTTCTCGAACTCATAGGTGACGACGTCGGCCAACTTGGCGAGCTGCGCCAGCGCCTCGGGATCGTCATAGGCCCCGACGACCGTGTGGGCGGCGACGCGGCTGGCCGGGCCGTTCGGCTCCGGGTCCAGGATGGCGACGTCGAAGCCCAGCCGGCCGGCGGCCAGCGCCAGCATGCGGCCAAGCTGCCCTCCACCGAGAATCCCGATCGTCGAGCCGGGGGGCAGAGGAGAGGCGGTCATGCGGGTTCTCAGTCTTCGACGGTTTCAGCGACGCCGGCGGTGTTGCGGGCGCGGAAGTCGGCCAGACGCGCGGCCAGAGCCTCATCGGAGAGCGCCAGGATCTGGGCGGCAAGAAGGCCGGCGTTCTTGGCGCCGGGCTCGCCGATCGCCAAGGTGGCGACCGGGATGCCGCCGGGCATCTGCACGATCGACAGCAGCGAATCCATGCCCTTCAGCGCCTTGGACTCCACCGGCACGCCCAGCACCGGCAGCTCGGTCAGCGAAGCGGTCATGCCCGGCAGATGCGCCGCGCCCCCGGCCCCGGCGATGATCACCTTGAAGCCGGCCGCCTTGGCGCCCTTGGCGAACTCGTACATCCGGTCGGGCGTGCGGTGGGCGGAGACCACCTTGGCCTCGTAGGCCACGCCCAGGGCGTCGAGACTGTCGGCGGCCCCCTTCATGGTCGGCCAGTCCGACCGGCTGCCCATGATGATGGCGACCTGCGCCTTGCCTACGCTCATTCCGACGTGCCCCTTGTCTCGGAAAGGCGGGGAGTATAGGCGCCGGCCTTGCGCCCGCAACCAAGGACGTTCAGGATTCTCGATGCTTGAGGTTCCCTGCCGATTCTGCAGGTAGGCGAGAGGCTGCATGAAGATCACCGGCGCACGCACCGAACCCTTCTCGGCGATCCGAAAGCGGGCGCTGGTCCATGCCGGCGCGCAGGCGAGCGCCGCGACGGCCGGACCGATCGACAAGACCGCGTTCCTGGGATTGGGCGAAGGCGACCTGACGCCGGGCGTGCAGAGCGCGTTGACCACCCTGCTGACCGAGATCGACGACCTGCGCGGCGAGGTGTCGCGCCTCAAGCTCAAGCTTGCCGAGGTCGAGGGGCTGGCTGATCGCGATCCCCTGACGCCGCTGCTCAACCGCCGCGCCTTCGTGCGCGAACTGGGCCGCATCCGCACCTTCGCCCAGCGCTACGGCTCGCCCGCCAGCGTGGTCTATTTCGACCTCGACGGCTTCAAGGCGGTGAACGACCGCTATGGCCACGCCGCCGGCGACGCCTGCCTCTGCGCGGTGGCCGAGCGGCTGGCGGCCAACGTCCGCGATAGCGACGTGGTCGGGCGGATGGGCGGCGACGAGTTCGCGGTCATCCTGGTGCAGGCCGACCGCGAGACCGCCGAGGCCAAGGCCCGCTCGCTGGCCGAGGCGATCGAAGCCACGCCGATCCGGTTCGGCGAGTGGACCGCGCCGCTCCACATCTCGTTCGGGGTGCGGGAGATCTCGCCCGAACTGGACGCCGAGGCGCTGGTCGCCGAGGCCGACACGGCGATGTTCATCCGCAAGCGTCAGGCCCGCAGCCTTCCTTCGCGCTGAGAGCCGCCGATTTCCCTTCCGTGACGCGCGCGTCAGGTTGCTATGAAGCGGCCAGCGCAAGCTACCAAAGGGGAAACACCATGATCGGCTACACCACTGTAGGCGCCAACGATTTCGAGAAGTCCAAGGCGTTCTTCGACGCCGTCCTGGCGCCGCTGGGCGTCGCGCGGTCGTTCGGCATGGACCGCATTCAATTCTACGGCGCGCCGGGCGCCGGGGCGCTCGCGGTCTGCAAGCCCTATGACGGCGAAAAGGCCACCATCGGCAACGGCATGATGGTCGCGCTGGCCTGCCCCTCGCCGGAGGTGGTCGACCAGGTGCACGCCGCGGCCCTGGCCGCGGGCGGCACGTGCGACGGTGAGCCGGGCAAGCGGCTGCCGACCTTCTACGGCGCCTACTTCCGCGACCTGGACGGCAACAAGTTCTGCGCCTTCAAGATGGGGTGACGAGCGCCGGCTCTCACTCGCGAGCCGGATGCGATCGACAACGATTTGTCGATCGCCGCGAAGAACGCCCGCCCTCGATGGGCGGGCGGGAAGCGGCTTAGGCGATGATGTCGGGCGTCTGCTGATCCTTCAGGCGCTCGATTTCGTCCTTCAGGGCCAGCTTCCTCCGCTTCAGACGGGCGATGACCATCATGTCGGGCACCGGCGCCTGGGCGATCGCCTCGACCGCCACGCCCAGGTCCGCGTGTTCCTGGATCAGCAGGTGCAGGCGCTCGGTCAGCCGCGCCTCGGGATCGTTCCTGTCGTCGTCGTTCATACGCTAGCCGCCCCACCTCACGGCGCTTCCTATGCCACGCCGGCGGTTAACGACCTAGCCAAGGGCGCGCGCCAGGCGGGCCAGGGCCTCGTCCGGGGCAGGCGGTCCCCAGGCGCGCGAGGCCGCTTTCAACGCCTCCAGGGCGGGCCGCCCGCCGCGACGATGCTCGCCCAGCGCCTCGAAGGCTTCCATCAGCACCCGTTCGGCCCGCAGCTCAGCGGCCTTCACGTCCTCGCGCAGCCCCTCGCGCGCGCCGTCGTCGACCTTGCCGAACCTGGCCTTCAGCGTGCGGCGGACCGCGCGGATCGGCTTGAGCACCGTCTCGTCCCAGCCCCGCCCCGCCGCAGCCGCGGCCTGCAGGGTCGCCGCGTCGGCGCCTTCGGCCCACACGGCCCAAAGCAGATACGAAGTGTTCTGCCCATACTCGTCCTGCAGCTCCAGGCAGGCTTCCGGAACCCCTGGACGGGCATAGGCTTCGAGCGTCCATCCCCACAGCGACACGGCCTTAAGCCTCCCCGCTCAACGGCTTGAGATCCAGGCCCCAGCGCTTCACCGGCGTCCACGACAGGCCGAACAGGTCGAGCGCACGCCCCACCGACTGATCGACCATCTCCTCCAAACTGGCCGGCTTGGCGTAGAACGCCGGCAGCGGCGGGGCGATCACCGCGCCCATTTCCGCCAGCCGCACCATGGTGCGCAGGTGCCCCAGGTGCAGCGGCGTCTCGCGCACCATCAGCACCAGCGGGCGGCGCTCCTTCAGGGTGACGTCGGCGGCGCGGGTCAGCAGCGAGGAGGTCACGCCGGTGGCGATCTCGCTCATCGTGCGCACCGAGCAGGGCGCGATGATCATGCCAAGCGTCGGGAACGACCCCGACGAAATCGACGCGCCGACATCGCCCACCTTGTGCGCCACGTCAGCCCGCGCGCTGACCTCGGCGAGACTGAGCGAGGTTTCCTGCGCCAACGTCAGGGCCGCGGCCTTGGAGAAGATCAGGTGGCTCTCGACGCCGAGCTCACGGCAGGCGTCAAGCGCACGCAGGCCGTAGGCGACGCCGCTGGCGCCCGAGACGCCCACCACCAGGCGTGCAGGAGTGCTCATGCCTTTGTATCTCCGAGCCCGGTTTCAAGGCGTGGGCCCAGCCCGGCCCACTGCAAACATATGTGATCTGACAGGCCAGACCAGCGGGTGTTCACTCGTCGTGACAGTAGTTCGACAAGGAGATGACACGTCATGGCCGTCGAAGCCCGTATCCGTGAACTTGGCTTCCGTCACCAGAATCTGGATCGGATGATCGAGGAGGAAACGAATAGGCCGGCCGCAGACGCCACCAAGTTGAGAGAGTTGAAGCTCAAGAAGCTTAAGCTCAAGGAAGAGATCGAGGCTTTGGGCGCGCAAGCACACTAGCCGAGGCTCTTTCTCGTCCGTGCGGGCGGGGGACGGACGCCAGTCGACCCTGACCGATCGTTTCCACGGGTCCCCGGAGGCGGTCGGCAGGGTCGCCTGCGCGTGTCCGCGGCTCCGGCCGGGCTGAAAAAGGGGCGGTCCGCGCCGCCCCTCTCCTGAACCCTTAGTCTTCTTCGCCGTCCTCGTCGTCGAAGTGCGGCGGCTCGGCCGCGTAGGGTTGTTCGTCCTGATCGGCGGGCCCGCCGAAGGCGCCCGTCTCGGAGGCCGGCTCCAAGGTCGGGCCGTCGACGATGCCGCGCCGGGCGTCGTCCTTGGCCTTCTTGTCGGCCGCCTTCTTGACGACGGCGTCCAGCTCCATCTGGGTCGCCAGGCCGAGCGTCACAGGGTCGACCGGCTTGATGTTGGCCGAGTTCCAGTGGCTGCGGTTGCGGACCTGGTCGATCGTCGCCTTGGTGGTGCCCAGCAGCCGCGCGATCTGGCTGTCGGCCACTTCCGGGTGGTTGCGAATGAACCAGGCGATCGCATCCGGACGGTCCTGGCGGCGCGACACCGGGGTGTAGCGCGGCGCCTTCTTCACCGGCTTCAGCAGCTCGGCGTGCCGGCTCTTCTGCGCCTTCATGCGGTACTTGTCGTTGGCCTGGGCCTTGTCGAGTTCTTCGCGCGACAGCTGGCCGTTGGCGATCGGGTCGGCGCCGCGGATGTCGCGCGCCACTTCGCCGTCAGCGATGCCCTTTACTTCCAGCGGGTGCAGGCCGCAAAAGTCGGCGATCTGATCGAAGGTCAGCGAGGTGTTGTCGACCAGCCAGACAGCGGTCGCCTTCGGCATCAGAATCTCGGTCATGACGGTCTTTCCAAAATGACGGCGCCCGGCCTTTCGGCCGGGCGGTGCAATCAAGCAACGTCACATATAGGCCCGTTCCGCGCTCAAGAAAACGACAATCCTGCGCGGTTTGCGCCGGTATCGGCGGCAGCTGGCGTGCGCAATTCCGTGAAGTCGTCCGCCCCGCGCACGTTCCCTGAAGACATTTACGGCGGCCGTGCCACAGTCTTCGCAACAACGACCCTGCTGGGAGGGCTCCAGGAATGAGAGGCGCGGTCCTGCCGATCGCCGCAGCGGCTTTGCTGTCGGCCTGCGCGACGACTGATACTCAGCGAACGGCCGCCGGCCCGCCGCGCAACGACTATAGCCACCTGTCCTGTCGCGAGATCGCCGCCGAGCTGGCGCTCACCGAGCGCGCCGTCGTGTCCGGCGCCCGCCGTCAGCCGCTGGCGCGCGAGGGCGAGACCGCTCAGGCCTACCTGTTCCCCGCATCACTCGGCCCCGCCGCGCCGGCCGCGTCCGCCAAGCTCGAAGTCCGGCTGGAAGACTTGCGCCGCGCCTCGCGGGCCAAGCGCTGCGAAAGCGCCTGGCGCAGCTACCAGACCGCCACCGCCTAATCACCGAACAACGATTGCCGAGTTGCCGAAAGCTTCATAGCAATAGGCGTATGAACGCCATCGCTCTACCTGAGATCGGCACGCCGCGGACCGTCGCCCGCGGCCGCTCGGCTCATGACGGCTACCAACGCGGCTGGGGATTGATGCACGCCGGCGTCGCCGACCTCGTCGCCCACCATCCGCTCTACCAGGCCGGCGTCGAGGCCTCGGCCCACTGGTCGGTGATGGTCGAGTCCAAGCGGATGAACCTCTTCCTGATCCTGACCTCCTTCTATGCCGGGCTCAACGGCAAGGACGTCATCGAATTCGGCTCCTATCGCGGCGGCAACGCCCTGTTCATGGCCCGTGTCCTCTGGGACGTGGCGCCGGGCGCCAAGGTCTATGCCTGCGACACCTATGCCGGGATGCCGGAGACCGACGCCGCCCGCGACCTGCACGGGGCCGGCGACTTCGGCGACAGCTCCTACGACGCCCTGGTCGAGCGTCGGGACGCCCTGGGCCTGACCAACCTCGTGGTCGTGAAGGGCCTGTTCCAGGACACCTTTCCGGCGATCGCGCGCGAGCGGCCGACCTTCGGCCTCGCCCACATCGACTGCGACATCTATTCGGGGGTGAAGTACGCGCAGGAGGCGGTCTGGCCGCGGATGGCCCGCGGCGGCTACGTCGTCTACGACGACGCCGACACCCCCTCCTGCATCGGCGCCACCGAGGCCGTCGAGGAACTGGTCATGACGCGCAAGCTGCACTCCGAACAGGTCTGGCCGCACTGGGTGTTCCGCGCTGGCCTCTAGGCCGCCGCGCCGCTAGCCTTGCGCAAAACAAGGATGGGCGGAAATGACCGGGTACGGACAAGCGGCGCGCGAGGCGCTGAATTTCATCGAGTCGCAGCGGACCGGCGCGGTCTGGCGGACGAACGATCATCCCAAGGCCCGCCCCGCCTACAGCCTCTACCACGGCGCTGGCGGGGTGATCCTGCTGCTGCTCGAGCTGCACGCTCAGTCCGGCGAAGCCGAGCTGATGGAAAGGGCGCTGGCCGCCGGCGACGAGATCCTGGCGCAGCTGCCGACCTTCGAGGATCTCTCGATCAATTCCTCCACCGGCTGGGGCGGCTATGTCTTCGTGCTTGGCGAACTGGCGCGGATTTCCGGCCTGGCGCGCTACCGCGAAGGCGCGACGTTCTGCCTGCGCAAGATCCGCGAGCTCGCCCAGCCGCTCGGGGCCGGCGTCGGCTGGATCGAACCGGCCCCGTTCGCCGACATCACCGGATTTTCTGAGCCGCGGGAGGTCTACGACCAGTCCGTCGGATCCGCGGGCGTGATTCTGACCCTGCTCTATGCCGCGCGCGAGGGGCTGGACGACGGGGCGCTGGCGCTCGCTGTCGCAGCCGCCGAGCGGTTGCTGGAAGTCGCCGAGCCGACCCCGGACGGCCTGCGTTGGCGGATGATGGCCGACATGCCGTTCCAGTTCACCGCGCCCAACTTCGCTCACGGCGGGGCCGGGGTCGGCTACGCCTTGCTGCAGCTGCACCGGGCGACCGGCGAGCCGCGCTATCTCGAGGCCGCCATCGACGCCGCGCGCTACGCGATGAGCCGCAGCCACCCGGTCGGAAGCGGCCGGCTGGTCTGCCATAACGAGGACACCCGCAAACCGATCTTCTATCTCGGCGCCTGTCACGGGCCGGCCGGCACCGGCCGCCTGCTCCTGGAGTTGCACGCCGTCACCGGCGACGCGCAGTGGGCCCAGGCGCTTGAGCAGCTGGTCGCCGGCATCAAGGGCGCCGGGGCGCCGGAAGCCCGGTCGGCCGGGTTCTGGAACAATCATGGCCAGTGCTGCGGCGACGCCGGGGTCGGCGAGTTCGCGCTGCTGCTGGCGCGCCGGACGGGCAAGGCCGAGTACCTGGATCTGGCGCGTCGCTGTGCGGCGGTGATCCTGGACAGCAGCGAGACCTCGGGCGGCGGGCGGTTCTGGCGTCAGGCCGAACACCGCGACCGCCCGGAGTTCGTTCAGGCGCAGACCGGTTACATGCAGGGGGCGGCTGGGATCGCGAGTTTTCTGCAGCACCTTGGTGGCGTGGAGCGTGGTCGGGCGGTGAAGCTATCGATGCCGGACTGGCCAGATATGGGGGCGTGAGTTGGGTCTCGGACACGAAGAAGCCCCCGAGCGAGAGCTTGGGGGCTTGAAAAGCTTGGGTGCGGGGACAGGATTTGAACCTGTGACCTTCAGGTTATGAGCCTGACGAGCTACCGGGCTGCTCCACCCCGCGTCAGGGTGTGATTGTGTATTGAAGGGTTTTGGACTGCATCCGTTTGGTAGACCTGGCGGCGACCTACTCTCCCGCGCCTTAAGACGAAGTACCATTGGCCCAGAGAGGCTTAACGACCGAGTTCGGGATGGGATCGGGTGGGGACCTCTCGGTATAACCACCAGGTCAACGAAACGGATGCGTTGAAAAGAGAAGACATCACACAAAGCGCGTTAGTCATGAGTTTGACTAAGAACGATCAAGCCTATCGAGCGATTAGTACCAGTAAGCTGCATGCGTCGCCGCACTTCCACACCTGGCCTATCAACGTGGTGGTCTACCACGGCTCTCGGCGAAGCCTTGTTTTGAGGTTAGTTTCCCGCTTAGATGCTTTCAGCGGTTATCTATTCCACACTTAGCTACCCTGCTGCACAGCTGGCGCCATGACAGGTCCACCAGAGGTGTGTCCATCCCGGTCCTCTCGTACTAGGGACAGATCCTCTCAAGCTTCGTACACCCACGGCAGATAGGGACCAAACTGTCTCACGACGTTCTGAACCCAGCTCACGTACCACTTTAATCGGCGAACAGCCGAACCCTTGGGACCTGCTCCAGCCCCAGGATGTGATGAGCCGACATCGAGGTGCCAAACTTTGCCGTCGCTGTGGACGCTTGGGCAAAATCAGCCTGTTATCCCTAGAGTACCTTTTATTCGTTGAGCGATGGCCCTTCCACGCAGAACCACCGGATCACTATGGCCGACTTTCGTCTCTGCTCGACTTGTCAGTCTCGCAGTCAGGCGGGCTTATGCCATTGCACTCGTCGAGCGATTTCCGACCGCTCTGAGCCCACCATCGCGCGCCTCCGTTACACTTTGGGAGGCGACCGCCCCAGTCAAACTGCCCGCCACGCCATGTCCCGGACCCGGATAACGGGCCGCGGTTAGACGTCAGCGACAACAAGGGTGGTATTTCAAGGATGGCTCCACCGGAACTGGCGCCCCGGTTTCATAGCCTCCCACCTATCCTACACATGTTGCCGCTAACGCCAAGGCGAAGCTGCAGTAAAGGTTCATAGGGTCTTTCCGTCTGACCGCGGGAACCCCGCATCTTCACGGGGAATTCAATTTCGCTGAGCCTATGCTGGAGACAGTGGGGAAGTCGTTACGCCATTCGTGCAGGTCGGAACTTACCCGACAAGGAATTTCGCTACCTTAGGACCGTTATAGTTACGGCCGCCGTTTACCGGGGCTTCAATTCGGAGCTTGCACCCCTCCTTTTAACCTTCCGGCACCGGGCAGGCGTCAGACCCTATACGTCGCCTTGCGGCTTCGCAGAGCCCTGTGTTTTTGATAAACAGTCGCTACCCCCTGGCCTGTGCCACTCTACAAAGGTTGCCCTAAGCAGAGTCACGCTTATCCCGAAGTTACGCGTGCAATTTGCCGAGTTCCTTCAGCATAGTTCTCTCAAGCGCCTTGGTATACTCTACCTGTCCACCTGTGTCGGTTTCGGGTACGGTCTCCGTTGGGGTTATTTCCAGGAACTCCTTCACTGCCAGGACAATCCAATAAGCCCTGACAATTTACGGAATTCGTCACCTCCAACTGGCCCAGGAATATTCACCTGGTTCCCATCGACTACGCCTTTCGGCCTCGCCTTAGGGGCCGGCTAACCCTGCGCAGATTAGCTTTACGCAGGAACCCTTGGACTTTCGGCGAGAGTGTCTCTCACACTCTTTGTCGCTACTCATGTCAGCATTCTCACTTCCGATACCTCCAGCCAGCCTCACGACTGACCTTCACAGGCTTACGGAACGCTCCGCTACCGCGTGCTTACGCACACCCATACCTTCGGCGACTGGCTTGAGCCCCGTTACATTTTCCGCGCAGGATCGCTTGACCAGTGAGCTGTTACGCTTTCTTTAAATGATGGCTGCTTCTAAGCCAACATCCTGGTTGTCAAAGCAATCCCACATCGTTTCCCACTTAGCCAGTACTTGGGGGCCTTAGATGATGGTTAGGGTTGTTTCCCTTTTCACGACGGACGTTAGCACCCGCCGTGTGTCTGCCAGATAGTTCTCTTGGGTATTCGGAGTTTGGTTAGAATTGGTAGATCTCGCGACCCCCGCATCCATCCAGTG